>NZ_FOEB01000004.1:256927-321771 GCF_900110515.1 Methylobacterium sp. ap11 | reverse complement strand
CGTCGGCGTCCGAGCAGGTGTCGGCGACGTCGGAGGAACTGGCGGCGCAGGCCGAGCAGCTTCAGGCGACGATCGCGTATTTCCGCATCGGCGAGTCCGGGGCGGAGATGGAGGCGGGCATCGGCCAGCTGCAGCGCACGGCGGCCCGGATGGCGGCTCCGGTCAAGGTGGCCGCGAAGGCCGCCCCGAAGGTCGCATCCAAGCCGGTGGCCAAGGCGCCCGCCGGTCGCCCGGCCCTGCCGCGCAGCGGCGGCTTCGCCTTCGACATGGGCGAGGACGAGGACGACGCCGCGTTCAAGCGCAGCGCCTGACCCTGAGGGGGCCGATGCCGGCCCCCTTTCCCTCCCATCACGGGGCCCGTCGACGGCTCCGTCCCCTTCCCGCCGGAGCGGCCCCGGATGTCCCACGCCACCGCGCAGTACCTCACCCTCGGGCTCGACCGCGAGACCTTCGGGATCCCGATCGCCCACGTGCAGGAGATCCTCGACCACCGGCCGGTCTCGGCCCTGCCGCAGGCCCCGTCCTTCCTCCTCGGCATGATCGACGTGCGCGGCCGCAGCTATCCGGTGATCGACCTGCGCACCAAGCTCGGGCTCGCCCCCGTGGAGCCGACCGCGGCGACGCGGATCATCCTGCTCGACGTGACGGTGAACGGCCGACCCGCCGGGATCGGCGTCGTCGCCGACCGGGTCTTCGAGGTCACCGCCCTCGATCCCGGCCGGATGGAGGACGCCCCGGAGGTCGGCGGGCGCTGGCGCGCCGACTACATCGCCGGCA
The DNA here is from genome assembly GCF_900110515.1 of Methylobacterium sp. ap11. Lineage (NCBI taxonomy): Bacteria > Pseudomonadati > Pseudomonadota > Alphaproteobacteria > Hyphomicrobiales > Methylobacteriaceae > Methylobacterium > Methylobacterium sp. ap11. The sequence continues at coordinate 320,994 of NZ_FOEB01000004.1, read as the reverse complement.
TCGGCCGCAAGGGCGAGGCCTTCGTGGTGGTCTTCGACCTCGCGCGCCTGATGGCGGGCGACGCCCCGGCGCTCCGCGATGCAGCCTGAGATCGGCTCCGTTCTGCAGGACGGCCATTACCGCTCGATCGCCGCGCTGATCGAGGAGCGGGTCGGCATCCAGCTTCCCGCGGTCAAGCGCACGATGGTCGAGGGCCGCCTGCGCAAGCGCGTCCGCGCCCTCGACCTCGACGGGCTCGACGCCTACGGGCGGCTGCTGTTCGAGGAGGGCTTCCTCTCCCAGGAACTCACGCATCTGATCGACTGCGTGACCACCAACAAGACCGACTTCTTCCGCGAGCCGAGCCACTTCGACTTCCTACGCGACGAGGCGGTGCCGCGGCTCGCCGCGCGCGGCCGCGGCCGGCCGCTGCGGCTGAAGGTGTGGAGCGCCGCGGCCTCGATCGGGGCCGAGGCCTACACCTTGGCGATGGTCCTCGACGACATGGTGCGGGCCGGCCACGAGATGTCCTACGGCATCCTGGGCACCGACATCTCGACCCAGGTGCTCGCCGTCGCGGCGCGGGGGATCTACGCCACCGACATGCTGGCGCCGGTGCCGCCCGAGTTCCGCCGCCGCTACGTCATGGAGGCCCGCGACCCGGCCCGCCGCGAGGGCCGCATCGTCCCCGAATTGCGCCGCCAGGTCCGGTTCCAGCACCTCAACCTGATGGACGACCGCTATCCCGTCGATTCGGGCGTGCACGTCATCTTCTGCCGCAACGTGCTGATCTACTTCGACAAGCCGACGCAGAAGAAGGTCGTCGAGCACCTGGCCCGGCACCTCGCCCCGGGGGGCTTCCTGGTGGTCGGCCATTCGGAATCGATGGCGGGGGTCGGCGCCGCCGGGGTGGTCCAGGAGACCTCGTCGATCTTCCGCCGTCCCGAAGGCAGCGGCCGGTGAGCGCCCGCGACCCGATCCGGGTCCTGATCGTCGACGATTCGGCCTCGGTGCGCCAGACGCTCGCCGGCATCCTGGGCGAGGCGCCGGACATCGCGGTGCTCGCCACCGCCGCCGATCCGTTCGCGGCGGCGCGGCGCATCCGCGACGATCTGCCGGACGTGATCCTCCTCGACCTCGAGATGCCGCGGATGGACGGGCTCACCTTCCTGCGCAAGATCATGGCGCAGAAGCCGATCCCCGTGATCGTCTGCTCGGGGCTGGCCGAGCCGGGCTCGCAGCTCGTCGCCGAGGTGATGGAGGCCGGCGCGGTCGCGGTTCTGCCCAAGCCCCGGGTCGACACCCGCCAGGCGCTGATCGATTCCTCCCGGCGCGTCTGCGACGCCGTGCGGGCCGCCGCCCGGGCGAAGCCCCGGAGCGCCGGGCGGCCCCGCCCGGTCGAGGCCAAGCTCACCGCCGACGCGATGCTGCCCCCGGTGGCCGGCCGCCGTCCGGTGGTGGCGACCGAGCCTGTGGTCTGCATCGGCGTCTCGACCGGCGGCACGGAATCGCTGCGCAACGTGCTCCAGCCGCTGCCGCCGGACTGCCCCGGCATCCTGATCGTCCAGCACATGCCCGAGCATTTCACCGCCGCCTTCGCGCGCCGGCTCGATGGGCTCTGCGCCATCGCCGTCAAGGAGGCGGAGGACGGCGACGTGGTGCGGCCGGGCCTCGCGCTGGTCGCGCCGGGCGCCCGCCACATGCTGCTACAGCGCTCGGGCGGCCGCTACCATGTCGCGATCAAGGACGGCCCGCCGGTCTCGCGCCACCGTCCCTCGGTCGACGTGCTGTTTCGCTCCGCCGCGCAGGCCGCGGGCGGCAACGCGCTCGGCATCATCATGACCGGCATGGGCGACGACGGCGCCGCCGGCCTCCTGGAGATGCGCCGGGCCGGCGCCCGGACGATCGCGCAGGACGAGGCGAGCTCGGTGGTGTTCGGGATGCCGAAAGAGGCGATCGAGCGCGGCGCGGCCGAGAAGGTCGTCGGCCTCGACCACGTCGCCGGCGAGATCCTGCGCTTCGGCCTCGTCGCGCGGGGCGGCGAGACCGGGTGAGCGCGGGCCGCGTCCGCCGTCACCCGGCCTCGACCTAGAGCGCTTCACGATCGCCTTGCAATCGCGAAGCTCTCTAGGCTTCTGATTTTGCTGCATTTTCTTCGACGAACCGGCATCCGCTTCGTCGGAAAATGCTCTAGCCGCGCGGAAAAACCCGCGCGGCGCCCACCGCCAGCGCCACCCGGTCGCCCGGGGCGTAGACCTCCGTCACCTTGACCTCGACCGGGGCCTCGGCGCCGTCGAGCTGGATCTCCGCCACGGTGCCCCGCCCGGTGCGGCGCCACTCGCGCACGGTGCCGGGCAGCGTGCCGGCGCCCTGCCCGACCGTGAGGTCCCAGGGCCGTAGGCACAGATCGACCGGGCCGTGCGGCCAGCCGGACTGCGCGGCGATCACCGGGTGCCCGGCGACGCGGACGTGGCCGTCGACGACCTCCGCGGGCAGGCGGGCGGTCTCGCCGACGAAGGACATCACGAAGCGCGAGGCGGGGTGGTCCTGCACCTCGTGGGGGGCACCGACCTGCTCGATGCGGCCCTTGTTGAGGATCGCGATCCGGTCGGCGAGTTCCAGCGCCTCGTCCTGGTCGTGGGTGACGAAGATCGTGGTCTGGCCGGTCTCGCGGTGGATCTCCCGCAGCCAGCGCCGCAGGTCCTTGCGCACCTGGGCGTCCAGCGCCCCGAACGGCTCGTCGAGGAGCAGCACCGAGGGCTCGACGGCGAGCGCGCGGGCGAGCGCCACCCGCTGGCGCTGGCCGCCCGACAGCTGGCCCGGGAAGCGCTTCGCGAGGTCGGGGAGCTGCACCAGCTCCAGCAGGCGCTCGACCCGACGGCGGATCTCGTCCTCCCGCGGGCGCTGCGCCCGGGGGCGCGAGCGCAACCCGTAGGCGATGTTCTCGAACACCGTCAGGTGGCGGAACAGGGCGTAGTGCTGGAACACGAAGCCGACGCCGCGGCGCTGCACGGGCAGGTCGGTGGTGTCCTGCTGGCCGAAGAACACCTTGCCGCCGTCCGGGATCTCGAGCCCGGCGATGACGCGCAGGAGCGTCGTCTTCCCCGAGCCCGAGGGGCCGAGCAGGGCCAGAAGCTCGCCCGGCTCGATCGCCAGGCTGACACCTTCGAGCGCCGCCGGGCCGGCGCCGCCATAGCGCTTGACGATGCCGTCGACCCGGACCGCCGTGCCGGCCTGGCGCAGGCGCTCGGCGGAGGCCGCCTCGACCGGGCGGGCGGACGCCTCGCGGCGCAGGGAGAGGGCGGTGGGCGCGAAACCTGCGGTCATCTCAGTGGGCTCCGCGTCCGGCCAGCGCATCGGCGTGGCGCCATTCGAGGAAAGACTTGCCCGCCAGGGTGACGAGCGCGAGGAGCGCCAGCAGCGAGGCGATCCCGAACGCCGCCACGTAATTGTACTCGTTGTACAGGATCTCGACGTGCAGCGGCATGGTGTTGGTGAGCCCCCGGATGCGACCCGACACGACCGACACGGCCCCGAACTCGCCCATCGCCCGGGCGTTGCAGAGCAGCACCCCGTAGAGCAGCGCCCAGCGCACGTTGGGCAGCGTCACGGTGCGGAACACCCGCCACGGGCTGGCGCCGAGGGTCAACGCGGCTTCCTCGTCGGTGGTGCCCTGGTCCTGCATCAAGGGGATCAGCTCGCGGGCCACGAACGGGAAGGTGACGAACACCGTGGCGAGCACGATGCCCGGCACCGCGAAGATGATCTCGATCCCGTGGCGCTGCAGGAACGGGCCGAACAGTCCCTGCGCCCCGAAGATCAGGACGTAGATCAGGCCCGCCACCACCGGGGAGACCGAGAACGGCAGGTCGATGAGGGTGATCAGCAGGTTGCGGCCGCGGAAGTCGAACTTGGCGATGGCCCAGGAGGCGCACAGGCCGAACACCACGTTGAGCGGCACCGCGATCACCGCGACGAGGAGCGTCAGGCGGATCGCCGCCAGCGCGTCGGGCTCCGCGAAGGTGTCGAGATAGGCCCCCACCCCCTTGCTCAGCGCCTCGACGAAGACGACGGCGAGCGGCAGCAGCAGGAAGAGGGCCAGGAACGCGACCGCCAGCAGCGTCAGCGCGATGCGGACCGGGCGCGGCTCGGTCAGCGCGGCGTGGGCCCCGCGGGCGGCGGGGCGGGCCGGGGGGGCGATGGAGGGAACGATGGTCTCAGACATGCCCGAACCTGCGGCGGCTGAAATCCTGCAAGAGGTTGATGGCGAGGAGCGCGGTGAAGGACATCAGCAGCATCACGGCGGCGATGGCGGTGGCGCCCGCGTAGTTGAATTCTTCCAGCTTGATCACGATCAGGAGCGGGGCGATCTCGGAGACGTAGGGCAGGTTGCCGGCGACGAAGATCACCGAGCCGTACTCGCCGACGGCCCGGGCGAAGGCCAGCGCGAAGCCCGTCAGCATCGCGGGGATCAGGGGCGGCAGGATCACCGTGACCAGCGCCCGGAACCGCGAGGCGCCGAGGATCGCGGCCGCCTCCTCGCTCGACTTGTCGATCTCGGCGACCAGCGGCTGCACCGTGCGGACGCAGAACGGCAGGCCGACGAAGACCAGCGCCACCAGGATGCCGAGCGGCGTGTAGGCGACCTTGATGCCGAGAGCCATCAGCGGCTCGCCGAGCCAGCCGTTCGGCGCGTAGAGGCTGGCGAGCGCGATGCCGGCCACGGCGGTGGGCAGCGCGAAGGGCAGGTCGACGAGCGCGTCGATCAGGCGGCGGCCGGGAAACCGGTAGCGGGTCAGCACCCAGGCGATCAGCAGCCCGAACACCGCGTCGATCGCGGCGGCCGCGAGCGACAGGCCGAACGAGGTCTTGAGCGCCGCGAGGTTGCGGGCATCGGTGATCAAGGCCCACAGGCCGGCCGGGCCGACGCTGGCGGCGCGCAGCAGCAGCACCGCGAGCGGCAACAGGACGAGCAGGGTCAGGTAGGTGAGCGTGATCCCGAAGGTCAGGCGGAAGCCCGGGATCGCAGTCGGGCGCCGGAAGCGGGGTCGGGCCGCGGCCCGGCCCGCGGGCAGGGCCGCGGCGTCGCTCATTGGCGGGACTTCAGGATGGCGTCGAACACGCCGCCGTCGTCGAAGTGGGTCTTCTGGGCCTTGGCCCAGCCGCCGAAGGTGTCGTCGATGGTGACGAGCTTCAGCTTGGGGAAGCGGGCGAGGTCGGCCTTGTCCGCTGCCGCCTCGTCGCGCGGGCGGTAGAAGTTCTTGGCGATGATCTTCTGCGCTTCCGGCGTGTAGAGGAACTGCAGGTAGGCCTCGGCCTGCTTGCGGGTGCCCTTCTGGTCGACGTTGGCGTCGATCAAGGCCACCGGCGGCTCGGCCAGGATCGAGAGCGACGGCACGACGATGTCGAACTTGCCCTTGCCGAATTCCTCGTCGGCCAGGAACGCCTCGTTCTCCCAGGCGATCAGCACGTCGCCGAGGCCCCGCTGCACGAAGGTGGTGGTGGCTCCGCGCGCGCCGGTGTCGAGCACCGGCACGTTCTTGAACAGGGCGGTGACGAAGTCCTTCGCCTTGGCCTCGTCGTTGCCGTTCTTGGCGAGGGCGTAGGCGTAGGCGCCGAGGTAGTTCCAGCGCGCGCCGCCCGAGGTCTTCGGGTTCGGGGTGATGACCTGGATCCCCGGTTTCACCAGGTCGTCCCAGTCCTTGACGCCCTTCGGGTTGCCCTTGCGGACCAGGAACACGATGGTCGAGGTGTAGGGCGTCGAGTTGTTGGGCAGGCGCGTCTGCCAGTCGGCCGGCAGCTTCTTCGAGCGGGCCGCGATGGCGTCGATGTCGCTGGCGAGCGCCAGCGTCACCACGTCGGCCGGCAGCCCGTCGATGACCGAGCGGGCCTGGGCGCCAGACCCGCCATGCGAGGCGCGCACCGTCACGGTCTCGCCGGTCTTGGCCTTCCACTCCTTGGCGAAGGCCGCGTCGATCGCCCGGTACAGCTCCCGGGTCGGGTCGTACGAGACGTTGAGCAGCGTCTGCGCCTCGACCGGGGCGGGCGCCCCGGCGAACGCCAGGAGCGAGGCCCCGGCGACGAGCGCGAGCGACGAACCCCGGAACAGTCGCTTCAGGGAGCCGAGCAGACCGCCGCCGGCGGGCGCCGCCCCGGTCGTCGGTTCGGTCTTCGGCTCGGCCTTGGCATCGGTCCTCGCGCCGCCTTGCGGAGCGACCGGCAGAGCCTGGACGAGGCCGAGGGCCGCGGTGTCGGTGGTGGCCCGGTCGATCAGGATCAGGCTGCCGGTGTCGCGGTTCTGGCGATAGGCGTCGACCGCGACCTTGCGGTCGAGGCTGAGCGTCACGTCGCCGATGTCGTTGGCGCTCAAAGCGTCGGCCGGCACGCCCTGCCCGGTCTCGGTGTCGATGCGCGCGCGCACGGCCTCGACCACGGCATTCGCCGTCACGGTGCCGACCTTCGCGAGGTAGGTGGCGCCCGGCGTCAGCTCGGCCTCGTTCGCCCAGAACAGCCGGACCTCGAGCCGGTCGCTGACGATCGGCGGCTGCGCGGCCGCTGTGATGACGCTGCCGCGCGAGGCATCGACCTCGTCGGCGAGCACCAGGGTCACCGACTGGCCGGCGATGGCCCGCTCCAGGTCGCCGTCATAGGTGTAGATGCGGGCCACCGTGGACGGGGTGCCGGCGGGCGCCACCACCACGGCGTCGCCGACCGCGACCGCACCCGAGGCGATCAGGCCGGAGAAACCGCGGAAGTCGGAATTCGGCCGGTTGACCCACTGCACCGCCATGCGGAAGGGAGCGGCCTCCTCCTCGACGTGCGCGGGCACCTCTTCGAGGTACTGGAGCAGCGGCGCACCGGTGTACCAGGGGGCGGCGGTGCCCGGCAGCACGACGTTGTCGCCGTTCGCCGCCGAGAGCGGGATGCCGGTGACGTCGGTGAAGCGCAGGTCCTTGGCGAAGGCCTGGAACTCGGCGACGATCGCCTCGAACCGACTTTCGGACCAGCCGATCAGGTCCATCTTGTTGACGGCGAGCACGACGCGGCGGATGCCGAGCATCGAGACCAGCAGCGCGTGGCGCTTCGTCTGCGGGCTCAGCCCCTTGCGGGCATCGACCAGCAGCACCGCGACCTCGGCGGTCGAGGCGCCGGTCGCCATGTTGCGGGTGTACTGGACGTGGCCGGGGGTGTCGGCGACGATGAACGAGCGCCGCTCGGTCGAGAAGAACCGGTAGGCGACGTCGATGGTGATGCCCTGCTCGCGCTCGGCCTGGAGGCCGTCGACGAGGAGCGCGAGGTCGAGCTCCCCGCCCCGCGTGCCGTGGCGGCGCGAGTCGCGCTCGAGCGCGCTCACCTGATCGTCGAAGATCTGCTTGGTGTCGTGCAGGAGTCGCCCGATCAGGGTCGACTTGCCGTCGTCGACGGAGCCGCAGGTGATGAACCGCAGCACTTCCTTGCGCTGGTGGGCGGCGAGGAAGGCCTCGTAGCCGAAGGCGCGGGTGGATTGGTGCACGGTCATCAGAAGTAGCCTTCCTGCTTCTTGCGCTCCATGGCGCCGGCGCCGTCCTTGTCGATCACCCGGCCCTGCCGCTCGGAGGTGCGGGCGGCCAGCGTCTCGCCGATGATCTCCGGGAGGGTCGCGGCGTCGCTCTCCACCGCCCCGGTCAGCGGGTAGCAGCCGAGCGTGCGGAACCGCACGAGCCGCATCTCCGGCGTCTCGCCGGGATTCAGCGGCAGCCGCTCGTCGTCGACCATGATCAGCTGCCCGTCGCGGCTCACCACCGGGCGCTCGGCCGCGTAATAGAGCGGGACGATCGGGATGTTCTCCTGCTCGATGTAGAGCCAGATATCGAGCTCGGTCCAGTTCGACAGCGGGAAGACCCGCAACGACTCGCCGCGCTGCTTCTTCATGTTGTAGAGGTGCCAGGGCTCGGCGCGCTGGCGCTTGGGGTCCCAGCGGTGCTGCGCGGTGCGCAAGGACACGATGCGCTCCTTGGCCCGCGAGGCCTCCTCGTCGCGCCGCGCGCCGCCGAAGGCCGCGTCGAACTTGTGCTTGTCGAGGGCCTGGCGCAGGGCCTGGGTCTTCATCACGTCGGTATGGACCTCGGAGCCGTGGCTCACCGGCCCGATGCCGCGGGCGAGCCCGTCCGGGTTGGTGTGGACCAGGAGGTCGAGGCCGAGCTCCTTGGCGCGACGATCGCGGAACGCGATCATCTCGCGGAACTTCCAGGTCGTGTCGACGTGCAGCAGCGGGAACGACAGGCGGCCGGGCGCGAAGGCCTTGAGCGCCAGGTGCAGCAGGACCGAGGAATCCTTGCCGATCGAGTACAGCATCACCGGATTCTCGGTCTCGGCGACCGTCTCCCGCATGATGTGGATGCTCTCGGCCTCCAGGCGCTGGAGGTGGGTCAGGCGGTCGAGCCCGTCGGTGCGGACTTTGAGGGCGGCACTCATGCGGCCAGCTCCGGGTTGGATGTTTTCGAAGACGTCTCTGAAGACTGTGCCGGCTCGAAGGCGGCGGGCTCTCGACCGGGCTTGATCTCGCTGCCGGGCGCACCCGCGACGTGGAGGCCGCATTCCTGCTTGCCCGCCTGCTCCCACCACCAGCGGCCGGCGCGCTCGGGCTCGCCGACCTTCACCGAGCGGGTACAGGGCGCGCAGCCGATCGACGGGAAGCCGCGGTCGTGAAGCACGTTGTAGGGCACGTAATTCTGCCGGATCAGCTCGGCCAGCGCCTCGCGGGTCCAGTCGGCGATCGGGTTCAGCTTGATCAGGCCGCGGACGGGGTCGGCCTCGGCGAGCGGCGTCTCGGCCCGGTTGGCCGACTGGCCGGCGCGCAGGCCGGTGAGCCAGCCGGCGGCCCCGGCGAGCGCGCGGCCCAGCGGCTCGACCTTGCGGAAGCCGCAGCAGGCCTGGCGCGCCGCGACCGAGTGGCGAAAGCCGTTGATGCCGGATTCCGCGACGAAGCTTTCCTCCGCCTCGCGCTCCGGCGCGTAGGCGCGGATGCGGAAGCCGTAGGCGGCCTCCGTCTCAGCCCAGGTGTCGTAGGTCTCGGGGAAGAGCCGGCCGGTATCGAGGGTGACGATCTCGGCGCGGGACTTCGCCATGCGCAAGGCGTGGGTCAGCGCCTGGTCCTCCAGGCCGAAGCTCGTGGTGAAGACCAGGCGGCCGCCCACTGTCGCGTCGATCAGCGCGAGGCGCTCCGACAGGGCGAGGGGACGCAGGCGCGCCGCCAGGTCGTCCGCCAGGGCGCTTTGCGCCGCGTGGTCGAGGGAGAGGGTCATGGAGAGCCCGGGATTGGCTGCTTGTGTGAGGGGGTAACTGTTCGCTATACCGAACACTGTCAAGGCATGGCTGGAATGCGGTCCCGGTGTTTTTCGGGGAATTTCGATCCCTCACCACCGCATCCGGCCGACATTGCAGCCTCGGCAACGATCCCGGCGGAAAATCCGTTCCCTTCCCTCGGGTCAGTCTTGAAAGATTCTTCTCCAAAACCGGAGCCGCGCAGTGGATGCCATCGATCTGAAGATCCTCGCCCTGCTCCAGAACGACGCGACGCTGTCGATCGCCCAGATCGGGGAGCGCGTCGGCCTGTCGCAGACCCCGTGCTGGAAGCGCATCCAGCGCCTCGAGGCGGACGGGGTGATCGACCGCCGGGTGGCGGTGCTAGACCCGGTCAAGCTCGGCCTGGGCCTCACGGTCTTCGTCTCGATCGAGACCAGCGACCACTCGCGCGAGTGGCTGGAGCGCTTCGCCGCCACCGTCGCGGGAATGCCCGAGGTGCTGGAATTCTACCGCATGGCCGGCGACGTGGACTACATGCTCCGCGTCGTGGTAGCGGACATGCAGGCCTACGACGCCTTCTACAAGCGCCTCATCGCCGGGCTGCCCCTGAAGAACGTCACCTCCCGGTTCGCCATGGAGAAGGTGAAGAGCACCACCGCCCTGCCGCTGCCGACGGCGCCGTACGTGCAGCCGGTCGCGGCGGGCGGGAAATAATATTCTCTTTTGGCGCCCACGGACGATAACGACGATCTCCCGCGGACGCGTTCTTCAAAAAGAACATTTCGGTTGACTCCGGGGCGGCGCGGGCACATCTGTGCGGGCATGTCTCGCCCCGCGCTTCTTCCCCGCACGGCTCCCTTCGGCGACGCCGAGCGGGCCCATCTCGATGCCGCCCTCGGCTCCACCACCGCCCTGCAGCGGGCGTGGCTCGCCGGCTTCCTCGCCGGGCTCGACGCCGCTGGCGGCGCCGCCACCGCCGAGGCGCCCGCCCCGGTCGCGCCGCCCCGGGCCGCCGAGCCGCTGACGATCCTGTTCGCCAGCGAGTCGGGCAACTCCGAGAAGCTCGCCGGCGACGTCTCCAAGCTCGCGCGCAAGTCCGGCTTCAAGCCGAAGGTCGTCGATTTCGCCGATCTCGACGTGGCGGCTCTGGCCAAGGAGAAGCGCGTCGTCGTCATTGCCGCCACCTGGGGCGAGGGCGAGCCGCCGGCCCGGGCCGTGCGGACCTACGGCGAGATCATGGGCGAGGGCGCGCCGCGCCTCGACGGGGTCGAGTTCGGCGTGCTGGCGCTGGGCGACACCTCGTATGCCGAGTTCTGCGCCATCGGAAAGCGCCTCGACGAGCGCTTCGAGGCGCTCGGCGCCAAGCGCGTGCTGCCGCGGGTCGACTGCGACCTCGACTTCGACAAGCCGGCCGCCGCCTGGATCAAGGACGCCCTCAAGGCGCTCGCGCCGGCCGAGCCCGCCGGCAACGTCGTGGCGGTCGACTTCGCCCGCGCCGCCGGCGCCGACGAGGAGGTCGAGGTCAGCCGCGAGCCGGTCACCGTCGAGGTGATCGAGCACGTCAACCTGAACTCGTCGCGCTCCGACAAGGAGACGATCCACCTCGCGCTGGCCTTCGAGGATGGCGCCCCGGCCTACGAGCCCGGCGACTCCCTCGAACTCTACCCCGAGAACGACCCGACTCTGGTCGACCAGATCCTCAAGGCCGCCGGTCTCGAGGGCGATTCGGTGCTGCGCCAGGCCCTATTGGCCGAGCGCGACATCACCACCCTGTCGGCCGCCACCGTCGAGCGCTTCGTCAAGGCCACCGGCCACGACGAGGCGCGCCGCCTGATCGAGTCGAACGAGGTCCGGGCCTGGATCGAGGGCCGGCACCTCATCGACCTGATCGAGACCTATCCGGCGAAGCTCTCCGCGCAACACCTCACCGACATCACCCGGCCGCTGCCGCCGCGGGCCTACTCGATCGCCTCCTCGCGGGCCGAGGTCGGCGACGAGGCCCACCTGACCATCGCGGCGGTGCGCTACACCACCCACGACCGGGCGCGCACCGGCGTCGCCTCGGTCCATGTCGCGGACCGCATCCGCAACGGCGCCAAGCTCAAGGTGCGGGTGAAGCCCAACAAGCATTTCCGCCTGCCGTCGAACCCGGCCACCGACATCATCATGGTCGGCCCCGGCACCGGCGTCGCGCCGTTCCGCGCCTTCGTGCAGGAGCGCCGCGCCACCGAGGCGCCGGGCAAGAACTGGCTGTTCTTCGGCGACCGCCATTTCACCCACGACTTCCTGTACCAGCTCGAATGGCAGGAAGCCCTGGAGGACGGGTCGCTGGCGCGCATCGACGTCGCCTTCTCGCGCGACCAGCCCGAGAAGGTCTACGTCCAGGACCGGATCTGGGAGCAGCGGCGCGAGCTGGTGTCCTGGCTCGACGGCGGCGCCCATTTCTACGTCTGCGGCGACGCCAAGGCGATGGCCAAGGACGTGCGGGCCGCGTTGGTGAAGGCTTTCGCGGATGTGAAGGGTCTGGATGCGGCTGCCGCCGAGGCTGCCGTGGCCGGCCTGGAGCGCAGCCACCGCTACCAGCAGGACGTGTACTAGCACTGTCCCCCCTCTCCCACACGGGAGAGGGGTTCCCGCGTCTCATTCGGCGCTGTCACGCGCCGGAGATGCCGGTAGATTACGCGCCGCATCCGGCGCCCGAACGGACACACCCCATGGCCGACCACAAGACCGCCGACCTCTCCCCCGCCGAGCGCGTCTACGAGACGCCGCCGACCGAGCGCCCGATCACCGAGGCGGAAGCGGCGCGCGCCGCCAAGCTCTCGGCCAACGAGCACATCAAGATCGCCAGCGGCTACCTGCGCGGCACCCTCGCCGAGGGGCTGTTGAAGAACGCCACCGGCGCGATCTCCGACGATGACGGGCAGCTCGTGAAGTTCCACGGGATGTACCTGCAGGACGACCGCGACCTGCGCGCCGAGCGGACCAGGAAGAAGCTCGACAAGGCGTATTCCTTCATGATCCGCCTGCGCATCGCCGGCGGCGTCGTGACCCCGAAGCAGTGGCTGATCCTCGACGAGATCGCCCGCACCTACGCCAACGGCACCCTGCGGGCGACGACGCGCCAGACCTTCCAGTATCACGGCGTCATCAAGTCGAACCTCAAGCGCACGATGGCGGCGATCGATGCGGCCTTGCTCGACACGATCGCGGCCTGCGGCGACGTCAACCGCAACGTGATGGCGGCGACGAACCCGGCCCAGAAGGGCGCCCACGAGGCGGCCTACACGCTGGCCAAGGACATCTCCGACAGCCTCCTGCCGAAGACCAATGCCTGGCGCGAGATCTGGCTCGACGGCGAGCGCGTGGTCGGGGGCGAGGATGCGGGCGAGGTCGAGCCTGTCTACGGCAAGACCTACCTGCCACGGAAGTTCAAGACCATCGTGGCGGTGCCGCCCTCTAACGAGGTCGATGTCTACGCCCACGACCTCGGCTTCATCGCGATCCTCGACAAGGAGGGCAAGGTGACGGGCTGGAACGTGACCGTCGGCGGTGGCATGGGCATGACCCACGGCGAGACCGACACCTTCCCGCGCACCGCCGACGTGATGCTCTTTTCCGAGCCGGAATACGCCCTCAAGGTCGCCGAGGCGGTGATGACCGTCCAGCGCGACTGGGGCAACCGCAACGTCCGCAAGAACGCCCGCCTGAAGTACACGATCGAGCGCTACGGCCTGAAGGCCTTCCGGGCCGAGGTCGAGAAGCGCGTCGGCCGCGCCTTCCAGGATCCGAAGCCCTTCACCTTCACGGGCAACGGCGATCGCTACGGCTGGGTCGCGGGCGACGACGGCAAGCACCACCTGACGCTCTACGTGCCGTCGGGCAGGATCAAGGACGTCGAGGGCGGGCCGCAATTCCTGGCCGGCCTGCGCCGCATCGCCGAGGTGCACCAGGGCGATTTCCGCCTCACCGGCAACCAGAACGTCATCATCGCCAACGTCCCGGCGGACAAGAAGGCGGAGATCGACGCGCTGGTGCAGGAATACGGCCTCACCACCGGCGCGGGGGCCTTGCGCCGCAACAGCCTCGCCTGCGTGGCGCTGCCGACCTGCGGCTTGGCGCTGGCCGAGAGCGAGCGCTACCTGCCGAGCCTGATCGACGAGCTGGAGGAGAGTCTGGCCTCCCACGGCCTCGCGGAGGACGACATCACCATCCGGATGACCGGCTGCCCGAACGGCTGCGCCCGGCCGTTCATCGCCGAGATCGGCCTCGTCGGCCGCGGCCCCGAGCGCTACAACCTCTATCTCGGCGCCGCCTTCGACGGCTCGCGGCTGAGCAAGCTCTACGCCGAGGACGTCACGGCCGCCGACATCCGCCCCAAGCTCGACCCGCTCTTCGCGGCCTACGCCAAGGACCGGACCCAGGGCGAGCGCTTCGGCGACTTCGTGATCCGGGCCGGCTACGTGGCGAAGACCGGCAACGGGCCGGACTTCCACGTCCAGACCGGCGCGCAGAAGGCGGTGGCCTGAGCGGTTCGGAGTGGGCTCGCGCTTCAGGCAACCGAGCCCACTGCCATTCCCACCCGCCGACCTCATCCTGAGGTGTCAGTCCATCGATGATGGACTGACCTCGAAGGAGGACTCCAGTTCGCCCTGAGACTTCTGGAGCCTCCTTCGAGGTCAGCCGATTTTCAATCGGCTAACGCCTCAGGATGAGGTTGTGGGTGAGATGGATGGACAATAGCTCCGGCTTATCCCTCTCGCGAACCGGAATCCCTCACCCCGCCGCATCCAGCTCCTTGACGATCGCCGCGATCACCCGCGTGTCCGTCGGCTCGACCGGCGTGGCGAAGGCCGCCGCCAGGTGGCCGTCGCGGCCGACCAGGTACTTGTGGAAGTTCCAGCGCGGGGGCTCGGCCGGCTTCTCGGCGGCGGCCCAGCGGTAGAACGGGTGGGCCTGCGGCCCCGTCACGCTGGTCTTGCCCACCACCGGGAAGGTGACGCCGTGGTTCTTGCGCGCGGCCTCGGCGATCGCCATCCCGTCGAGGGGCTCCTGGCGGCCGAAATCGGGCGAGGGCACCGCGATCACCGTCAGCCCGCGGGAGCCGAACCGGGTCCAGAGCTGCTGCAGCCCCGAGAATTGCGGGGCGTAGCCGCAGGCGGTCGCCGTGTTGACGACCAGAATCGGCTTGCCGGCGAGGTCGGCCAGCGCGAGGCTGCCGCCCTCGGGCTTGGCGAAGCCGAAGGCCGAGGCGGTGACGGCGCTCTGCTGCGATGCGGCGCGGGCCGGCAGCATCAGCGCGCTTCCGATCAGGACCAGGGCCTCGCGGCGGGCGAGCGGCATGGCGAAACATCTCCTCGATGACCTCGCCCGACTGTGTCGCGCTGCCCCGGCCGGCGCAAGCGCCGACATACGGCTACGCTTGCACAAGGTCGTGTGGTCGGCAAGGTCGCGTGGTCGGATCGTCTCTCGATGAACTTCCGGCCGACTGTCACGTTGTCGGACCACATTGGTCGGGAGGTCAGACGTGGACCGGCACGAGATCCTGAATTACTTCGAGCATCGCCGCGACGGCGCCTGGGTCTGCACCCGGCCCGTGACCCTGACCACCGCCCGCGAGAGCGTGGCGATCCGGCCCGGCGCGCGGTTCGACTACGGCAAGAAAGTCGGCGGGATCGACCTCGCCGAGTACCTTGAACGGCTCGGCTCGCAGTTCGGGTCCTGACGCGCGGCCCCCGACAGCCGGAGCCGGGTGACGCAGATGCCACACTCGGCTCCGAGGTTGCCGGGGCCTTTTGACCCCGACGCGACCGGCACGATAGGCTTCGTGGATGATCCCTGCCCTGTCCGCCCCCTCGCCGGTCGAGGAATCGCCGCCCGATACCCGCTGCCGCATCCTGGCGACGGCCGAACGCTTCTTTCGTGAGATCGGCTACCAGAAGACCACGGTGGCCGACATCGCCAAGACCCTTCGGATGAGCCCCGCCAACGTCTATCGGTTCTTCGATTCGAAGAAGGCGATCAACGAGGCGGTGGTGGCGCGTCTCATCGGCGAGGTCGAGGCGCGCATCGCCGCCCTCGCCGATCGGCCCGGGCTCACCGCCGAGGCGCGCCTGCGCGAGGTCATCGTCTTTCTGCACCGCGACGCCGTCGGCCGCTTCACCGGCCATCCGCGGATGCACGAGATGGTCGAGGCGGCGATGTCCGAGAGCTGGGATGTCTGCCGCCACCATGTCGACCGGATCACCGCGGTGCTGGAGCGCGTCATCGCCGACGGCGCGGCGCGGGGCGAGTTCACGGTCGAGGACCCCGCGGTGGCGGCGCGCTGCGTCCATGCGGCGATCGTGCGCTACTGCCACCCGGTGCTGGTGGTGCAGTGCCCGGACGACTTCGTTCCGGACCTCGACGCGATGATCGCGTTCCTGATCGGCGCGCTGAAGGCCGGGCGGGCGACACCGGCGAACTGAGCCCCCGCAAGGCGGTTCGGCCGGCCCCGGTGGTGCGCGGGTCCGGCCTGCCGGCCGTTCGCCGTCTCTCCCGCCTGCGCCCTCTCGGATGCACCCGGCAGGATCTTCCGTATGAAAGCCTGTTTGACTTGCGACGACACAATCGCGAGGGGGGTTTCTGTCCTACCCTCCACCTCATCCTGAGGTACTGGCGATCATAGATCGCGGGCGATCATAGATCGCGGGCGATCATAGATCGCAGACAATCGAAGATCGTCGAACCTCGGAAGGAGGGATCCAGTGATCTCGGAGGCTTCTGGAGCCCTTCTTCGAGGTCAGTCCATCTGCGATGGACTGACACCTCAGGATGAGGTTGCTGGTGGGATGGAGTATGTCGACTGGTCAAACAGTCTCTGAAACGTCCCGGGACGGCTCCTGCGATGTCCGGTTGATCGCTTCGCGATGCGGAATCCGTATCACGCCGCCCGGGATTCGAAGTCGATCCGCGGGTCGATCCAGCTGTAGGTCAGGTCGGAGATCAGGTTCACCACCAGGCCCAGGAGCGAGAAGATGTAGAGGTTCGCGAACACCACCGGGTAGTCGCGGTTCACGATCGATTCGAACGAGAGCAGCCCGAGCCCGTCGAGGCTGAAGATGGTCTCGATCAGGAGCGAGCCGGCGAAGAACGCCGAGATGAACGCGCCGGGAAACCCCGCCACCACGATCAGCATCGCGTTGCGGAAGACGTGGCCGTAGAGCACCTGGCGCTCGGACAATCCCTTCATCCGGGCGGTCAGCACGTATTGCTTGCGGATCTCGTCGAGGAACGAGTTCTTGGTCAGAAGCGTCGAGGTGGCGAAGGCCCCGATCGCCATGGCGACGATCGGCAGCGTGAGGTGCCAGAGGTAGTCCGTCACCTTCTGCCAGAGCGGGAATTGCGACCAGCCCTCGCTGGTGAGCCCGCGCAGCGGGAAGACCTGGAAGAACGACCCGCCGGCAAACAGCACGATCAGCAGGATCGCGAACAGGAAGCCGGGGATGGCGTAGCCGACGATGACGACGCCCGACGTCCAGACGTCGAAGGGCGAGCCGTCCCGTACCGCCTTGCGGATGCCGAGCGGAATCGAGATCGCGTAGGAGATCAGCGTCATCCACAGGCCGAGGCTGATCGAGACCGGCAGCTTCTCGCGGATCAGCTGCAGCACCGAGACGTCGCGAAAGTAGCTCTTGCCGAAATCGAAGCGGGCATAGTCCCACAGCATCTTCGCGAAGCGCTCGGGCGCCGGCTTGTCGAAGCCGAATTGCTGCTCCAGCCGCTTGATGAAGGCCGGGTCGAGGCCTTGCGCGCCGCGGTAGCGGGAATTCGATTCCCCTCCCCCGGCCTGAGAGGTGCCGCCGCGCCCGGCGAGGTCGCCGCCGCCGCCGGTGACCCGGGACATCGCGGTGTTCTGGCCCTGGAGCTGTGCCAGCACCCGTTCCACCGGCCCGCCGGGGGCGAACTGCACGATGACGAAGGAGATCAGCATGATCCCGAGGATCGTCGGGATCATCAGGAGGAGCCGGCGCAGGATGTAGGCGGCCATGAGGTCAGGTCCGTCCGATCTTTCGGGCCTTGTCGGCATCGTGCCACCACAGGGCGGGCACGCCGAGGCCGTAGCGGGGCAGGTCGCGCGGGCGGCCGTACAGGTCCCACAGCGCCAGGCGATGGGTGCCCGAGTACCACATCGGCACCCAGTAGCGGCCGGCCCGCAGCACCCGGTCGAGCGCCCGGCAGGCGGTAGTGAGGTCCGCCCGCGAGGTCGCGTCGGCGATGCGGTCGAGCATCGCGTCGGCGGCCGGGTTTTCGATGCCGGCGAGGTTCTGCGACCCCGGCACCTTGGCGGCCCGGCTGCCGTAGACCTCGCGCAAGCCGGCGCCCGGCGTCGGCGAGCCGCCGAACCGCGTCGAGATCACGTCGAAATCGAAATCCTTGAGCCGCGCCTGGTACTGCGCCGCGTCGACGAGGCGCGAGCTCGCCCGGATGCCGAGCAGGGCCAGGTTCTTGATGTAGGATTGCAGCAGCGGCTGGAAGACCGGCGAGGAATCCAGGAACTCGAAGGCGAGCGGCTGGCCGTCCGGCAGCTTCATCACCCCGCCGTCGCGGGTGCAGCCGGCCTGGCGCAGGAGCCCGTCGGCCCGGCGCAGGAGCGCCCGGTCCTGGCCCGACCCGTCCGAGCGCGGCGGCGACCACGGCTCGCCGAAGACCTCGTCGGGCACCTTTCCGCGGTACGGCTCGAGCAGCGCCAGTTCCTCGGGGGACGGCATCCCCTCGGCCTTCAGGTCGGACTTTTCGAAGAACGAGGCGGTGCGCGTGTAGGCGCCGTACATCAGGTTCTGGTTCGACCATTCGAAGTCGAAGGCGAGCCCGACCGCCTCGCGGATGCGCGGATCGCGGAAGACCGGCCGGCGGGTGTTGAGGAACCACCCTTGCGTGGCCGAGGGCGTGTGGTCCGGCACCGTCTCGCGCTTGACCCGGCCCTCCTGGACGGCCGGAAAATCGTAGCCGGTGGCCCAGACCCGGGCGGTGAACTCCTCGCGCCAGGTGAAGGTGCCGGCCTTGAACGCCTCGAACGCCACGTCGCGATCGCGGAAATACTCGTAGCGGATCTCGGAAAAGTTGTTCTGGCCGACGGTCACCGGCAGGTCGGCGCCCCAGTAATCGGCGACGCGCTCGAAGGCGATGAAGCGCCCGACCTCGAAGCGCGCGACCCGGTAGGCGCCGGAGCCGAGCGGCGGCTCGAGCGTCGAGGCCTCGAAGCCGCGGCTCCGGTAATAGGCCTCCGAGAAGATCGGCAACTCGGCGACGAGGAGCGGCAGGTCGCGGCTGCGGCCGGGGGCGAAGCGCACCACCACGGCGTCGTCGCCGTCCGCGCTCGCCCCGGCGACGTCGCGCAGGACCGCGGCGATCTGCGGGTGGCCCTTCTCCTTGAGCGTCAGGATCGAGAAGGCGACGTCGCGGGCGGTGAGCCGCGAGCCGTCGTGGAAGCGCGCCTGCGGGCGCAAGCGGAAGCGGTAGGCCAGCCCGTCCGCGCTCACCGACACGCTGCGGGCGACGAGGCCGTAGAGGGCGTCGGGCTCGTCGAGGGCCCGGACCATCAGGGTGTCGAAGGTCAGGTCCATGCCGCCGGCGCCGTCGCCCTTCAGCACGTAGATGTTGAGGGTGTTGAAGGTCTCGAAGGCCTGGTTGCCGGTGGTGGTCGAGAGCGTGGCCGAGAACGTCCCGCCCTTCGGCGCCATCGGGTCGACATAGGCGAAGCGCGGGAAGTCGACCGGGTATTTCAGGTCGCCGAAGCCAGACAGGCCGTGGTGCTCGGTCTCCGCCGCCAAGGCGGGGCCCGAGGCGGGCACGCGGGCGGCGAGCAGGGCCGCCCCGCTCCCGGCGAGGAAGGTGCGCCGCCGCATCAGCGCGCCGCCCCGGTCTTGGCCGCGAGATCCTTGTCGTACCACCAGGTCGTCGGGAAGCCCGAGGCGCCGTATTTCGGCAGCACCGCCGGATGGGCGAACCGGTTCCAGCGCAGGGTCCGCGAGACGTTCGAGGACCATTGCGGCACGACGTAATTGTGGGCGAGCAGCACCCGGTCCAGCGCCCGGGTCGCGGCCACCAGTTCCTCGCGGTCGCCGGCGTAGATCACCTTGTCGATGAGCGCGTCGACGCCCGGATCCTTGATGCCCGCGTAATTGCGCGAGCCCGGCCGGTCGGCGGCGGCCGAGCCCCAGAAGTCGCGCTGCTCGTTGCCGGGCGAGAGCGATTCGGCCCAGTTGCTCAAGGCCAGCGCGTCGAAGTCGAAGCCGCGCACCAGGTTCTGGTACTGGGCCGGATCGACGACCCGCAGGCTCACCTTGAGGCCGATGCGCTCGAGCGCGGCGCGGTAGGGCAGCACCACCCGCTCGGCCGAGTTGTCGTAGCCGAGGAACTCGACCGTGAAGGGCTGGCCGCTCGCCTTCTCGACCATCTGGTTGCCGCGGATCTCGTACCCGGCCTCCTGGAACAGGCGCACGGCCTCGCGCAGGTTCGCCCGTACGGCTTCCGCGCTGCCGTTGACCGGGTTCTTGTAGGGCGCGGTGAAGACCGAGGCCGGCACCTTGTCCTTGACGCTCTCCAGGATCGCCCGCTCGCGGCCCTCGGGCAGGCCGGACGAGGCCAGCTCGGTGCCGAAGAAGAACGAATCGACACGCTTGTAGAGCCCGTAGAACAGGGTGCGGTTCATCTCCTCGAAGTCGAAGGCGAGGTTGAAGGCCCGGCGCACCCGCTCGTCGGAAAACTTCTTGCGGCGCAGGTTGAGGGTGAAGGCCTGCATGATGCCCATGCCGGCCTGCGGAAACTCCTCCTTGAGGATCCGCCCCTCGCGCACGGCCGGGAAGCCGTCATAGGCGGTGGCCCAGTTGCGGGCGATGTTCTCGGTGCGCCAGTCGAACTGGTCGGCCTTGAACGCCTCGATCATCACCGTCGCATCGCGAAAATACTCGGCGCGCTGGGTGTCGAAGTTGTTGGAGCCGCGGTTCACCGGAAGGTCGCGGCCCCAGTAATCCGGCACCCGCTCGTAGGTGGCGGTGCGGCCGGCGTCGAACCGGGCGAGGCGGTAGGGCCCGGAGCCGAGCGGGATCTCGAGCGTCGTCTCGGTCGGGTTGCGGGTCTTGCCGGTCGCGTCCTTGCCCTGCCACCAGTGCTTGGGCAGCACCGGCAGCTGGCCGACGATCTGGGGCAATTCGCGGTTGCCCTTCTCGGCGAAGGTGAAGGTGACCTCGTGCGGGCCGGTCGCCTCGGCCTTCGTCACGTTGTGATAATAGGCGGCGTATTGCGGGCTGTTCTCCTTCAGCACCTCGAAGGAGAAGACCACGTCGTCGGGCGTCACCGGCTTCCCGTCGTGCCAGCGCGCCTCCGGCCGCAGGCGGTAGACGACGCTGCCGAGGTCCTCGGCCGGGCGCACCCCGTCGGCGAGCAGGCCGTAATAGGTCGAGGCCTCGTCCTGCGCCTGGGCCAGCAGGGTGTCGTAGATCAGCGGGATCTGGCTCTCGAGGTCGCCCTTCACCCCGGCGACGATCATGTTGAAGTTGTCGAACGAGCCCTGGGAGCCGAACCGCACCAGCCCGCCCTTCGGCGCGTCGGGGTTGGCGTAGTCGAAATGCGTGAAGCCCGCCGGGTATTTCGGCTCGCCGAGGAGCGAGAGGCCGTGGCGCCAGCCCCCGTCGGCGGGGGCTGTCCCGGCCGGGGCCGCACTGCCTGCCGGGGCGGTCCCCGGCGTCTGGGCCGGGGCCTGCGCCGGCAGGGCGGCGGCTCCCAGGAGGGCGAGGGCGGCGCGGCGGGTAAGGGGGCGTGCGATCACGCGGGGCGATCCTCCGGCTGGAAACGGGTCTCACCCCCCGTTCTAGGTCGCGGGGTGCGGCTCCGCCAACCCGGGCGCGTCCGCGCAGGGGGCCCCGGACGAGAAAGGCCGGGCTCTCGCCCGGCCTCGTCTTCTCGAAGTCGTCTCGCCGATGCCGTCGTCCGGCCCGTCAGGGCTTGGGGAAGTCGACCGGCTTGTCGGAGAGGGTCTTGAGGTAGGCCAGGATGTCGGCCCGCTCGGCGCCCGAGGGCACGCCCGCGAAGGCCATGATGGTGCCCTGCACGTACTGCTTGGGGGCGTGCAGGAAGTGGTCCAGGTCCTCGTAGGTCCAGTTGCCGCCCTTGGCCTTCATGGCGGCGGAGTAGCCGAAGCCCTCGTGGCTGCCCTTCGGCCGCTCGACGACGCCGTAGAGGTCGGGACCGACCTTGTTCGGGCCACCCTTCTCGAAGCTGTGGCAGGCCATGCACTTCTTGGCGGCGGCCTGGCCCTTGGTGGCGTCGGCGCTGGCGAGGCGCACGGGCAGCGGCTCCTCCTTGGCGGCGGCGGGCGCGGCGGCGGCATTCTCCTCAACGGCGGGCAGGGCGTAGCCGCGATCACCCGCCGGCTTCGGCTTGTAGATCAGCTCGGCCACGAAGCCCGTCCCCATCGCGAGGAGAAGGGCGCCGAGCACTGCGCCGGCGACCTTGTTAAGCTCGAAGGAATCCATTCTCGGCAGCTCCGATGCTCCGGTGAGCAGGGGCGATTCGAGGCGCGGCCCGGCGCCACGCCGCAGTGATAGTCCGCCGGTGCTTAGCCGTTCTGCGACACCGTTGACAATGGCTCTAAACATCGTCGGTTCGTCGCAGAGCGCCGGCGTGTGGACGGCGCCACGGTTCGCGTCCGCCGCGATCACGGGCCCCGCCGAGGCCGGCCGTCATGACAAGCCCCGCCGGCACTGCTAAGAGCCGCGGCTCGCCGGGCACTCGACGCCCCGCAGGATGCGAAGCCCCCGCATGTCCGACCCGCTCGTCCTGATTCCCGCCCGCCTCGCCGCGACCCGCCTGCCCGAGAAGCCGCTGGCCGACATCGCCGGCGAGCCGATGATCGTGCATGTCTGGCGCCGCGCGATCGAGGCCGGCCTCGGGCCCGTGGTGGTCTGCACCGACACGCCCGCCATCGTGCAGGCGGTCGAGGCGGTGGGGGGACTGGCGGTGATGACCCGGCCCGACCACCCGTCGGGCTCCGACCGCCTCGCCGAGGCCCTGGAGGTGATCGACCCGGAGGGGCGCCACGACGTGGTGGTGAACGTGCAGGGCGACCTGCCGACCATCGACCCCAGGGCGATCGCCGCCTCGGTGGTGCCGCTGGCCGACCGGGCGGTGGACATCGCGACGCTGTGCGCCTTCATCACCCGGCCCGAGGAGCGGACCGAGCCGAGCGTCGTCAAGCTCGTCGGTACCGAGATCGCGCCGGGGCGGCTGCGGACGCTCTACTTCACCCGCGCCACCGCGCCCTACGGCGACGGCCCCCTCCTCCACCATATCGGCCTCTACGCCTATCGCCGCCGGGCCCTCGCCCGCTTCGTGGCGCTGCCGCCGAGCCCGCTCGAGCTGCGCGAGAAGCTCGAGCAGCTGCGGGCGCTCGAGGCCGGGATGCGGATCGACGCCGTGGTGGTGGACGACGTGCCGCTCGGCGTCGACACCCCCCACGACCTCGAGCGCGCCCGCGCCGTCCTGGCCGCCCGGCGTCTGAACTGATCCCCGAAGAGCTTGCGCGATGAACCAGACGATCTCCTACCAGGGCGAGCCCGGCGCCAACTCGCACATCATCATCAACGAGGCCTATCCGGACTGGACGCCCCTGCCCTGCGCCACCTTCGAGGACGCGCTGACGGCGGTGCAGGACGGCTCGGCGGCGCTGGGCATGATCCCGATCGAGAACTCGATCGCCGGCCGCGTCGCCGACATCCACCACATGCTGCCGGCCTCCGGCCTCCACATCATCGGCGAGCAGTTCCTGCCGATCCGCTTCCAGCTCATGGCCCTGCCGGGCGTGGCGCTCGACGAGATCCGCACCGTCCACAGCCACGTCCACGCGCTCGGCCAGTGCCGCAAGATCATCCGGCGGCTCGGCCTCAAGGCGGTGGTCGCGCCCGACACCGCCGGCGCCGCCCGCCAGGTCGCCGAGGCCGGCGACCGCACCCGCGCCTCGCTGTCGCCCCGGCTCGCCGCCGAGATCTACGGCCTGTCGATCCTGGCCGAGAACGTCGAGGACGAGGAGCACAACACCACCCGCTTCGTGGTGCTCTCCCGCGAACCGGTGGTGCCCCCGGCGGGCGCCGGCCCGACGGTGACGAGCTTCATGTTCCGGGTCCGCAACATCCCGGCGGCGCTCTACAAGGCGCTGGGCGGCTTCGCCACGAACGGCGTCAACATGACCAAGCTCGAGAGCTACATGGTCGAGGGCCAGTTCACCGCGACCCAGTTCTACGCCGAGGTCGACGGCCACCCGGAGGAGCCGTCCCTGCGCCGGGCGCTCGACGAGCTCGCCTACTTCTCGAGCGCGATCCGGATCATCGGGACCTATCCGGCTCACCCGTTCCGCGAGAGCGCCCGGCCGCCGGCGGAGTGACGGGACCGGGACGCGGAGGCGCCGCCCGGTCGCCGTCCGCGTCCCTCCGGGGCCGCGAAGGGGGAGCCCGGGATCCGGGCGGCCGGTCCTCGGAGCATCGCCCGATCGCCTCGCAGGGGGGGCGGCGCTCGGGGTCTTCGATCCTGCCGAAACGTCCCGTGAGAGCCGATATCCGGGACACCCCGCGCCGCGGTTCCCGCCCTGTCCGCGACGCGGCCCCGGAATGCCCCCGTGACGACGTCGCCGGGACGACCGATTCCCACGTACCCGCGTCAGGGCGCCTGCCGGGCGATCGCCACCGGATCGACCGAGACCTCCTGCTTCAGGGTCCGCAGGGCGAAGACCGAGCGCGACTGGCGGATGCCGCGGATGCGGTAGAGCTTTTCGCGCAGGAACCGCTCGTAATGCGCGGTGCCGCTGACCGCGACCTTGATCATGTAATCGTACTCGCCCGTCACCAGGTGCACCTCCAGCACCTCGGGGATGCGCAGGATCTCGGTGCCGAAGGCCTCCAGCACCGCGTCGTCGTGCTTGTCGAGGGTCACCTCGATGAAGACCACGTCCGGGATGCCGAGCGCCCGGTGGTCGAGCAGGGCGACGTAGTCGCGGATCAGCCCGGCCTCCTCCAGGCGGCGCAGCCGCGTCCAGCACGGTGACTGCGACAGCCCGATCCGCTCGGCGAGCGCCGCGATCGTCAGCCGGCCATCCGTCCGCAGGGCGCCCAGGATCCTGCGGTCGATCTCGTCGAGCCGGTGCGGCTCGGCGCCCTTCTGCTGCGCTTGCGATCGCACGGAACGCTTGTTCGGCGTTTCGCCCTTCAATGCCATGCTGCGTTCTCCGGTCACCCGCTTTAGCCGCGAAAATCGGCGAGGACCATCCGGCCGGACCGGTCTACAGTCGGGGAAATCAAGCGTCGCGGGAGGGCGCAGATGGCTCTTGAACAAGGGCATGCGGTGGAGGTCCGGGCTCGGATCCTCCACGTCTTCGACGGTGTCACGCGCCTGCTCGGCGAAGTCGAACGCGCCGGCGACAGACTGAGACACCTCGCGCTCGACGCCACCTCCTCCGCCCTCACCCTCTCGATCCTGGTCCCCGACGGGACGGACCTGTCCGTCCTCGCCGCCCGCCTGTCGCGCCATCCGACGGTGGTCGAGGCGCAGGTCGGCGCGCCGTCCTGACACTCCATCCCGCATCGTCCGCGACACCCTCCCCGTAAGGGCCTCCCCATGCCGCCAGACGCCCCGAGCCCCCACGCGCCCAATCTCCACGCCCCCTTGAGCCTCCACGTCCCCGAGCCGGCCGTCCGCCCGGGCGGCAATCCGAGTTTTTCGGACCTCGACATCCCGGAGGCCGGTGCGGTGCGCCGGCCCGAGGTCGACGTGGCGGCGGCCGACATCCGCGACCTCGCCTACACGCTGATCCGGGTGCTCGACGCGGATGGCAAGGCGGTCGGTCCCTGGGCCGGCTCGCTCACCGACGAGGAGCTGCTCGCGGGCCTTCGCGACATGATGAAGCTGCGCGCCTTCGATGCGCGGATGCTGATGGCGCAGCGCCAGGGCAAGACCTCGTTCTACATGCAGCATCTCGGCGAGGAGGCGGTGAGCACCGCCTTCCGCCGGGCGCTCGAACCCGGCGACATGAACTTCCCGACCTACCGGCAGGCCGGGCTGCTGATCGCCGGCGGCTACCCGCTCGTCGACATGATGTGCCAGATCTACTCGAACGAGAACGATCCGCTGCACGGCCGGCAGCTTCCGGTGATGTACTCGTCGAAGGAGCACGGCTTCTTCTCGATCTCCGGCAACCTCGCGACGCAGTACGTCCAGGCGGTCGGCTGGGCGATGGCCTCGGCGATCAAGAACGACACGAAGATCGCCGCCGCCTGGATCGGCGACGGCTCGACCGCGGAATCGGATTTCCACGCGGCGCTGGTCTTCGCCTCGACCTACCGGGCGCCGGTGGTGCTCAACGTCGTCAACAACCAGTGGGCGATCTCGACCTTCCAGGGCTTTGCTCGGGGCGGCTCCTCGACCTTCGCGGCGCGGGGCCACGGCTTCGGGATCCCGTCCCTGCGCGTGGACGGCAACGACTACCTCGCCGTCCACGCGGTGGCGAAATGGGCGACCGAGCGGGCGCGGCGCAACCTCGGGCCGACCATCGTCGAGTACGTCACCTACCGCGCCGGCGCGCATTCGACCTCCGACGATCCCTCCGCCTACCGGCCGAAGACCGAGTTCGACGCCTGGCCGCTCGGCGATCCGGTCAAGCGCCTCAAGGATCACCTCATCGCCCGCGGCGCCTGGTCGGAGGAACGCCACCGCCAGGGCGAGGCCGAGATCCTCGACGAGGTGGTGGCCGCCCAGCGCGAGGCCGAGACCCACGGCACGCTGCATGCCGGCGGCAAGCCGTCCCCGCGCGACATGTTCGAAGGAGTCTTTTCCGAGATGCCCCCCCACCTGCGCCGCCAGCGCCAGCAGGCGGGGTACTGACATGCCGCGCCGCACGATGATCGAGGCCATCCGGGACGCGATGGCCGTGGCGATGGAGCGCGACGACGACGTGGTCGTGTTCGGGGAGGACGTCGGCTATTTCGGCGGCGTCTTCCGCTGCACCCAAGGGCTCCAGGCCCGCTTCGGCAAGAGCCGCTGCTTCGACGCGCCGATCAGCGAACTCGGCATCGTCGGCGCCGCCGTCGGCATGGCGGCCTACGGTCTGAAGCCCTGCATCGAGATCCAGTTCGCCGACTACATGTACCCGGCCTACGACCAGATCGTGTCCGAGGCCGCGCGCCTGCGCTACCGCTCGGGCGGCCAGTTCACCGCCCCGATGGTGGTGCGGATGCCCACCGGCGGGGGCATCTTCGGCGGCCAGACCCACAGCCAGAGCCCCGAGGCCCTGTTCACCCACGTCGCCGGCCTCAAGACCGTGGTGCCGTCGAACCCCTACGACGCCAAGGGTCTCCTGATCGCCGCGATCGAGGATCCCGACCCGGTGATCTTCCTGGAGCCCAAGCGCCTCTATAACGGCCCCTTCGACGGCCACCACGACCGGCCGGTGACCCCGTGGGCCCGCCACGACCTCGGCGAGGTGCCGGACGGGCACTACACCGTGCCGCTCGGCAAGGCGGCGATCCGGCGCGAAGGAAGCGCCGTCACGGTGCTGGCCTACGGCACCATCGTGCACGTGGCGGAAGCCGCGGCCGCCGAGACGGGAATCGACGCCGAGGTCATCGACCTGCGCACGCTGCTCCCCCTCGACATGGAGACGATCGAGGCCTCGGTGCGCAAGACCGGGCGCTGCGTCATCGCCCACGAGGCGACCCTGACCTCGGGCTTCGGCGCCGAGCTGGCGGCGCTCGTGCAGGAAACCTGCTTCTACCACCTGGAGGCCCCGATCGTCCGGGTGGCGGGCTGGGACACGCCCTACCCGCACGCCCAGGAATGGGCCTACTTCCCGGGTCCCGAGCGCGTCGGCCGGGCCCTTCGCGCCGCGCTGGAGGGCTGACCCATGGGATTTCGCATCGTCAAGCTCCCCGACATCGGCGAGGGCGTGGCCGAGGCCGAGGTCTCGGCCTGGCACGTCAAGGTCGGCGACGTGGTCCGCGAGGACCAGCCCCTCGCCGACGTGATGACCGACAAGGCCACCGTCGAGATCCCCTCCCCGGTGAGCGGCACCGTGGCGGCGCTCGGCGCCGAGGCCGGCCAGATGCTGGCGGTCGGCGCCGAACTCGTGCGGCTGGAGATCGAGGGCGGAGATGCCGCGCCCGCCTCGGTCCCGGACTCCGGCGTCGCGGTGGCGCCCGAGGTCGCGAGGGCGCAGGACGCGGCCGAAGGCCAGCCCGCCGCCGCCCTGGTCCCGGCCGCGGACGGCCTGGAGCCGGCGCAACCCGCGCCCGCGCCCCGATCCGCCGCCGCGCCGAAGCCGGTCGAGCCCCCGAAGCCTGCGCCGGCGAAGCCCGCAGCCCCCGCCCCGCGCCCCGCGGCGACTGCTCCCTCCTCTGGCCCGCCACGCCCGGCGGGCGAGAAGCCCGTCGCCTCGCCGGCGGTGCGCCGCCGCGCACTGGAGGCCGGCATCGACCTGCGCCAGGTCCGCGGCACCGGCCCGGCCGGCCGCATCGGTCACGACGACCTCGACGGGTTCCTGAACGCTCCGCCCGAGGAGACCGCGCCCGCGCCCGCCGGCCGCGTCGCCCGCACCGGCGTGGAGGAGATCAAGGTCATCGGGCTCCGCCGGCGCATCGCCCAGCGCATGGCCGATGCCAAGCGCCGCGTCGCGCATTTCTCCTATGTCGAGGAGGTCGACGTGACGGCGGTGGAGGAGCTGCGCGCCGCCCTCAACCAGCGCCACGGCGCGAACCGGCCGAAGCTCACCCTGATCCCGTTCCTGGTCCAGGCCCTGGTGCGCGCCCTGCCGGACTTCCCGCAGATGAACGCGCATTACGACGACGAGGCGGAGGTGATCCACCGCCATGCCGGCATCCATGTCGGCATCGCCACCCAGACGCCGTCCGGCCTGATGGTGCCGGTGCTCCGCCACGCCGAGACCCGCGACGTGTGGAATTCGGCCGCCGAGGTGCGGCGCCTGGCGGAGGCCGCCCGCAACGGCCTGGCGGCGCGCGACGAGCTCTCGGGCTCGACCATCACCATCACCTCGCTCGGCGCGCTCGGCGGCATCGTGACCACGCCGGTGATCAACCGGCCGGAGGTCGCGATCATCGGCGTCAACAAGCAGGTGATGCGCCCGGTCTGGCGCGACGGCGCCTTCGTGCCGCGCCTGACGATGAACCTCTCGGCGTCCTTCGACCACCGGGTGGTCGACGGCTACGACGCCGCCCTGTTCGTGCAGGCGCTGAAAGGCCTGCTCGAGACGCCCGCGACCCTGTTCATGGAGGCCTGACCCGTGGGCGAGATCACCACCAAGCTCCTGGTGCTCGGCGGCGGCCCGGGCGGCTACGTCGCGGCGATCCGCGCCGGCCAGCACGGCATCGACACCGTGCTGGTCGAGGAGAATCGCTTAGGCGGCACCTGCCTCAATGTCGGCTGCATCCCCTCGAAGGCGATGATCCACGCGGCCGAGGCCTATCACGCCGCCGTGCTGCAGGCCGGCGACGCCTCGCCCTTCGGGCTCTCGGCCGGCCCCCCGAGCCTCGATTTTGCCCGCACGGTGGCCTGGAAGGACGGCATCGTCGGGCGGCTCAACACCGGGGTCGCGTCGCTCCTGAAGCGCGGCGGGGTCAAGATCCTGCGCGGGCGCGGGCGGATGGTCGACGGCAAGACCTGCCTCGTCGAGACCGATACCGGCCCCGAGCGGGTGCGGGCCGAGCACGTGATCCTGGCCACCGGCTCGGTCCCGGCGGCGCTCCCCCACCTGCCCTTCGGCGGGCGGGTGATCTCCTCGACCGAGGCGCTGTCGCTGCCGAAGGTCCCCGCCACCCTGGCGGTGGTGGGGGCGGGCTATATCGGGCTCGAGCTCGGTACCGCCTTCGCCAAGCTCGGCGCCAAGGTCACGGTGGTCGAGATGGCCGAGCGGATCCTGCCGGCCTACGACGCCGAGCTGACCCGGCCGGTGGCGCGGCGCCTCGGCGCGCTCGGGATCGAGGTGCTGCTCGGCGCCAAGGCGACCGGGCTCTCGGGCGACGCGCTCGATGTCGAGGTCGGCGGCGAGCGCCGGACGATCCCCGCCGAGGTGATCCTGGTCGCGGTCGGCCGCAAGGCGCGCACGCACGACCTCGGGTTAGAGCGGCTCGACCTCGACATGAGCGGGCCTTTCATCCGCATCGACAAGCGCTGCGCCACCTCGATGCGCAACGTCTGGGCTGTCGGCGACGTGACCGGCGAGCCGATGCTGGCCCACCGCGCCATGGCGCAGGGCGAGATGGTGGCCGACCTCGTGGCGGGGCGCCGCCGCGCCTTCCACAAGGTGGCGATTCCCGCGGTCTGCTTCACCGACCCGGAGGTGGTCTCGGCCGGCCTGTCGCCGGACGAGGCCCGCGCCGCCGGCCACGAGATCCGCACCGGCCTGTTTCCCTTCGCCGCCAACGGCCGCGCCATGACGCTGGGCGCCGAGGACGGCTTCGTGCGGGTGACGGCGCGGGCCGACAACCACCTCATCCTCGGCATCCAGGCGGTGGGAGCCGGGGTCTCGGAGCTGGCGGCGGGGTTCGGCCTAGCGCTCGAGATGGGCGCCCGGCTGGAGGACGTCGCCGGCACGATCCACGCCCACCCGACCCTCGGCGAGGCCTTCCACGAGGCGAACCTGCGAGCGCTCGGCGAGGCGCTGCACATCTGAAGGAGGCCCCGCCGGACGGAACCGTCCGGCGGGGCCCCGTCCCGTGGCGGCGCGCCCACCGCGAGACGGTGGGCATCGCGCGGGTTCCGTCGGTTCGCGAGCCGGGTGCCGGCCTCCCGACCGATCGCTGCCGGTCGCCCCGATGGAGTGTCAGGGCCTGACTGACTGACGGGGTCGACGTCGTGAGAGAATTTTTATCAGATACACGAAAATATCTTGATGTGTCGGAGCCTGCTCGGCTTGCGACGACACAATCGCGAGGGGATTTTCCATCCTGCACTCTACCTCATCCTGAGGTGCGAGGCGATCGAGGATCGCTGAGCCTCGAAGGAGGGATCCAGTAACCTCGGAGAGTTCTGGAGCCCTCCTTCGAGGTTAGTCGATCTTCGATCGACCAACACCTCAGGATGAGGTTGCTGGTGGGATAGAGCGTGTCGATCGGTCGACCAAGCTCTCAGGGGCGGCCCGGCTTCGCGTCGGCACGTTTCATGGCAATGTCGTCCGTGCACCGAAGAAAAGCGTTGTAGGTCTTGCCGGAGACTCTCCGCTTGATCCAGCTGTTCCGGCCGTTGTGACGTGTCTGGATCCCGACCGATTCCGCGCATCTCTCGCGCTCGGCGCTCGACTGCGCCGATGCCGGCTGCACGGCAAGTCCGAGCATGGAAGCGATCATCTCTCCGGCCAGCAGAAAAGCCAAGATCGTCGCGATGTTTCTGAGTTTTTCCATGGAAACATTCCCCGCTTGACTTGAAAATCCTAACGTCATGCTCGGCGATCTACAACTATAAATGTTCGATACGCAGATCGCCTTCACCCCTGACCCAGGGACGGATCCGTGCAAGGGGCGGTGCGGGTGGGCATGTCGGGATCGGCGCCAGGATTCGGCGCGGTGCTCGGGGCGGGCGCGCAGCCGTCGGCCAAGCCTTGTACGGAGCCAACGTCAAGGCGCCCCGGGGTCGTGCGGACCGGAGCCCATCCCCGGTCCTGCCGACCGCGCGAAGGCCTCCGATGCGTCGGACGCCCCTCGTAATCCCGCGCGGTCCAAAGGTCTTACGGGCGTTGCATTTTTGCGGCAGCCAGGCCGGCCGGCATCGTTTCTAAGCAGACGCGCTGGAGCACGGCACATCTGGGGCCCTCGCGCGACCATGACCGGAATCACCGAGCCGATGCGATGCCTGTCGGCCGCGGCGGGCGTCCTGATGCTCGTCCTCTCCACCCCGGCATCCACGCAGGCCGCGCCGCGCAGCGAGTCCGGGACAAAGGACAGGTCCGGGATGGAGGACAGGTCCGGGACGGGCCTGGGCGGCGCGCGGGAGGCCGGCGAGGACGAGGGCCGTCCGGCCGGAACGTCCAGCAAGACGGACGACGGGAAGGACGTCGATACCGAGCACCTGTTCGGCTTCACGGAAGGCGCCGATGCCGGCGAGAAGGGCGAGCAGGAAGCGGTGGTCGACACCGTCTCGCGCATCGGCAAGCGTCGTGACGGCCCCGGCCGGTCGGCCTACCGCGTGCTCGACACGCGGCTCGCCTACCAGTTCAACCCCATCGACAGGCTGAGCCTCGAACTCAGCGCCTTCGGCACGCTGCGGCGGCAGCGCAACGTTCTCGATCTGGACGACAAGTCCTACGGCACCTTCGACGGCGTCTCGCTCGAGGTGAAGTACCAGTTCCTGAAGGGCTCGAAGGAGCAGCCCTTCGGTCTCGCCCTGGAGGTGCGCCCTCGCTTCACGCGCGTCCTCCCGGTCGAAGGCCGCGGCGCCGACATCTTCGACGTCGAGAGCCTGCTCCAGCTCGACGTCCAGGTGGTGCCGGACAAGCTCTGGTACGGCAGCAACATCAGCGTCGAACCGGCGGCCGGGCGCGAGCGGGGCGGCCCGGGCTATCGCTCCTCGACCTTCCTGTGGTCGAACGCTCTCGTGGGGCGCGTCGGAGACAGCACCTATCTCGGCCCGGAGGTCCGCTACCTGCGCGGCTACGAGGGGGCCTTCCTGAACCGGCTCGAGAGCGAGGCGCTCACCCTGGGGCCCGCGCTGCATCACCGGTTCACCGAGAAGGTCTGGCTGACCGTGGCCTATGCCGGGCAGGTCTGGGGCCGCGACACCGACCCGGCCCTGGCCGGCCGGTCCCTCGGGCTGAACCAGTTCGAGCGGCACAGCCTGCGGGTGAAGTTCGGGATGGAGTTCTGACCCGGACCGGGAGACGGCCGTCCGGCGTCACGGCTCGGGCGCGAACATCTCGTCGAAGGAGTAGCCGGAGCCGCGCACGGTGCGGATCGGGTCCGAGTCGCGGCCGCGGTTGATCGCCTTGCGCAGGCGGCCGATATGCACGTCGACCGTGCGCTCGTCGATGTAGACGTCGTGGCCCCAGACGCCGTCGAGGAGCTGCTCGCGGGAGAAGACCCGGCCGGGGCTCTGCATCAGGAACTCGAGCAGCTTGAACTCGGTCGGGCCGAGATGCAGCTCGCGGCCGTCGCGGCGCACGCGGTGGCTGACCCGGTCGAGCTCGATGTCGCCGGCGACGAGCAGGTCGGCGACGTGGGCGGGCTTCGCGCGCCGCAGGAGCGCGCGCACCCGCGCCAGCAGCTCGGGCACCGAGAACGGCTTGACGATGTAGTCGTCGGCGCCGGTGGCGAGCCCCCGCACCCGGTCGCCCTCCTCGCCGCGCGCGGTCAGCATGATCACCGGCAGCCGCTCGGTCTCGCGGCGGGCGCGGATGCGCCGACACAATTCGATGCCGGAGAGGCCCGGCATCATCCAGTCGAGGAGGACGAGGTCGGGGACCTGCTCGCGCAGGCGGATATCCGCCTCGTCGCCGCGGGCGACGGCGTCGACCTCGAAGCCCTCGGCCTCGAGGTTGTAGCGCAGGAGGAGGGTCAGGGCCTCCTCGTCCTCGACGATCAGGATGCGGGTACTCATCGGGGCACTTCAGGGTCGTCGCCGCCGGGACGGCCCGCTCGGCCTCGCGGCCGGGCAGGCCATCCGGTCAGGCCTTGGGCGGGGACTGGGGCGAGAACTGGGGATCCACGGTGGCGAAGCTCGACCCGTCGTTCTTCGGCCGGTCGGTCGTCAGCGTCTCGCCGGTGGCGAGGTAGTGGATGGTCTCGGCGATGTTGGTGGTGTGGTCGCCGATGCGCTCGACGTTCTTGGCGCAGAACAGGAGGTGCGTGCAGAACGTGATGTTGCGCGGATCCTCCATCATGTAGGTCAGGAGTTCGCGGAACAGCGAGGTATAGAGCGCGTCGATGCCGCCGTCGCGGGCCCAGACGTCGAGGGCCGCCACGGTGTCCTGGGTGGCGTAGGCGTCGAGCACGTCCTTGAGCTGGCCCTGGACCAACTCGTTCATGTGCTCCACGCCGACGACGATCTTCTGCAGCTGGACCTGGTCGGCGATCGCGACGACGCGCTTGGCGACGTTCTTGGCGAGATCCCCGATGCGCTCGAGGTCGCCCGAGACGCGGATCGCCGAGATCGTCTCGCGCAGGTCGATCGCCATCGGCTGGCGCTTGGCGATCAGGAGGATCGCCTTCTCCTCGATCTCGCGCTGCAGCCCGTCGAGGCGCTGGTCGACGGCGATCACCGACTGGGCGAGGGCGGCGTCGCGGCGCAGGAGCGCCTGGCCGGAATCGGCCACCATCTTCTCGGCGATGCCGCCCATCTCGGCGATGCTGCGCCGCAGGTTCTGCAGCTCCTGATCGTAGGAGGTGACGATGTGGTTCGACATGGAGTGAGACTCCCCGCGATGAAGTGGAGCGTGGGATCGGGCCGGCCCGGCAAGGGCCCGGGCCGGCGGAACGAGGGCGGGACGCCTCAGCCGAACCGGCCGGTGATGTAGTCCTGGGTCTGGCGCTTCGACGGGTTCATGAACAGCCGGTTGGTCGGCCCGAACTCGATCAGCTCGCCGAGATACATGAAGGCGGTGAACTGCGAGATGCGCGCCGCCTGCTGCATGTTGTGGGTGACGATGGCGATGGTGAACTCGCCCCGCAGCTGCTCGATCAGCTCCTCGATGCGGCCGGTCGAGATCGGGTCGAGGGCCGAGGTCGGCTCGTCGAACAGGATCACCTCCGGGCGCTGCGCCACCGTGCGGGCGATGCACAGGCGCTGCTGCTGGCCGCCCGACAGGCCCATGCCGGATTGCTTGAGCTTGTCCTTCACCTCGTCCCACAGGGCGCCCTTGCGCAGGGCCTCCTCGACGCGGACGTCGAGGTCGGCCTTGCCGAGGCGCTCGTAGAGCCGGATGCCGAACGCGATGTTGTCGTAGATCGACATCGGGAACGGGGTCGGCTTCTGGAAGACCATGCCGACCCGGGCGCGCAGCTCGTTGAGGTCGATCGAGGGGTCGAGGATGTTGCGGCCGTCGAGCAGGATCTGCCCCTCGGCGCGCTGCTCGGGGTAGAGGCTGTAGATGCGGTTGAAGGTGCGCAACAACGTCGACTTGCCGCAGCCCGACGGCCCGATCAGCGCCGTGACCTGGCGGTCGAGGAAGTTGAGGTTGATGTTCTTCAACCCCTTGAAGTCGCCGTAGTAGAAGTTGAGGTCCTTCACGGCGAGGCGGATCGCGGCGGATTCGTCGGCCGTGCTCTGGCCCACGACCGGCACGGCGGTGGCGGTGGCGCTCATCGGTGTGTCTCCAGGATGCGGGTCAGCGCTGGGGGCCGCGCAGGACGAGGCGGGCCACGATCGACAGGCCCAGGATGGTGACGGTGATGAGGAGCGCACCGGCCCAGGCCAGCTGGCGCCAGTTCTCGTAGGGCGAGAGCGCGAACTGGTAGATCATGACCGGGAGGTTGGCGACGCCGCCCATCAGGTTCGGGCTGAACCAGGAATTGTTGTTGAGCGCGGTGAACAGCAGCGGCGCGGTCTCGCCGGCGATGCGGGCGAGCGCCAGCAGCACGCCGGTGACGATGCCCGACTGCGCCGCCCGCCAGGTGACGCTGCGGATCACGATCGAGAGCGGCGCGCCGAGCGCCGCGCCGGCCTCGCGCAGGGTGCCGGGCACCAGGCGCAGCATGTCCTCGGTGGTGCGCACGATCACCGGGGTGGCGATGATGGCGAGCGCGACCGCGCCGGCCCAGCCCGAGTAGCCGCCCATCGGCCGCACCATCAGGGTGTAGACGAACAGGCCGATCAGGATCGAGGGCGCCGAGAGCAGGATGTCGTTGAGGAAGCGGATCAGGTTGGCGAGGTGCGAGGTCCGGCCGTACTCGGCGAGGTAGGTGCCGGCGAGCACGCCGATCGGCGTCGCCACGACGATGCCGAGCGCCGTCATCACCAGGCTGCCGAGGATCGCGTTGGCGATGCCGCCGCCCTCGGAGCCGGGCCCCGGCGTGACGTTCGTGAACAGGGCCGGCGAGAAGCCCTGGACGCCCTGGATGATCAGCATCAGCAGGATCGAGCCGAGCACGATCGCGCCGAGGGCGGTGGCGAGGGTGCAGCCGACGATCAGGGCCTTGTCGGCGGTGCGCCGGCCGGCGCGGACCCGGCCCCATTCGGGCGGGGCGGGGCGGGCGGGGGCGGCGGGGGCGGACCCTGAGACCGCGGCGGGGGAGGCGCTCATCGGGAAACGTCCGTGCGGGAGCGGGATCAGGCCACCTTCGCGCGGCGCACCAGCAGCCGGGCGATGATGAGCACGATGAAGGTGACGACGAACAGGATGCAGCCGAGCGCCATCAGCGAGTTGAGCTGGAGGCCGTCGGCCTCGTTGAACTCGTTGGCGATGCGCGAGGCGATGGTCGAGCCCGGATCGAAGATCGAGGCCGAGAGCCGGTTGGCGTTGCCGATCACGAAGGTGACCGCCATCGTCTCGCCGAGCGCGCGGCCGAGGCCCAGCATCACCGCGCCGATGATCGAGACCGAGGCCTGCGGGATCAGGACGTGGCGCACGACCTCCCAGGTGGTGCAGCCGATGCCGTAGGCGCTCTCGCGCAAAACCGTCGGGATCTGGTCGAGCATGTCGCGGGTGATCGAGGCGACGAACGGCACGATCATGATCGCCAGGATGATGCCGGCGGTGAGCACGCCGACGCCGGACGGCACCTGGGCGTAGAACAGGGTGCCGACGATCGGCATCCCCTCGACGACGTTCGAGACCGGGATCTGCACGAAGCGCGCGAAGAGCGGCGCGAAGATGAACAGGCCCCACATGCCGTAGATGATGCTCGGCACGGCGGCGAGGAGCTCGATCGTCATCGCGACCGGGCGGCGGGCCCAGCCGGGGCAGAGCTGGGTCAGGTAGATCGCGATGCCGAGCGAGATCGGCACGCCGATGACGAGGGCGAGCAGCGCCGAGACCAGGGTGCCGATGATGGCGACGAGCGCACCGTACTCCTCGCGCCCGACGTTCCAGGCGCTCGAGACCAGGAAGCCGGGGCCGAAGGCCTGGAAGGCCGGCCAGCCGCCATAGGCGATCGAGGCCAGGATGCCGGCGAGCACCAGCAGCACGAGCAGCGCCGACGCGAAGGCGGCGGCGCGGAAGATGCGATCGCCCACCGGGCTGGGGGCGCGGCGGGCGACTTCGCGCCTCGCCGCCACTGCGACGTTCTCAGACAACGCGACCATCCGGGTTTCCCTTGGAGTGAGCGGCCTCTAGCGCGCTCGGCGGATCGAGGCGAGTCGGACGCGATCCGCCAGGGCCCGGCGGGCGGCGGAATCTCGGCTTTGCCCGATCCCCGCGCATGCCTGCCGGCATCGCGCGGGGATCGGAGCGCCCGGCCGGCGCCCCGCGCCGGCGGACGGGAGGGCGGGGGCCGCCCTCCCGGGATCTGTCGGCCGCGGCGCGGCTTACTGGCCGAGGACCGGCTTGCCGTCCTTGGCGACCGACTTCCACTCGTCCTCGACCAGGCCGACGACCTTGTCGGGCAGCGGCACGTAGTCGAGGTCGGAGGCCATCTTGTCGCCGCTCTTGTAGGCCCAGCGGAAGAACTTCAGCACCTCGGCGGTGCGGGCCGCGTCGGCCGGGTTCTTGTGGACCAGGATGAAGGTCGCGGCGGTGATCGGCCAGGCCTTGGCGCCGGGCTGGTTGGTCAGCGAGATGCCGAAGCCCGGGGCGGCCTTCCAGTCGGCGTTGGCGGCGGCGGCCTGGAACGCCTCGTCGCCCGGCATCGGGTACTGGCCGTCCTTGTTCTGGATCAGCGCCACCGGCAAGTTGTTCTGCTTGGCGTAGGCGTACTCGACGTAGCCGATGGCGTTCGGGACCTGCTTGACGACGGCCGTGACGCCCTCGTTGCCCTTGCCGCCCTGGCCGGCCGGCCAGCTGACCGTGGTCGAGGCGCCGAGCTCGGACTTCCAGGCCGGCGACACGTCCGACAGGTAGGTGGTGAAGATGTTGGTGGTGCCGGACGCGTCCGACCGGTAGACCGGGGTGATCGGGGCGTCGGGCAGCTTCACGCCGTCATTGAGCTTGGCGATCTTCGGGTCGGACCACTTCTTGATCTTGCCCTGGTAGATCTCGGCCAGGACCTCGCCGGTCAGCTTGACCTCGCCCGGCTTGATGCCGGCGATGTTCACCACCGGGACGACGCCGCCCATGACGGTCGGGAACTGGACCAGGCCGTCCTTGGTCAGGGTCTCGCCCTTCAGCGGCGCGTCGGTGGCGCCGAAATCGACGGTCTTGGCCTGGATCTGCTTGATGCCGCCGCCCGAGCCGATCGACTGGTAGTTCAGGCCGTTGCCGGTCTCCTTGCGGTAGGCCTCGGCCCACTTGGAATAGACCGGGAACGGGAAGGTGGCGCCGGCGCCGGTGATGTCGAGGGCGAGCGCCGAGGTCGCGATCTGGGCAGTCGCGAGCCCGATGACGAGCGCGTAGGAGAAAGGCTTCACTGGGTTCTCTCCGTGTTCGGATCGGTCCGGCACGATGCGGGGACGATTCGTCGTCCCGATATCCTGCCGTCGACGGCCGGTGAGGACGCGACCGGCCTCCCCGGGCTGCGCCGGACCCCGTCCTGATGCTTGCCAGGTCGTATGTCGTCGCGGCGCGACGGATACTCCCGGCCTCACGCCGGCCCTATGACGATCCGGTGACAGTTGGATGACAGCGCCCGCCCGGATGCGACGTTTCGGCCGCCTCGCGCGTTGGCACGGCGAAGAACAGGACGGGGCTGCCCATCATCCCTCGCCCCTCATCCACAGCAGGACGCGATCCCGTGCAGGACCTCGACACGAAGACCGACGCGGCCCGGGACGGCGAGACGACCGGCCATCCGGACGAGCCGGGGCGGCGGGCGCTGCTCGACCTCCACGCCGAGCGCGCGGCGCTGGAGCAGCGCCTCGCCCGCGCCGAGCAGGAGCGCCTCTACCTCGCCGACCCGGACGCCGTCGCGGCCGCGCAGGCCGAGGAGACGGCCCTGCTGGCCGATCTCGACCGCATCATGACGCGCATCCGCGCCGCCGAATACCGCAGCCAGCCCGGCGCGCGGACCTGGTAGGGCCCGCCGGGCGCGGCCGACCGGGACGCTCCCGCCCGGGTGCGACGACGGCGGCGGGAACCTGGGCCGTACGAGGCCGTTGCCCCCGGCGACCTGGGCCGCCGGCCCGGGCGCGGCCGCGCCCTCGCGCGGCGAGCCGGAGCGATGGCGATGCGGTGGAGCGAAGGGCGGACCAGGCATGCGCCGCGCGACGGAGCGCGCGACCGGACACGGCACCGCCCGCCGCTCCGCTGACCCGCCCCGCGGCGTTGCGCACCCGTCGACAGCGCGCCGCCGCGCCCCACCTTCCCGCTTGAAGGAAGCTCCGGCGGGGTATGACGCGCGGCTCGGACCCGCGCCGCCCCACCTCCCCGCTTCAGAACGTGAGAGTCGCATGGCGTCCACCGACAATCCCATCCTGGCCACGCCCGAGTCGAAGCCCGGCCTGCCGCCGACCGTGCAGCGCCATCTCGGCCATCAGCTGCGCGCGGCTTACGCGCCGATCGAGACCGCGGCGACCCCGGAGGTCTTCCTCGCCCTGATCGAGCGGCTCGAGGCGGCGCTCGCCGAGCAGGGCCGGTCGGTCGAGCCGGCCTTCCGCGAGGGGATGCTGGCGGCCCTGTCGTCACTGCGCGCCTTCGCGCTCTCGCTCACCAACAACTCCGCCCGGGCCGACGACCTCGTCCAGGACACGATCCTGCGCGCCTGGCAGAACCAGCATCGCTTCCAACCCGGCACCAACCTGAACGCCTGGCTGTTCACCATCCTGCGCAACGCCTTCTACTCCGAGCAGCGCAAGCGGATGCGCGAGGTCCAGGACGAAGACGGTTCCTACGCCGCGCGTCTGTTCACCGCCCCCGACCAGGGCCACCGCCTCGACGTGCAGGACCTGCGCGCCGGCCTCGCCAAGCTGCCGCCCGACCAGCGCGAGGCGCTGATCCTGGTGGGCGCCGAGGGGCTGTCGTACGAGGAGGTGGCGGGCATCTGCGGCGTCGCGATCGGCACGATCAAGAGCCGCGTGAACCGCGCCCGCAACCGCCTCGCCGAGCTCCTCGGCTACGGTGACGACGACCTCACCGGCGACCGCATGATGCAGTCGGCCATGGGCGAGGGCGTCTGAACGGGCGCACCCCCGGGCCGGGCGCCGGGCGGAGTCGAGACGCCCGCGCCCGAGAGTCATGAAGCTGTTATCTCAGCGGTTCTCCGCAGTTGCGGGGTTCCGGGGCGAGGGGTTAATTGGCCTTAACCTTCGGTGAGGCTCCCCCGTGACCGTCCCCAACCTGATGAAGCCCGGCGGCGGCCGCTCGCGCGCCCTCGTGCGGAGCCTCGCCCTCGGCCTGCTGCTCGGCCTCGGCGGCGTGGGGGCCGGCAGCACCCTGGTGCAGGCCGCGGACGATGCCGGCGTGCTCGACTTCCTGCTCGGCGAGGTGCCGCGCAGCCTCGGCCTGCCGGCGCGCGCGCCCCGGCCCCAGGCGGCGTTGCGCGAGCGGCGGATCCGCTGGACCGGCCGCCCGGCGACCGTCGCCGTCGATGCGCCGCGCTGGGTCACCCCGGTGCACCGCCCGCAGGCGTCCCTGCCGAGATCGGCCTCGCCGCAGGCCCCGCAGCGTCCCCGCCCGCGCCTCGCGGTCGTACGGACCGAGGCGCCGGGCGGGTTCGCCGGCAGC
This sequence comes from Methylobacterium sp. ap11, assembly GCF_900110515.1. Lineage (NCBI taxonomy): Bacteria > Pseudomonadati > Pseudomonadota > Alphaproteobacteria > Hyphomicrobiales > Methylobacteriaceae > Methylobacterium > Methylobacterium sp. ap11. The sequence continues at coordinate 280,955 of NZ_FOEB01000004.1, read as the reverse complement.
CACGACCGGACCGTCTGCGTGCGCACCTGCGACGGCTACATGTTCCCGCTCGCCAACCTCGAGGGGCGCGACGCCCTGCCGGCGCATCAGGAGGCCTGCCAGGCCGCCTGCCCGGGCGCCGAGACCGCCCTCTACACATTGCGCGCCGGCCAGGAGCTCGACCGGGCGGTCGGCCTCGACGGCCGCCCCTACCGCAGCCTCGCGGCGGCCTACATCTACCGGACGCGCCAAGTGCAGAGCTGCGCCTGCCGGCCCGGCGAGGGCGGCTACGCCCGGCTGCTCCTGCGCGACGCCACCCTCCGGCCCGGCGACGCGGTGGCGGCCGGGCCCGGCCCCCGGGCCGTCGGCGCGAAGATCTTCGCCGGCCGCGACCGCGCCGGGGAGGCGCGCTTCGTCGAGTTCCGCCGCGCCGGAGCCCTCTCGGCCACGGCGCGACGCGACCTCGACCGCACCCTCGACGTGACGCGCCAGGAACGCGCCCGGGCCGAGTTCCGCCGTACCCTGGCGGCTGCCGCCAAGGGCCAGGGTCAAGGAGACGCCGGCCGCCTGCGCTACGCCTCGCGCGCGGTCGGCTTCGCCGAGGTGGTGAGCGATGCCGGCTTCCTGCCGGTCCGGGTCGTGGCGCCCTCCCCGTTCCGGTAGGCGCGCAGGCCGGCCCGGCCGCCTGTTGCGGCCCGGAGACAGGGCCGGTCTTCCGCGGCTCCACCCTCTCGCGGCGCTTGCGATTCACAGGCCCGCGGGAGGACAATGTTCCGGTTCCGGCTGCTCCGGTTTCCCCCCAACATGCTGTCGCCCGCCATGTCGCCCGCGCTCGAGAATCGTTTGCTGCAGTACCGCGAAGTCGCGGCCGTGTTTTTGAGCTCGGGCCTGTTCTTCGCAGGATTGCTCTGCTGGGCCTGGATGGTGAGCTGACGGGCGCGCGGCGAAGACCGAGCCGGGCCTCGACAGGGCGGTGCCCCGCCGGCTAACCCGGACGCGTCCCCGTCCACGCCGCGTCAGGAGCCGGTCCGGTGAGCGAATCTGAGCCATCCGAGGCGGCGCCCGCCTTCCAGCGCGAGGCCCCGGCGAGCGGCCGGGTCGAGGCGGTGACGCCGCTGATCCGCAGGCTCGTCTGCCCCAATGCCGGGCCTTTCACCCAGAGCGGCACGTGCACCTACGTGGTCGGGCACGGCCGCGTCGCCGTGATCGATCCCGGCCCGGACCACCCGGAGCACCGGGCGGCCCTGCTGGCGGCGCTCGGCGGCGAGACCATCGCGGCGATCCTCGTCACCCACACCCACCGCGACCACTCCCCCGGCGCCCGCCCGCTCCAGGCGGCGACCGGCGCACCGATCGTCGGCTGCGGGCCGCACCGCCCGGCCCGCGCCGTGCGCGGTCTCGAGCAGGGCCGCCTCGACGCCGCGGGCGACGCCGAGCACCGGCCCGACCGGGAGTTCGCCGAGGGTGAGAGCGTGACCGGGCCGGGCTGGACCCTGACGGCGCTCGCGACCCCCGGCCACACCATGAACCACCTCGCCTTCGCCTTCGCGGAGGAGGACGCGCTGTTTTCCGGCGATCACGTCATGGCGTGGTCGACCAGCATCGTGGCACCGCCCGACGGCGCCATGGGCCCCTACATGGCCTCGCTGGAGAAGCTGCGCGGCCGGTCCGAGACGGTGTACTGGCCCGGCCATGGCGGCCCGGTGCGCGATCCCCAGCGCTTCGTGCGCGGGCTCCTCGGCCATCGCCGTGCCCGCGAGGCCGGCATCCTGGAGCGCGTGTCGGCCGGCGAGCGCACCATCCCGGGCCTCGTCGCCGCCCTGTATTCCGGCCTCGATCCGATGCTGCGGCCCGCCGCCGCCCTCTCGGTCTTCGCCCATCTCGAAGACCTGGTGGAGCGCGGCCGGATCGCGACCGACGGCCCGCCGGCGCTCGATTCGGAGTATCGGCCGGCCTGACGGCGGCGTTACCGCGTCGCGGCCGTGCGGGCGGTGAGCTTGTTGCCGTCCGGGTCGCGCAGATAGGCGACGAAGGCCCCGTTCGGTCGTTCGGTCGGCGGGCTCTCGATCGCGGTCCCGCCCTGCGCGATGCCGGCCCGGTGCCAGGCGAGAACCTGGTCGCGGCTCGCGGCGGCGAGGCCGATGGTCCCGCCATTGGCCGCGGTCGCCGGGTTGCCGTCGATCGGGGTCGTGACCATCAGCCGGCCGCCCGCATGGGCATAGATCAGCCGGCCGCGGGCATCCGTCGCGCCGGGCCCGCCGCCCAGGGCGGCGAACGTGGCGTCGTAGAACAGCCGCGACCGCGCGAGGTCGTTGCTGCCGATCATGACGTGCGTGAACATGCGTCCCCTCCGGACGGGAGCCGACCGGGCCCGACCCCGGACGGCCCCGGGCCTCCCCTCAGCCCTTCCAGTTCTTCAGGGCCGCGAACGGGCTGTCGGCAGCCGCCGATTTCGGCGGGTTGAGCACCGGCTCGACCTGGGCGACGGCGTCGGAGAGCGAGAAGGCGGTGCCGCTCGGCAGCTTGCCGCCGGCGGCGTCCTGGTGGCCGCCGCCACGGAACAGGCGGGCGCCGTCGAGGGCGGTGCCGTCGATCGAGCGGAACGACAGGGTGCCGGTACGCTGCACGTTGACGAGGCGCTTGGCGCGCCCGCTCGCCATCACAAGGTCGGAGACCCGCTGGAAGGTGCCGGCATCGAGGGCGAAGGACAGGAGCGTGCCGTCCGGCAGCGCGTGGAACAGCGCGTCGGAGCGGGCGAGCGCCCGGGCCATCCGCTGCCGGGTGGTGAGGCGGGGATCGTCGCTCGGCTCCTCGCGCATCAGGTCGTCGACGATCGCGCCGCGGATCGCCGGCACGGCCCGCTCCAGCTCGGCCGGCGTGGCGCCGGCTCGCAGCGTCGCCGTGGCGTCGAGGAGCAGGCGGGCCACGAAGGGATCGTGCGCCGGGTGGCCGACCGGCACCAGGGTGCCGACGTTGTCCCAGAAGATCTCGTCGAGGGCGAAGCCGCCGGGGAAGTGCGGGTCCTCCTTGCGCCACAGGTCGAGGGCGTCGACCGAGGCGACGAGCAGGGCCAGGTCCTCGGCCCGGGCCGGGTCGGGCGCCTTCGTGGCGAACAGGGCGTGATGGGTCGCGACCATCCGGGTGGCGCTCGAATTCTCGTCGATCAGCACCGTCACCGCCGGATCGCCGAGGTCGAACCGCGACAGGCGCGGGTTGTCGGCGTCGGCCTTCGGCTCCAGCCCCTGGCGGCGCATCTGGTCGATCGAGGAGGTGTGGTGGTCGAGCACCACCAGCCGGTGGGGAGCGTCGCCCTCGCGCTTGCGGTTCATGGCGGCGAAGCGGCGCAGGAACGCGATCGTCGGCTCCTCGATGCCGAGATCGGTGATCAGCACCATCTCGGCCGCCTTGGTCTTCGCCAGGCGCTTCAGCTCGTCGTCGACCACGGGCCCGACATCGCCGTAGCGCGGGACGTGCACGATGCGCGCCGGCTCGGCATGGGCCGCGACGAGGGTCGCGGCGCCGTAGCCGTCGAGGTCGTGGTGGGTGATCTGGGTCAGGCGCACGGGAAGAGGTCCAACGGTCGGTTCAGGTCGGGTCGGTCCGTCGCGGACCGGCCCTGGCGAATCCCGCCAGCATAGCGGCATCGGCGCCGTCCCGGCAGGGGCCTTCGGACCCGCGCCCGTTCCGGGCGGCATGAGCCGCGCGCCGGTCAGGCCGCCCGCGACAGGTCGCCGTCGAGCCCGGCGATCACCCGCTCGAGCGCCGAAAAGCAGGCCGGGTCGAAGGCGGTGCCGACGTCCTGGCGCATGATGCCCAGCGCCTTCGGGATCGGCATCGCGGCCCGGTAGGGGCGGTCCGCGGTGAGCGCGTCGAACACGTCCGCCACCGAGACGATGCGGGTTTCGGGCGCGATGGCCTCGCCCGTCAGGCCCCGTGGGTAGCCCTTGCCGTCGAGGCGCTCGTGATGGGCGCCGCCGATCCGGGCGATGGCGTGGAAGGCCGCGACCCGGGCCAGGATCGTCTCCGACAAGAGGGCGTGGTTGCGCATGTCGCGCCACTCGGCGTCGTCGAGCTTGGCCGCCTTGTCGAGGATGGCGTTGGACACCCCGAGCTTGCCGACATCGTGCAGGAGCGCCGCCCGGCGCAGCCAGCGTCGCCGGTCGGGCGCGTATCCGAGCTCGGCCGCGATCAGGTCGGCATAGACCGCGACCCGCTCGGAATGGCCGGAGGTGAAGGGGCTCTTGGCGTCGATCACCTGCGCGAAGGCCCGGGCGATGTCGTCGAGGTAGTCCTCGTCGACGACGAGGCCGGCCCGGGCCGGCTCGAGGGCGGCGACCGCATCCGCCACCGCGTCGGAGGCGAGCACGTCCCAGAAGCCCGCTCCCCGCGCGGCCCGCTCCAGGGCCGCCACCGCGTCGGGATCGAACCAGGAGCCGGCCCGGGCCCGCGCCTCGGCGAGCGCCGCCGCCGGGCCGGCGCTGGTGTGGAACACGTCGACCACCTGCGCCAGGAGCGCGATGCGGGCGTAGAGCGGGATCTCCGCCCCGGCGCGGCGGTCGGGCCGGCCCTTGCCGTTCCAGTGCTCGTCGAGGGCGTGGATCGCCTCGCTGACGGCGGGCGGGAAGCGCAGCCGCGCGGCGATCTCGGCCCCGCGCTGGCAGCGGGTCTGGATCAGGTCGTCGACGATCTCGCCGCCGTTCTGCAGGATGTTGAGGACGGCCCGGAAGCGCTCGGCGAGCCCGGCCTTGAGCCCCGTATGGGAGAAGACGAAACCCAGCACCTGGGGCAGGCTGTCGCTCACCGACTTGAAGTCGCGCTTGAAGCCGATGTCGTCGGAGAGGTAGAGCTCGCAGATTCGCGCGGCGTTGCTGGAGCAGCCGAGATCCTTCAGCATCACCGTGTAGTAGAGTTCCCACAGCCTGTCGGGATCGAGCCCCAACTCCCGGCCGACATGCATGCCGATCCAGGTGGCGCGGACGCAGTGGCCCGGCGGCTGGCCCTCGGTGAGGTCGAGGGCGTGGCTGAGCGCCCCAAGCAACTCGGACAGCGGGATGCCGGCATCGGGCGTCTCCCCGACGGCATGCAGGCTCGGCGACATCGGGTTGCTCCCTTCCCTCTCGTTGCCGCCGGGATCGCATCCGGACATGAAGGATTGCTGAGCAATTCACAGCGGAAAGACGAGGATCGCCCGGGGTTCAACGGCCGGTCCATCGGACCACCCGCGTCAGCAGGCAGCCGGGCCGCGCGGTGTGGATGTTCACGAAGGCCGTGCGGGGATCGGCCAGCGCCCGGTCGAGGGGCGCATCGACCTCGGTGCCGGGGCAGACGTGGCCGAGATCGTACAGGCAGAGGTCGGCCGCGTCGTAGGCCCGGATGGAGACGAGGGGGTTCGCCCGCACGATCGGGGCGACCGCGTTCGCCGCCTCCGCTCGCGGGCAATCGGCGGCGTGCAGGAAGATCGGGCTCGGCGTCCAGTAGATCCCGAGCGGCGCCGGCAGGTCGTAGGAGCCGAGCAGGACGGTCTCGCCGGCCCGGGCCGGGCGCAGGCAGTGACGGCAGGGAAACCCGCCGTCCGGTGTCGCGACGATCCGCCGGACGGCATTGCCCCGGTCGTCGCGGCCGGTGCGGCGGAAGCGGTCGGCCGTCTCCGTGGGGATCGCCTCGCAGCGGAACGGCGCCATGGATGAAGGCGCCATGGATGAAGGCGTCACGGAAAAAGGCATATCGGGAACGGGCGTCATGGCGGCACCTCCTGGCTCGTGCCTACGCGCCCCCGCCCCTCGGCCGCATCCCGCGTCTTGCGGTCGAATCCGCGCCTCACGCGGCCGCGACCTCCCCGATCAGGCGCAGATGCGCCGGCAGGCAGACCCGCGCGAGGTCGTAGGCGAGCGCCGTCTCCCGCGCCGCCGCCCGCACCGGGGCGACGGCCGCGGGATCGGCCAGGACCGACACCACCGCCTCGGCGATGTCCCGGCGCGAGAAGAAATCGACCAGGAGCCCGTTCTCGCGATGCCGGATCACCTCCTCGACCGGCGGCGTCGCCGAGCCGACGACGCAGGCCCCGAGCGCCATCGCCTCCAGCATCGACCAGGACAGCACGAACGGATAGGTCAGGTAGACGTGGGCGGCCGAGACCCGCAGCAGGTCGACGTAGTCGCGGTAGGGAATCTTTCCGACGAAATGCACCCGCGACAGGTCGAGATCGGCCCGGACCTCGTCGAGGACGATGTCGCGCCAGGTCCGGCCGGCGGGCGGTCTCGCGCCGTAGCTGGTGTCGCTGCCGCCGACGATCACCGTCCGGGCCCGCGGGCGTCGGCGCAGGATCTCGGGCAGCGCGCGCATGAAGCTGTGGTAGCCGCGATAGGGTTCGAGGTTGCGGTTGACGAAGGTCACGACCTCGTCGCCGACCCCCAAGGGCAGCTGCTCGCGGCCCAGCGTGATCCGCGCCCGCGGGTCCGGCCGCAGCAGGTCGGTATCGATGCCGTCGTGGATGACGGAGAGCCGGTCGCGGAAAGCGGCCGGGATGCGGCTCGCCTGCCAGGCGGTGGGGCTGACGAGCCGGTCGGAGGCCTCGAACGCGAGGAGCTGCGCGGCGTTGCGGGCGCGGGTGCGGAAGGCGTCGCCCTCGGCCGCCGGAAATTCCGGGTCGAAGCCGGAATCGGCGCCGACGGCGCTGTAGAAGAACTCCGCGAAGGTCAGGAGCCGGGCCCGCGGCCAGACGTCCTTGAGGAAGAGCGTCTCGCCCCAGCCCGAATGGCCGCAGATCACGTCCGGAGAAAACCCCTCGGCCCTGAGCGCGAGCGCCGCCCGCGCCGCCGCCTCGCCCCGCAGGGTCGCGGTCTCGAAGCTCGCCGCGAGGGGATGGATGCCGGGCGTCGAGCGGCCGGCGACGGCGTAGCGGACGTGGCGCACCCCCGGCAGGGCCGGCGCCGGGTTGATGCCGAGCGCCACCACCTCGGTGCCGGGCCGGGCCGCCAGCGCCGGGGCGACGTGCCGGTACTGGCCGGGAAAGTTCTGGTGGACGAAGAGGGCGCGCATCGGATCCCGGGCCGCTCCGATCGGTGAAGGACGTCCCCCGCCTGTAGCACCGGGCCGGATGCCGGCGCAGCCGCGACCGGCGGCATTTGCGCCGCGGCCGCGCTTTCCGCCATCCTCGCGCGACGCGGACCACCAGGGGGATGCCGGATGCTGACGCTGCGCCAGATCGAGGTCGCCCGCGCCGTGATGGTGACGGGCACGATCGCCGGCGCGGCCCGGCTCCTCAACGTCTCGGCGCCGGGCATCAGCCGGCTGATGAAGTACACCGAGACCTCGCTCGGCATCCGGCTGTTCGACCGGCGGGCCGGGCGCCTGGTCCCGTCCGAGCAGGCGCGCCACGTCTTCGCGCAGATCAACGCGGTCTTCGACAAGGTCGAGGACCTGCGCTTCGTCCTCGAACGGACGCAGGGCGGCGCGGGCCAGGAGCTGCTGATCGGCTCCGTGCCGTCGATCTCGCACGTGATGGTGCCCCGCGCGATCGAGCGGGTGCGGGCGGCCTATCCCCACCTCGTCATCGACATCAACATCCTCAAGCTCGAGGAGGCGATCGACTACCTGCTGCTCGGCAAGGGCGAGGTGGTGGCGATGAGCTACCGCCTCGACCACCCCGCGCTCACCTTCGAGCCGCTCGCCCGCGGCGGCCTGTTCTGCATCGTGCCGCTCGACCATCCGCTCGCCGCCCGGACCTCGATCTCGGCCGAGGAGATCGTGCGCCATCCCCTGATCGGCATCGACCCGAACGACCCCTACGGGCGGATCATGTCCGACATCTTCCGCGCGCGCGGCCTGTCCTACGGGATCACCATCCGGGCTCGGTTCGGCTCGACGGTGTGCTCATTGGTGCGGGCGGGCCTCGGCATCGCGGTGATCGACCAGTTCACCATCGCGGACGACGCCTTCCCGGGCATCCGCGTCCTGCCGATCGACGAGGCGCCGGTCTTCGAGACCTGGATCGCCATGAAGGCCGGGACGGCGCTCAGCATGTTCGCGGAAAGCTTCGTGCGCTTCCTGCGCGAGGAGATGGCGCGGCCGGGGCAGGTCGACGGCCGGCCGCGTGCCGCCACGCCGCGCCCGATCGTAACATGATGTTACGATCGGCACGCAACTTGGTACTCAGGATGCGGGCATGGTGGAGATATCGTGCAGTCCAGGGAGAGCTCGCCACGGGCGGGCGCAACATCGAGGGGCCGCACACCATGGCTCACGGACACGCCAGACCCAGCCTGCTCGGCCTGATCGGATCGCCGATCGCCCATTCCGCCTCGCCGGCGATGCACGAGGCCGCCGCCGAGGCGGTGGGGCTCGAGGCCCATTACCAGCTCATCGACGTGCCCGGGGCGGACGACGCGCAGTTGCGCACCCTGCTGTCCGCCCTCGCGCCGATCGGATTCTCGGGCGTCAACGTCACCTTCCCGTACAAGGAACGGGTCCTGCCCTTCCTCGACGCCCTGTCGCCGGGCGCGCGCGCCGTGGGCGCCGTCAACACGATCGTGGTGCGCGACGGCCGCCTCACCGGCCACAACACCGACACGACGGGCTTCGCCCGCGCCCTGGTCGAGGCCTTCGGGCCGCGGCCCGAGGGTCCGGTGGCGCTGGTCGGCGCCGGCGGCGTCGGCAAGGCGGTCGCGGTGGCGCTGGCGCAGTTCGAGGGGATCGAGGTCCGCCTCGTCGATGCCGACCCGGCCAAGGCCGAGGCGGTGGCGGCCGCGCTGGCCGGCCACGCCGCCGTGCGGGTCTGCGGGAGCGTCGCGGCGGCGCTCGACGGGGCGCGGGGCGTCGTCAACGGCACTCCCGTCGGGATGCTGCCGGACCGCGGCACCCCGGTCCCGGCGGAATTGCTGCGGCCCGGGATGTGGGTGGCCGACGCGGTCTATGCCCCGCTCCGGACGCCGCTCCTCGTCGACGCCGCGCGGATCGGCGCCCGGACCATGACCGGGCGCGAACTCGCCATCCACCAGGCCCTCGACGCCTTCGCGCTGTTCACCGGCCGCGAGGCGCCCGCCGAGGCGATGGCACGGGCCTTCGACCGCGCGGTGGCCCCGCCCGCCGGCTGATGCCGGTGGGCAAGCGCAACCGCCCGCGCGCCCTGCCCTTGCGCTGCGGTGGCGGATGTGGAATTGCGCACGATGAAAATTGATTGAGATTTACTTTACGCGATTGCCCCCGATACACTCTTAGATAAGCAAATCTGACCCAATGCCGCCCGGATCGTGGAAGCGGCAACGGCCACACCAACCACAGGAGGAAACCCCGATGAGTGCCGCCACGGCAGGACATCCCCACGACCGGCAACAGTCGAAGAAGGCCGCCGCGAGCGCCTGGATCGGCTCGGCGCTGGAATACTACGACTTCTTCATCTACGCGACGGCCGCCTCGCTGATCTTCCCGCAGCTGTTCTTCCCGTCCAACAACCCGACCGTGGCGATCGTGGCCTCGCTCGCCACCTACGGCGTCGGCTACGTCAGCCGGCCGATCGGCGCCTTCGTACTCGGCCATTGGGGCGACACCCACGGCCGCAAGCAGGTGCTCGTCCTGTGCATGTTCCTGATGGGCTTCTCGACCATCGCGGTCGGGCTCCTGCCCACCTACAGCCAGGTCGGCATCCTCGCCCCGATCCTGCTCGTCATCCTGCGGCTGATCCAGGGCTTCGCCGTCGCCGGCGAGATCTCGGGCGCGAGCTCGATGACCATGGAGCACGCGCCGTTCGGCCGCCGCGGCTTCTTCGCCAGCTTCACCCTGCAGGGCGTGCAGGCCGGCCAGATCCTCGCCGCCGCGGTGTTCCTGCCGCTCGCCGCCTACATGCCGACCGAGGCGTTCAACTCCTGGGGCTGGCGCATCCCGTTCCTCTTGAGCTTCATCGTCATCATCGTCGGCTACATCATCCGCCGCGAGGTCGACGAGACCCCGGCCTTCGCCGCCGAGGAGAAGCAGGGCGAGGTCGCCCGCGCGCCGATCGTCGAGGCCTTCACCACCTCCTGGCCCGACATGCTGCGGGTGGTGTGCATGGCGCTGATGAACGTCATCCCGGTCGTCACCACCATCTTCGGTGCCGCCTACGCGGTCCAGGCCGCCTACGGCATCGGCTTCCACAAGGACGTCTATCTCTGGATCCCGGTGCTCGGGAACATCCTGGCGGTGGTGGTGATCCCGATCGTCGGCAACCTGTCGGACAAGATCGGCCGCCGCCCGCCGATCATCCTCGGCGCGCTCGGCTCCGGCCTCCTGTCCTTCGGCTATCTCTACGCGATCAGCATCGCCAACGTGCCGCTGGCGATCGTGATGTCGCTGCTGATGTGGGGCATCGTCTACCAGGGCTACAACGCGGTCTTCCCGAGCTTCTACCCCGAGCTGTTCCCGACCCGCACCCGCGTCTCCGCGATGGCGATCTCGCAGAACGTCGGCACCGCGATCACCGCGATGCTGCCGGCCCTGTTCGCCACCGTGGCGCCCCCCGGCTCGGCCAACATCCCGCTCACCATCGGCTCGATCGCCCTGGCGGTCACGGCGATCTCGGCGGTGGCGGCGTTCAGCGCCCGGGAGACCTACCGCATCCCGATGAAGGATCTCGGCCAGCCCCGCGCGGTGCCGATGCCGCAGGCCGAGTACGACCGGCTGCGCAACGAGGCGATGGCCTGACGAAACGAGACGGCCCGGGGCGATCCCGGGCCGGATCCGCGCGTAAGGAGCGGGCCGGGCGCGGGATGGCGTCCGGCCCGTTTCGTTTCGACGGCGAACCCGACCCTTTCGCGCGCGGGTACCGCCGCGCCGGGACATCCCGATCCGGGCCCCCGGGGCGAGCGGACGGCGTTCCGTCCCGCTCGCGGCCCCGAACGACCCGGGAAGGTGGCGGAACGCGGTCCGCTCACCCCCCTAGAACCGACGGCCCTTCAGAACAGGGATCCCTGCGCCTCGCTCGGCCGCTCCGGCGGCGGGGGCGCCGGCGCGTCCTCGTCGGGGCGCAGCAGGTCCGCCGCGTCGTGGCGCACGTCGTTGACCTGCCGGCTCGCCGGGGCGAGCGACAGCCACTCTTCCGGCGCCGGCCGGCATAGCGCGCTCGCCCGTCCGGCATCGACGTCCCGCATGTCGAGCCATTGATCCACCGCCTCGGGCGATAGGATCGCCGGCATGCGCTCGTGGATGGCGGCGAGCAACCCATTGGCGCCGCAGGTGACGATCGCCGCGGTGTCGATCTCCGAGCCGTCGCGGCTGCTCCAGGTCTCCCACAGGCCGGCCAGCGCCATCGGCCGGCCGTCGGCCCGGCGGACCGCGTAGGGCGCCTGGCCGCGCGGGCCGCCGCGGCGCCACTCGTAGAAGCCGTCGGCGAGGAAGACGCAGCGCCGGTAGCGCAGGGCGTTGCGGAAGCTCGGCTTCTCGGCCGCGGTCTCGATCCGGGCGTTGATGACGAGGGGGAAGTCGTCTGGGTCCTTGACCCAGGCCGGCAGGAAACCCCAGCGCATCAGCACGAAGCGCCGCCTGCCGTGCTCGGACGTCACCACGGCGACCGGCTGGGTCGGCGCCACGTTGTGGCGGGCCGGGAAGTTCGGCCGGTCGTCGTAGCCGTAGGCCTCCCGGAAGGTCTCGGGCGAGGAGGTGACGAAGAACCGGCCGCACATCGCCCGCGCTCCTAAAGCCAGCGCTTCCAGCGGAAGAAGGCGTAGGGCAGGATCGCCGCCACCACCATCATCACCACCGCCATCGGGTAGCCGAAGCCCCAGTCGAGCTCCGGCATCACCTTGAAGTTCATGCCGTACATCGAGGCGATCAGGGTCGGCGGCATGAACACCACCGCCATGACCGAGAACAGCTTGATGATGTTGTTCTGCTCGAGGTTGACGAGGCCGAGCGTCGCGTCGAGCAGGAACTGGATCTTGCCGGACAGGAAGCTCGCATGCTCCTCGAGCGACTGGAGATCGCGCAGGGTGGAGCGGACCTCCTCGCGGATCTCGCGCGGCGCCTTGCTGGCCCGGTAGCTCGCCGAGAGCGAGAGCAGGATGCGCTCGACCGAGACCAGGCTCTCGCGCTGCTGCGACAAGAGCTCGTTGTGGCGGCCGAGCGCCCGCAGGGTGTCTTGCAATTCGGCGTTGCGGGCGCTCGGGTCGGTGTGCTCGGCGAAGATCTGGCGCGACAGCCGGTCGATCCGCTCGCCCTGGAGCTGGAGCACGTCGGCGGCCCGGTCGATCACGGTCTCGATCAGCCCGGCCAGGATCGCCTCGCCGGTCAGCATCACGCCCGCCGGCCGGGCGGCGCGGTGGACGAACATCCGGAACGCCTGCGGATCGTCGTAGCGCACCGTGGCGAGCTTGTTGTCGCGCAGGATGAAGGTGACGCCGGTGAGCCGCGCGTCGTCCGTATCGACCCGGCAGAGCAGCCGCCCGGTCATGTAGCGGGCGCCGTTCTCGACATAGAGGAGTTCGGACGGCTCGATGTCCTGCATCTCCTCCCGGGTCGGGATCGAGATGCCGAGGAACGCCTCGACCTTGTGGTCCTCCTGGCGGGTCGGCTCGATCAGGTCGATCCAGAGCGCGTCCGGCGGGATCGGCTCCGACATCTCGAGCAGGCGGCGCTCGAGGAGCGGCTGCCCGGTGCTGGCGCAGGCATTCGGCTGATGGACGAAGATCAAGGGCGGGTCTCGGACGGCTGATGACGCGACGGAGGGGCCTTGTGGCCCGGCCGCTTGAAGGCTCCGTGACAGCTAGGTCACGGACGCCCCGCTTGTCGATGCCGCCCGATCCACAGCCGCCGGGTGTTTTCGCCTGAAATTGTCCTCGCGCGGCGTCAGGGCGCCGGATCGGCGTCGCCTTCGCCGGCCGGCGGCTGGCAGACGTCGATCCACTCCGCGCCGGTCAGCGCCGCCATGCGCTCGGGCGTGATCCGCACGGCGCTGTGGGGGGAGCCGGCCGCCGGCACGACCTCCTCGAAGGCCTTCAGGCTGACGTCGCAATAGACCGGCAGCGGCGTGGCGAGGCCGAACGGGCAGACCCCGCCGACGGGATGGCCGGTGATCGCCTCGACCTCCTCCGCCCCGAGCATCCGGGGCTTGACCCCGAAGGCGGCCTTGGCCTTGCGGTTGTCGAGGCGGGCGTCGCCGCGCGCCACCAGCAGCACCACCCGCTCGCCGAGGCGCAGCGACAGGGTCTTGGCGATGCGGGCCGGCTCGACGCCGTGCGCGGCGGCGGCCAGCGCCACGGTGGCGGAACTCGCCTCGGTCTCCAGCACGGTGAGATCGGGCGCGCGGGCGGCGAGGTCGGCCTTGACGGAGGCGAGGCTCATCGGGCGGCCTCGCGGGAAAACGGACAGGCGGTCACGGGGCGGGCTCTCGGATGCGAAGGATGCCGGTCAGGCTCCCCTCGCCCGGCCGGGCCGCATGCGCAAGCCCCGGGCACGGATCGCCCTCCCGATGATCCGCAGGGGCGGTCGAACGGCAAAAAGCGCGTGCCCCCGTCCGGTTGGCGGAGGGGACACGCGCTCGTTCAACTCACGGGTTCGAGGCTCAGTAGCGCGGGCCGCCCGTGGTGTTGCCGAGCTGCTGCTGGTAGCCCGGGCGCGACGGGTTGCGGGCGTTCGGGTCGCCGGCGCGCATGTGGTTGCGGCGCATGTGACGGCGCATGTGACGGTCGTGACGTTTCATGTGACGGTAGTGGTAGTGACGCCGCATGGCGACGTGCTCGACGGTCGATTCCGCGCCGGCCACGGCCGGGGCCGGGGCGGTCACGGCGGCCGAGGCCGGGGTGAGGGCGAGACCGCCCAGCAGCACGCTCGCCGCCAGGGCCAGGGACAGGGACTTCATCGCGGTGCAACTCCAGCCGGTGGCCCCTCGGCCAACCCGTGCGTCAATCCTCTGGCGCGCAACCGGTTCCTCCACGGCAGCGGAAATCGTTAAGAAAAACTTCCGCAACGTTTCGCCCGACGCGACACCGGGTCGGCGGGGCGGCGGGCCCGACCCCATCCGGCTTGCGGGTTTGCCTTGCGGGCTTGCGCGGCCGGACCGGCTCCGCCATCCCGGCCCGCATGCGCTCCGTCCCCTCCCTGCCGATCGATGCCGTCCTCGGCGACCTCGCGGCGGCCCTCGCCGAACCGTCGGGCGACCGCCCCAACGCCGTGCTGGTGGCCCCCCCCGGCGCCGGCAAGACCACCCGGGTGCCCCTCGTCCTGCTGGAGGCGCCCTGGCGCGGCGACCGGCGCATCATCCTCCTGGAACCCCGCCGCCTCGCCGCCCGGGCGGCCGCCGAGCGCATGGCCGCGACCCTGGGCGAGCCGGTCGGCGAAACGGTGGGCCTCCGGGTCCGCCTCGGCTCCAAGGTCTCGGCTCGCACCCGGATCGAGGTGGTGACCGAGGGCGTCTTCGCCCGGATGATCCTGGACGATCCCGAGCTCGGCGGCATCGCCGCGGTGCTGTTCGACGAGTTCCACGAGCGCTCGCTCGACGCCGATCTCGGCCTGGCCCTGGCGCTCGACGCGCAAGGCGCGTTGCGCGAGGACCTGCGCCTCGTGGCGATGTCGGCGACGATCGACGGCGCCCGGGTCGCCGCCCTGATGGGCGGGGCTCCGGTGATCGTCTCGGAGGGCCGGGCCTTCCCGGTCGAGACCCGCCACCTCGACCGCGACCCGCGCGAGCGCATCGAGGATGCGGTGACCGACGCGGTGATGCGGGCGCTGCGGGCCGAGCCCGGCTCGGTCCTCGCCTTCCTGCCGGGCCAGGCCGAGATCCGCCGCACCGCCGAGCGCCTGGCGGAGCGCCTCTCGGATTTCCCCGAGGTCGACCTCGCCCCGCTCTACGGCGCCCTCGACCGGGCCGAGCAGGACCGGGCGGTGCGCCCGAGCCCGGCCGGGCGCCGCAAGGTGGTGCTCGCCACCTCGATCGCCGAGACCTCGCTCACCATCGAGGGGGTGCGGGTGGTGGTCGATTCGGGCCTCGCCCGGGTGCCGGTCTACGAGCCGGATCTCGGGCTCACCCGGCTCGTCACCCAGCGCGCCTCGCGCGCCTCGGTCGACCAGCGTCGGGGCCGCGCCGGGCGCACGCAAGCCGGCGTGTGCTACCGCCTGTGGCCGGAGGCCGCCACCGGCGCGCTCGACCCGTTCACCCGGCCCGAGATCCTGGCCGCCGACCTCGCCGGGCTGGTGCTCGACTGCGCCGCCTGGGGCGTGTCCGACCCGACCACGCTGCCCTTCCTCGATCCGCCGCCGGCCCCGGCGCTGGCCGAGGCCCGGGCGCTGCTCACCGGCCTCGACGCCCTCGACGGCGACGGCCGCCTGACCCCGGCCGGCCGGGCGCTGCGGGCGCTTCCCCTGCCGCCGCGCCTCGCCCGGATGGTGGTGAGCGCCGCCGCGCGCGGGCGGGACGCGGCGCGGGACGCCGCCGACCTCGCGGCGGTGCTGGTCGAGCGCGGCCTCGGCGGCGATTCGGTGGATCTCGCCGAGCGGGCCGAGCGTTTCCGCCGCGACCGCTCGGCCCGGGCCGAGGACATGCGCCGTCTCGCCGCCGGCTGGGCGAGGATCGCGTCGGCGCATGCCGCCCCGCCCGGTGCCGCCGACCGGCCCGAGGCCGGCACCCTCCTGGCGCTGGCCTATCCCGACCGGATCGCCCGGGCCCGGGGCAAGGCCGGCGAGTACGTCCTGGCGAACGGCCGCGGCGGCGCCCTCGACCCCGCCACCGCGCTCGCCCGCGAGCCGTTCCTGGCGGTGGCCGAGATCGTCGGCAAGGCCTCGTCCGCCCGCATCCTGGCCGCCGCGCCGATCGCGCTCCCCGACATCGAGGCGCTGTTCTCCGACCGGATCGAGGCCCGCACCCGGGTCGAGTTCGACCCCGAGTCCCGCGCCCTGCGGGCCCGGGCGCAGCGGCGCCTCGGCGCGGTCTCCCTCGCCGAGCGCATCCTGCCCGTCCCGACGGACGCCGACAGCGCCGCGATCCTCGCCCGCGGCCTCGCCGGCCTCGGCGTCGCCGCCCTGCCCTGGTCGAAGGCGGCCCAGCAATGGCGCGAGCGGGTGATGTTTCTCCGTGGTGCCGAGGGCGAGCCCTGGCCCGACCTCTCGGACGCCCATCTCGCCGAGACCCTGCCCGACTGGCTCGGGCCGCATCTGACCGGCCTCACCCGCCTCGACGAGATCGGCGCCGACCGCCTGTCGGAGGCCCTGCACGACCTCGTGCCCTGGTCGCTGCGCGCGCGCCTCGACGCCGAAGCACCGACGCATCTCGAGGTGCCGACCGGTTCGCGCATCCCGGTCGACTACGCCGCCGAGGGCGGCCCGGCGCTCGCCGTGCGGGTGCAGGAGCTGTTCGGCCTCGCCCGCCACCCGACGATCGGCGGCGGCCGGGTGCCGCTCGTCCTCCACCTGCTCTCCCCGGCCCAGCGCCCGATCCAGATCACCCGCGACCTGCCGGGCTTCTGGCGCGGCTCCTGGGCGGCCGTGCGAGCCGACATGCGCGGCCAGTATCCCCGCCACCCCTGGCCCGAGGACCCGACCACCGCCCCCCCGACCCGCCGGGCCAAGCCGCGGGGAACGTGAAAGAATGCGCGCTCCGGTTGTCGTCCGGACGACGTGGGAAAGGAAATCGCAGCTATTTTGTGAGATCCAACGACCATGCGAAGAAGACCGCTGCATGCCGCCTGAAGACCTCGACATCATCGCCGCGGACTGGTCGTGGCAGACCGATGCGGCGCTTCGGCTGACGGCCGTGTGCGGGCGCTACGCGGCGCTGACGGGCCTTCACGACCCGCTGGGGCGGCCCTGGCCGGGCCTCGACGGCGACGGGGTCGGCGAAGGATCGCGGTATCCGGCGCTGCTGTCCGACCGGCGGCCGTTCCGGGACGTGGTCCTGCCGCATCGGCACTCCGACGGGCGGACCCGCTGGTTCCGGTTCGGCGGGGCACCGGTGACCGTGCCGGACGGGAGCGTCGCGGGCTGGCGCGGGATCTGTGCCGAGGTCCCGTCCGCGGCGCCCGGGACGGTGCCGTGCCTGGAGGACCGGGTGCGCCGCTGCGAGACCGTGCTGGAGGGCCTGCCGGTCGGGATCAGCGTCTTCGATCCGGACCTGCGGCTGATCCTCGTCAACGGCCGGCTGCGCGACCTGTTCGGGCTGCCCGAGGAGTTGCTGCGCCTCGGCACGCCGCTCAAGCGCATGATCCGCACGAGCGCCGCCGCCGGCAACTATCCGGGCCTCGGTCCCGACGAGGCCTGGGCCTTCGTCTCCGAGCGCATCGCCCAGCGGGTCCGGCTGCAGCGCGAGCGGCACCTGCCGAACGGCGTTCTCCTGAAGACCACCATCACCCCGCTGCCGGACGGCGGCACGATGGTGATCCACGAGGACGCGACCGACCGGGCGCGGGCCGACCGGCGGCTCGCCGAGCAGAACCGCTGGCTCGACCACGCCCTGACCCACATGTCGCACGGGCTCGTGCTGTTCGACGCCGACCACCGCATCACCGTCGTCAACCGGCAGTTCCTCGACCTCTACGGCCTGTCGCCCGAGACGGTGCATCCGGGCATCACCGCCGAGGCGCTGATCCACCGCCGCACCGAGGCCGGCAACTTCCCGGGCCTGCGGCCCGAGGAGGCCTGGGAGCAGGTGCGAGAGCGGCTGGCCACCCGCACCCGCTACCGTCTCGACCAGACCCTGCTCGACGGCCGGGTCATCGCCGTGACCTACGCGCCGACCCCGGAGGGCGGCTTCGTGACGGTGCACGAGGACGTGACGGCGGCCAAGCGCGCCGAGGCGCAGATCGTCCACATGGCGCGCCACGACGCGCTGACCGGCCTGCCCAACCGCGCCCTGCTGCACGAGGGACTGGCGGAGGCGCTGGCGGCCGGCGGCGGGGTCGCCGAGGGCAGGGGCTTGGCGGTCCTGTGCCTCGACCTCGACCGCTTCAAGACGGTGAACGACACCCTCGGCCACGCCGTCGGCGACAAGCTCCTGCGCCTCGTCACCGCGCGGCTCGCCGCCGAGGTCCGGGACGAGGCGGGCGACGGGCCCGCGATCCTGGCCCGGCTCGGCGGCGACGAGTTCGCCCTCGTCCTGCGGCCGGCCTCGCGCTTCCGGGCCGGCCGCCTCGCCGGACGGCTGATCGCGGCGGTCGAGCGCGACTACGACATCGACGGCGCGCGGATCAGCGTCGGGCTCAGCATCGGCATCGCCCTGGCGCCGGCGGACGGACGGGACCCGGAAGGGTTGCTGCGAGCCGCCGACATGGCGCTCTACCGCGCCAAGGCCGAGGGGCGGGGCACGCACCGCTTCTTCGAGCCCGCCATGGACGTGGAGATCCAGGCCCGCCGTACCGTCGAGCTGGATCTGCGCAACGCCCTGGCCGAGCGGCAATTCGCCCTGGCGTTCCAGCCCTTCCTCGGCCTGTCGGACAACCGGATCGCCGGGTTCGAGGCGCTGGTGCGCTGGCACCATCCGGTGCGCGGCGTGGTGAGCCCGGCCGCCTTCGTGCCGATCGCCGAGGAGACCGGCATGATCGTGCCGCTCGGCGAGTGGGTCCTGCGCCAGGCCTGCCGCGAGGCGGCGCGCTGGCCGACGGGAGTCCGGGTCTCGGTCAACCTCTCGCCGGTGCAGTTCCGCAGCGGCGACATCGACGCCACCGTGATCGCGGCCCTGCGCGACGCCGGCCTCGACCCGCACCGGCTCGAGCTCGAGATCACCGAGGGCGTGCTCCTGCAGGACAACGCCTCGACGCTGGCGATCCTGCACCGGCTGAAGGGCCTCGGGGTGCGCATCGCCATGGACGATTTCGGCACCGGCTACTCGTCGCTCGGCTACCTGCGGGCCTTCCCGTTCGACAAGATCAAGATCGACCGCGCCTTCGTGGCCGACCTCTCGCTGCGCCCCGACGCGCTGGCCATCGTGCGGGCGGTGACGACGCTCGCCGACAGCATGGGCATGACCACCACCGCCGAGGGCGTGGAGACCGAGGAGCAGCTGGCCCACCTGCGCGGGGCGGGCTGCACCGAGGTGCAGGGCTACCTCATCAGCCGGCCGGTGCCGGCGGAGGCGGTGGCGCCGATGTTGGGAAGCGACGTCGTCTGCGGATGGCCGCGACGCGCCTGACCCGCGCCCTTTCGCCCGTCGCCCCGGGCTCCGCGACGCGGCCCGGGACCGACGGAGCGGATGGGAAGCGAACGCGCCTTCGCCTCAGTGCCGCAGGCCCGGCGCCTCCTGCCCGGTCTTCTCCACGTACTCCGTGTACCCGCCGCCATACAGGTGGATGCCCTCGGGCGTCAGCTCCAGCACCCGGTTCGACAGGGCGGCGAGGAAGTGCCGGTCGTGCGAGACGAACAGCATCGTGCCCTCGTACTGGGCGAGCGCGGCGATCAGCATGTCCTTGGTGCCGACGTCGAGGTGGTTGGTCGGCTCGTCGAGGACGAGGAAGTTCGGCGGGTCGTAGAGCATCCTCGCCATGGCGAGCCGGGCCTTCTCGCCGCCCGACAGCACCCGGCAGCGCTTCTCGACGTCGTCGCCCGAGAAGCCGAAGCAGCCGGCGAGCGTGCGCAGCGAGCCCTGGCCCGCCTGCGGGAACGCCTCCTCCAGGAACTCGAACACCGTCTGCTCGCCGACCAGCGTATCCATGGCGTGCTGGGCGAAGTAGCCGAGCTTGACGCTGGCGCCGATGGTCACGCTGCCCGAATCCGGCTCCGTGGTGCCGGTGGCGAGCTTGAGCAGCGTCGACTTGCCGACGCCGTTGACGCCCATCACGCACCAGCGCTCCTTGCGGCGGATGCCGAAATCGAGCCCGTCGTAGATCGTGCGGCTGCCGTAGCTCTTGGAGACCGCCTTCAGGCTGATCACGTCGTCGCCGGAGCGGGGCGCGGCGGGGAAGTCGAAGGCGACGCTCTGGCGGCGCCGGGGCGGCTCGACGCGCTCGATCTTGTCGAGCTTCTTCACCCGGCTCTGGACCTGGGCGGCGTGCGAGGCCCGCGCCTTGAAGCGCTCGATGAACTTGATCTCCTTGGCCAGCATCGCCTGCTGGCGCTCGAACTGCGCCTGCTGCTGCGCCTCGTTCTGCGCCCGCTGCTGCTCGTAGAAGGCGTAGTCGCCCGAATACGTGGTGAGCGAGCCGGCGTCGATCTCGATGATCTTGCCGACGATCCGGTTCATGAAGGCCCGGTCGTGCGAGGTCATCAGCAGCGCGCCGTCGAAGCCCCGGAGGAATTCCTCGAGCCAGATCAGGCTCTCGATGTCGAGGTGGTTGCTCGGCTCGTCGAGCAGCATCACGTCGGGGTTCATGAGCAGGATGCGGGCGAGCGCGACGCGCATCTTCCAGCCGCCCGACAGGGCCCCGACATCGCCCTCGACCATCTCGGGCGAGAAGCTCAGGCCCGCCAGCACCTCGTGGGCGCGGCCCTCGAGCGCGTAGCCGCCGAGCTCCTCGAACCGCCCTTGCACCTCGCCGTAGCGCTCGACGAGCGCCTCCATCTCGTCGGCCCGGTCGGGATCGGCGAGCGCGGTCTCGATCTCGCGCAGCTCGGCGGCGATCGCGCTCACGGGACCTGCGCCGTCCATCACCTCGGACAGGACGGAGCGGCCCGCCATCTCGCCGACATCCTGGCTGAAATACCCGATGGTGATGCCGCGATCGGACGAGACCTGGCCCTCGTCGGGCTGCTCCTCGCCGGTGATCATGCGGAACAGGGTGGTCTTGCCGGCACCGTTGGGGCCGACGAGCCCGACCTTCTCGCCGCGCTGGAGCGCGGCGGACGCCTCGATGAAGAGGAGCTGGTTGCCGTTCTGCTTGGCGATCTTGTCGAGGCGGATCATGGGAAGCGGAGGTCCGAAGTGGAGGGCGCAACGGATCGCGCGCGGTGTCGTGGGAAAGGCATGCCACGGATTCGTGGCGGCGTGGTGTCGGGCGGGATTCTCGACCGGCCGATGCCGTCGTCACGCTTCATCCCGTCCCCGACCCCATCCCGAGGTGTCAGCCGATCGAGGATCGGCTGACCTCGAAGGAGGGCTCCGGGGATCGCGGTGCTTTCCGGAGGTCTCCTTCGAGGCCAGTCCATCGATGATGGACTGACACCTCGGGATGGGGTCGCAGGCGGGATGGGCGCGTCCGAGCGCTCGGCCCCTAAGCAGACTTGCGTTGGCAGGCCAACGCTTCGCCCGCTTAGGGTCTTGTTTTGTCGCAGATTTTCGGCGCCGAACCGATACCCACTTCGGCGAAATCTGCTTAGTCCCTAGGCCCGGCTCCGCCCGTCGACCACGCCGGTGGCGGCCCGGAAGGCGGCGTCGGCGTCGAGCGCCGTGGTGTCGATCACCACCGCGTCCTCGGCCACCCGCAAGGGGGCGGCCGCCCGGTCGGCGTCGCGGGCGTCGCGGCGCAGGATGTCGGAGAGGACCGTCTCGTAGGCCACTGTCTCGCCGCGTCCGCCGAGCTCGCGGTGGCGGCGCCGGGCGCGCTCCTCCGCCGAGGCGGTGACGAACAGCTTCACGGTGGCGTCCGGGCAGACCACGGTGCCGATGTCGCGCCCGTCGAGCACCGCGCCCTCGGCCGCGCCGGCGAAGCGACGCTGCCAGTCGAGGAGCGCGGCGCGCACCGCCCCTTGCGCCGAGACGATCGAGGCGGCCTCGCCCATGGCGCTGCCGCGCAGGCGCGGATCGGACAGGAAGGCGGCGTCGAGACCCCGGGCGGCCGCGGCCGCCGCATCGGCGTCGGCGAGGTCGCGGTCGGCGTCGAGGAGCGTCAGCGCCACCGCCCGGTAGAGCAGCCCGGTATCGAGGTGCGGCAGGCGGTAATGCTCCGCCAGGCGCTTGGCCAGCGTGCCCTTGCCGGAGGCCGCCGGGCCGTCGATCGCGATCACCATCGCGCGCCTCACGCGGCGAGCCCGGCGCCGAGCGCCCGCATGTCGGCGAGGAAGGCCGGGTAGCTGGTGGCGATCATCGCGCCGTCGTCGACCGTCACCGGCGCGCGGGCGACCATGCCCAGCACCAGGAACGCCATGGCGATGCGGTGGTCGAGATGGGTCTCGACCGTGCCGCCGCCCTGCGGCGCGCCGCCGTCGCCGTGGACGATCAGGTCGTCGCCCTCGACCACGTGGGAGACGCCGTTGGCCTTCAAGCCCGCCGCCACCGCGGCGAGGCGGTCGGATTCCTTGACCCTGAGCTCGTGCAGGCCCTGCATCCGGGTGGTGCCCTCCGCACAGGCCGCCGCCACGGCGAGCACCGGGTACTCGTCGATCATCGCCGGTGCCCGCTCGGGCGGCACCGCGACGCCCTTCAGGCGGCTGTGGCGCACCCGCAGGTCGGCCACGGTCTCACCGCCCTCCTCGCGCTCGTTGAGGCGCTCGATGTCGCCACCCATCTCGATCAGCGTGGTCATGAGGCCGGTGCGGAGCGGGTTCATCATCACCCCCTCGATCACCACCTCGGAGCCCGGGACGATCAGGCCGGCCACCATGGCGAAGGCGGCCGAGGACGGATCGGCCGGCACCACCACGTCGGTGGCGGTGAGGGTCGGCTGGCCGGTGAGCGCGATACGCCGGCCGTGCCCGCCGGGGCCGATCGCCTCGACCTCGACGGTGGCGCCGAACAGACGCAGCATCCGCTCGGTGTGGTCGCGGGTCGCGGCGGCCTCCACCACCGTGGTGACGCCGGGCGCGTTGAGACCGGCGAGCAGCACCGCCGACTTCACCTGCGCCGAGGCGACCGGGCTCTCGTAGGTGATCGGCACCGCCTCGCGGGGGCCGCGCAGGGTGAGCGGCACCCGGCCGCCCTCGGCCTGCTCCACCACGCTCACGCCCATCTCGACCAGGGGGTCGAGGATCCGGCGCATCGGCCGCTTGCGCAGCGAGGCGTCGCCGTCGAAGGTCGCGGTGACCGGGTGGCCGCCGACCACGCCCATCATCAGCCGCGAGCCGGTGCCGGCATTGCCGAAATCGAGCACGCCGGCCGGATCGGACAGGCCGCCGACGCCGACGCCGCGCACCCGCCAGCGCCCGTCCCCGTCGCGGTCGATGCCCGCGCCGAGCGCCCTGGCGGCGGCGGCGGTGCGCAGCACGTCGTCGCCCTCCAGCAGGCCCTCGATCCGGGTCTCGCCGAGGCTGAGCAGGCCGAGGATGATCGCGCGGTGCGAGATCGACTTGTCGCCGGGCGGCCGCAGCCGGCCCTTGAGGGCCGTCCCGGCCTGGGCGGTGATCGGGGACGGAGGGGAATCGTGCGACACGGGCAGACGGCCTGGTTCTCGAGAATCGCGAGGGACGCGCGGGGAAAACGGCGGGGTCGTTACCACGCGGGCGCCGCCCCGTCATCCGCCGGACACACGGCTATTTGACAGCGCTGGCGGGCGCGACTAACCGAACCCACTCTTACCGACATCGACAGGAACGTGACCACCGTGGCCAGACCGGAACTCGGCTTGAAGCGCCAGTGCATGAGCTGCGGCGCCAAATTCTACGACCTGAGCAGGGATCCTGCCGTGTGCCCGAAATGCGGCACCGTCTATCAGGTCGCCGCCCTCACCTCCAGCCGCGTCCCCGCCCCGGCCATCGCCAACCGCGCCCCGCGCGAGGAGGAGACCGAGGAGGAGGCCGGCGCCCCCGAGATGGTCTCCCTCGACGAGGTCGAGGCTGCCGAGGGCGGCGACGACGTCTCGGTCGACGACGATGCCGACGTCTCCGATGCCGGCGGCGACGACGACACCTTCCTGGAGGAGGACGAGGAGAGCGGCGACGACGTCTCCGACCTCATCGACAGCGACATCGAGAGCGACGAGGAATCCTGATCGTCGCGGGAGGGTCGGGCGACGGGCGCGGGATCCGCGGTCGTTGCCCGCAACTCCCTGGTGGTGCTCAGGAATTCGCGACAGTCACGAAAACTTCGCGAAGACCCGCCCCGAGGGCTTGTGTCGAACGCCGCACCCTCATATACAGCCGCTCACCGGCGGCGGCGCCCTCCCTGGGGGCGGCGGGCCGGTTCCTGGACGGACCCAAACGTCCTGTGAAGCGTGGGGCTTTAGCTCAGCTGGGAGAGCGCCTGCATGGCATGCAGGAGGTCAGCGGTTCGATCCCGCTAAGCTCCACCAAA
>NZ_FOEB01000004.1:0-256712 GCF_900110515.1 Methylobacterium sp. ap11 | reverse complement strand
GGATGAATGATGGGGCTTTAGCTCAGCTGGGAGAGCGCCTGCATGGCATGCAGGAGGTCAGCGGTTCGATCCCGCTAAGCTCCACCAATCCCTTCCTGCACCAGATCGTGACGGGCTGCTTCGGCGGCCTTTTTGCTGTTTCGAGATGGCGGACCGCCATGCACTCGACGCCGGCCGGTCGCGACCCCCCGGGTGCCCGCGGCCGGGGCGGCACGTCGAGGGTGTTCCGTGCCGCGGTCGATCGGCGTCCGCGCCTCCGCCGGACCGTGACGGGCGCGCCCTGAAAGTTCCCGTCGCGCGTTGCCCCGGGTGATGCACCGTGGCCCCGCGAGCCGCGTTCGTTGCGGCGCGGCGACAATCATGCACGGCACGGCGACGGTATTTCGCATTCCGCCGCGATCGTTTGCAGTCTTCGAAGACCAATCCACCGCTGTCCTGCCGGGGCGGTGATCGTGTCGCCCTTCGTCATCATTGACGTTGCGGTGCGGGACATGATCGACTGTAGCAGTGTGAAGTGAGCTTTTCTTCATTTCATTCCTCAAATGCTAACAAGCATTTACAAACCGAAACATCTAATCTTCTAAGTAACCTCCGGGTTGTTAGCGCTATGTCAATGTTCGAACGCAAACGATCTCGACGTTCGCATCGGCTGAGCTGGCCGAAGAAACTTCAACCGCCGGTCGTTGCAGTGATTGAAGAAGCGGATTACCCTTGGTAATATGATTCTCACGGAAGCGTGAACGAGGGGATGGTGATGTTGACGGAGGCGCAGTGGGCTATGCTCGCACCGTTGCTCGAAGGGTGCCGGCCCCGGGGCAAGACTCAACCCCACGACCTCAAGCGGACCATCGACGCGATTCTCTGGCGGCACTGGCACGATACCAACTGGCGCGCCGTCCCGGCCCAGTACGGCCCGTGGTGGATGGCGGCGCAGACCTTCATCCGCTGGTCGCGCCTCGGCGTCTGGGAGCAGCTCCTCCCCCGGCTCGAGCAATCCTTCGTCGAGGCGGGCCTGCCGGTCCCAGGCATCGACCACGACGAGTTCGCCTATGGCGGCGCCCGCAAGAAGGAACTGCAGGACAGCGAACTGCAGGTGCGCCAGATCGCCAACATGCTGCTCAGCGTCCAGCAGCAGCAGGCCGTGGCCTGAGCCGCGCCGGGGGAGCCGCACCCTCCCCCCGCTCCGGCTACGGAGGGCGCCATGTTCGTCTCCGTCAACGGCGTTCGCCTGTTCGTCGACGTGGAGAATGCTGGGCTGGTGCCCGAGGGCGACGGCATGCGGGAGAAGCCGACCTTGCTTCTCCTCCATGGCGGTCCGGGCTTCGACCATAGCGGCTTCAAGCCCCTGTTCTCCCGCCTGAGCGACGTGGCACAGGTGGTCTATGTCGATCAGCGCGGCAACGGCCGGAGCGAGGACGGCGACCGCTCCGCCTGGACGCTCGCCCAATGGGGCGACGACGTGAGGGGCTTGTGCGATGCCCTCGGTCTCGTCCGGCCGATCGTGCTCGGGATGTCGTGGGGCGGGTTCGTCGCCCAATCCTACGCGACGCGCCACCCCGACCATCCGGGCAAGCTCGTCTTGGTGAGCACGGCCGCCAAGGTCGATTTTCCGGCGATGTTCGCGATGTTCGGCCGCCTGGGCGGTCCGGAGGCCGCCCGCATCGCCGAGGCCTACTGGACGGACCCGACCGCCGAGCGGCGGGAGGCGTTCATCCGTGTCTGCCGGCCGCTCTATCGCCGCACCCCGGCGGACCCGGCCGAGCTGCACCGCGTCCGGATCCGCCACGACACCGCCCTGCACTTCAACGGCCCGGCCAACGAGCAGGGCCGCATGGATTTCCGCTCCGCCCTCGCAGGTCTGCGCTGCCCCGTCCTCGTCGTGGCGGGCGACCGCGACCCCGTCGTGCCGATGAGCGTCAGCGAGGCCCTCGTCGCGGCCCTGCCGCCGGGCAGGGTGCGGTTCGAGCGGTTCGCGGATTGCGGCCACGGCGTGTTCGCAGACGCGCCCGAGCGCGCCGTCGCGGTCCTGCGGGATTTCATCGGAACGGCGTGACGGCGCTCCGGCATGAGAGCAGCGCCCGATTGCAGCGCACGGTCCACGATACTGACGGATACGGTACGGTCGGTTCTCGGCTTCTCGTCGGCCATCCCTCTTTCCCGGACGACTGCAGCGAAGCGGGAGGAGATCCGGGACCCAGCATGAGAAGTCGCGAAGCGTCCTTGTGTCCGCAACGGCGCAGTAGGAAGAGCCGCTTCGCGGCGCTCTTTTTGCTGGGTCCCGGATCTCCTTCCGCTTCGCTGCAGTCGTCCGGGAAAGGGGTGAGCTTTCTCGGAACGCCTGCATGCCGGCATCCACCGTCGTCAGTGTCCTGTGCCCAGGCATTGCACCCGGACGCTGCTCTAGCTTTTTGACTGTGCAGCAATTTCTATCGACGAACCGGCATCCACTTCGTCGGAAGAATGCTCCAGGCGATGGTCTCACACGGCGCCCTGCCCCGGCCCGTCTTCCGCGGCTGCTCCGGCGTGACATCGAAGGCAAGATCGTCTCACGCCCGCTGACGATCCGAGCGCGCGGGAGCCCGCCCCTACTCCGCCGCCTCCCGCAGCCGCCGCGGCTCCTCGTCCTCCGGAGCCTCGTCCCTCGCCTCCGGCCCGTGCGCGCCGCCGGACAGCCACGTCGAGAGCCGGTCGAGGTAGATGTAGATCACCGGGGTGGTGAACAGCGTCAGCACCTGGCTCACCGCCAGCCCGCCGACCATGGCGTAGCCGAGCGGCTGGCGGATCTCCGAGCCGGTGCCGGTGCCGAACATCAGCGGGATGCCGCCGAGCAAGGCCGCCATCGTGGTCATCAGGATCGGGCGGAAGCGCAGGCTGGCGGCCTTGCGGATCGCCTCCTCGGGGCCGATCCCCTCGGTGCGCTCGGCCACGATCGCGAAATCGACCAGCATGATGCCGTTCTTCTTCACGATACCGATCAGCAGGATGATGCCGATCAGCGCGATCAGGCTGAAGTCGTAGCCGAACCACAGCAGCATCGCCAGCGCGCCGACGCCGGCCGAGGGCAGGGTCGAGAGGATCGTCAGCGGGTGGATGTAGCTCTCGTAGAGGATGCCGAGGATCAGGTAGACCACCACCAGGGCGGCGACGATCAGGAGCGGCACCGTCGAGAGCGATTGCTGGAACGCCTGCGCGGTGCCCTGGAACCCGGTCGCCAGGGTCGCGGGCACGCCGAGGTCCTGGGCGGCCTTGTCGATCGCGGCGGTCGCGGTGCCGAGTGCGACGTTCGGGGCGAGGTTGAAGCTGATCGTCACCGAGGGAAACTGGCCCTGGTGGCTGATCGAGAGCGGCCGCACCGGCTCGGTGCTCCAGGTCGCGAAGGCCGCGAGCGGCACCTGGCCGCCGGTCGTCGGCGACTTCACGTAGATGTTGCGTAAAGAATCCGGGTTGCCCTGGAGCGCCGGCAGGATCTCCATGACGACGTGGTAGCTGTTGAGCTGGGTGAAGTACTGCGCCACCTGGCGCTGGCCGATCGCGTCGTAGAGCGTATCGTCGATCAGCTGCGGGGTAATGCCGAAGCGCGAGGCGGCGTCGCGGTTGATCGCCAGCGTCAGCGTCGTGCCGCTGGTCTGCTGGTCGGTAGCGACGTCGCGCAGCTCGGGCAGCGTCCTGAGCTTCTCGAGCAGCCGCGGCGACCAGGTGTTGAGCTCGTCGAGGTTCGGGTCCTGCAGCGTGTACTCGAACTGGGTGCGCGAGGCGCGCCCGCCGGTGCGCACGTCCTGCGAGGCCTGGAGGAAGACCTTCACGCCCTCGAGCTCGGCGAGCTTGGGCCGCAGCCGGCCGATGATCTGGAAGGCGTCGGCCTCCCGCGCCTCCCGGGGCTTCAAGGTGATGAACATCCGGCCGGAATTGAGCGCCTGGCCGCTGCCGCCGATCGACATCGCGACGCTCGCCACGTCCGGGTCGGCCTGGATCACCGCGCCGACCGCCTGCTGGCGGTCCTTCATGGCGGCAAACGAGATATCCTGCCCGCCCTCGGTGATGCCGACGATGAGGCCGGTATCCTGCTGCGGGAAGAATCCCTTCGGGATGATCGCGAACAGGTAGCCGGTAAGTGCCACCGTGCCGAGGAAGGTGAGGAACGTGACGACGTGGTGGCGGAGCGCCACGTCGAGGGCCGATTCGTAGGCCCGGAGCAACCCGTCGAAGACGCGCTCGCTCCAGCGGTAGAGGCGCCCATGCGCCTCCGCCTTGTGCTCCTTGAGGAAGCGCGAGGCCATCATCGGGGTCAGCGACAGCGACACGAAGGCCGAGACGCCGATCGTCATCGACAGCACCACGGCGAATTCGCGAAACAGCCGGCCGATGATGCCGCCCATGAGCAGCAGCGGGATCAGCACCGCGATCAGCGAGACCGAGATCGACACGATGGTGAAGCCGATCTCGCCGGCGCCCTTGAGCGCCGCCTGCATCGGCTTCATCCCCTCCTCGACGTGGCGGGCGATGTTCTCCAGGACGACGATCGCGTCGTCGACCACGAAGCCGACCGCGATGGTGAGCGCCATCAGCGACAGGTTGTCGAGGGTGTAGCCGGCCATCCACATCAGCGCGCAGGCGCCGAGCAGCGCCAGCGGCACCGTCACGCTCGGGATGATGGTGGCCCAGACCGAGCGCAGGAACACGAAGATCACCGCGACCACGAGCGCGATGGTGAGCGCCAGGGTGAACTGCACGTCCTCGACCGAGGCGCGGATGGTCTGGGTGCGGTCGCTCAGCGTCTTCACCGTCACGCCGGCCGGCAGCGAGGCGGTGATGCGCGGCAGCTCGGCCTTGATCCGGTCGACCGTGTCGATGACGTTGGCGCCCGGCTGCTTGAAGATGACCAGGAACACGCCGCGCTGCCCGTCGGCCCAGGCCGCCTGCTTGGCGTCCTCCGGGCCCGCCACCGCCGTGCCGATGTCGCGCACCCGCAACGGTGCACCGTTGCGGTAGGCGATGATGACGTCGTTCCAGTCCTTGGCGCGGGTGAGCTGGTCGTTGGCGTAGACCGTGTAGCTGCGGGTCGCGCCGTCGAAGTTGCCCTTCGGGCTGTTGACGGTGGTGACCGAGAGCTGGGTGCGTACGTCCTCCAGCGACAGGTCCTTGGCGACGAGCTTGGCCGGGTCGATCTGCACCCGCACCGCCGGCTTCTGCTGGCCGCCGATCAGCACCTGGCCGACGCCCGAGACCTGGCTGATGCGCTGCGCCAACTGCACGTCGGCGGCGTCGTCGACCTCGATCAGCGGCAGGGTGTCGGAGGTCACCGAGAGCAGCAGGATCGGCGAATCGGCCGGGTTCACCTTGCGGTAGGTCGGCGGGCTCGGCAGGGTCTTGGGCAATTGCCCGCCGGCGGCGTTGATCGCCGCCTGGATGTCGTTCGCCGCCGCGTCGATGTTGCGGCCGAGGTCGAACTGCACCGTGATCGACGAGATACCGAGCGCACTCGTCGAGGTCATCTGGCTGACGCCCGGAACCTGCGCGAATTGCCGTTCCAGCGGCTGGGCCACCGAGGAGGCCATGGTCTCCGGGCTGCCGCCGGGCAGCTGCGCGGTCACCTGGATCGTCGGGAAATCGACCTGCGGCAGGGGCGCGACGCCGAGCAGCGGATAGGCCACGATCCCGATGAACAGGATCCCGGCCATGATCAGCGAGGTCGCGATGGGGAAGCGGATGAAGTAGCCGGAGATGCCGCCGCGCGCGGCCTCCCCCTGCCCGGTGCCGAGCTGCATGTCAGCGCGCCTCGCTCTGGGTCAGGGCGGCGTTGTCCGCCTGGCGGGCGGGCGCCCCGGGCTTCGGCCCGGCCGCGGGCGCCGCCTCGGCGACGAGCGCCCCGTCCTGCACCCGCGACTGGCCGCGCCAGACGACCGTCTGGCCGGGCGTCAGGCCCTTCAGCACCTGGGTGCGGCCGTCGTTGGAGCGGCCGACGACGATCGGCTGCATCCGGGCTTTCATCCCGTCGTCGACCGCGAAGGCGTAGAGACCGTTCGGCCCGTGCTGCACGGCGTCGTCCGGCACCGTGATGGCGTCCGGGACCGTGCCGGTGCGCATCCGCGTCGAAACCGACAGGCCAGGCCACAGGGCATGGTCGCGGTTGGCGAAGGAGGCCTTGAGCCGGACCGTGCCGGTCGCGGTGTCGACCTGGTTGTTGACGAGGTCGAGGCGTCCGTCGGACAGCTTCGTCATCCCGTCGGTGCTCCAGGCCTCGACCGGCACCGGGCCGGCAGCGAGCGCCTTCGACACCTCGCGCAACTGCTCCTCGGGGGCGGTGTAGACCACGAAGATCGGCTCGACCTGGGTGATCGTGACGATCGCGGTCTGTTGCGCGGCGTTGACGATGTTGCCGACGTCGATCTGGCGGAAGCCCGTGACGCCGTCGATCGGGGCCTGGATCGTGGCGTAGGAGACCTGCGTCGCCGCGTTGTCGATCGCCGCCTGGTCGCCGGCGATCTGGGCGGTGAGCTGGTTCACCGTGGCGCCCTGCGTCTCTGTCTGCTGGCGCGAGGCGTAGTCGCCGAGCTTGGTGTAGCGCTCCAGATCCGCCTTGGCATTCTTCACGTTGGCCTCGTCCTGGGCCTTCTTCGCCTTGGCCTGGTCGAGGGCGGCCTGGTAGGGGCGCGGATCGACCTGGGCGAGGAGGTCGCCCTTCTTCACCACCTGGCCTTCGCGAAAGCCGATCTTCAGGATCTCGCCGTCGACCCGGCTGCGCACCTGCACGGTGTTGTAGGCCTGCACGGTGCCGAGGCCGGAGAGCACCACGCCGAGCGGGCCCTGCTCGACCTTGGCCAGGGTGACCGGCACCGGGGCGGGGCCGCGGGACGCCGCGGCCTTCGGCGGCTGCGCGCGCTCGCGCTGCCACGCGTAGGCCCCGCCGGCGCCCGCCAGGATCGCGAGGGCGAGAAGCCACCCGCCGCGCCGGCGTTTCGTTGCGTCAGGGCCCTGTTCTGATCTCATCGGTCGCACGCTTCCACTCGGGCATCGTCCGACCTTGCGAGAGTGTCCCGCCGGACGATGCGGCAATGTCGAAGACCGGAAGGCCGCGTGCAGCGTCGTGCGGCGCGCAAAACCTGATCCGGAGCCGGTCGCGGCGCCCGTCACTGGGCCGCCGAAGCGGCTTGCGCGGGCCGGCATCCTTCGAGCGTATGCCACTCGACTGTTTCTAGCGTGTGCGAGGACCGTGCGTCGTCTGCGCGCGGCGGACAAAGCTGATCCATCCACGGTGCAGGGCTGGCCGGCACCGTGGATGGATCGGAGACCTTGCGGACGTGCTCTCCGGCGGTGGGCCGGCCCGGCGGCCGGCCTCCGCGTCCCTATCGTCGGGGCATGCCGGTGGCTTTCAGGCCCGCGCCATGGCGTCGGCCTTGCCGATCAGCGCCTCGGCCATGCGGATCGACGCGATGTCGATGAGGCGCCCGTCGAGCGAGACGGCGCCGCGGCCGGCCTTGGCCGCCTCCTCCATCGCCGACAGGATGCGGCGCGCCTTGGTCACCTCGGCCTCGCTCGGGGTGAAGACCTCGTTGGCCAGCTCGATCTGCGAGGGGTGGATCGCCCACTTGCCCTCGAAGCCGAGCGCCGCGCAGCGCCGGGCCGCCGAGGTGTAGCCGTCCGGGTCCGAGAAGTCGCCGAACGGGCCGTCGATCGGGCGAAGCCCATAGGCGCGGCAGGCCACCAGCATCCGGTTCTGGGCGAACAGCCACGGATCCTGCCAGTGGGTCTGGCGGGCGCCCGCCTCGTCTTTGTCGGTCAGCACCGAGTAGTCCGGGTTGACGCCGCCGATCACCGTCGAGCGGGCGCGCAGCGAGGCGGCGTAGTCGGCGACGCCGAACGACATCGCCTCGAGGCGCTTCGAGGACTGGGCGATGGCCTCGACGTTGGCCATGCCGAGGGCCGTCTCGATCAGCACCTCGAAACCGAGCTTCTTCTCGCGGCGCTTGGCCTGCTCGATCTGCGTCACCAGCACGTCGATGGCGTAGACGTCCTGCGGCACGCCGACCTTGGGGATCAGGATCATGTCGAGGCGCGGGCAGGCCTCCACGATGTCGACCACGTCCCGGTACATGTAGTGGGTGTCGAGGCCGTTGATACGGATCATCATCGTCTTCGAGCCCCAATCGATCTCGTTGAGGGCCTGGACGATGTTCTTGCGCGCCTGCTCCTTGTCGTCGGGCGCGACCGCGTCCTCGAGATCGAGGAAGATCACGTCGGCGGCGGACTTGGCCGACTTCTCCATGAAGGTCGGGTTCGAGCCCGGCACCGCCAGCTCGGAACGGTGCAGGCGGGGCGTGGCTTGCTGGACGAGGGTGAAGCTCATTGGTGTTCCTCCGGGGAGAGATCTTGGCGTTCCGTCGGGGACGGACGCAACGTGGCGGAAGGTGGGGGGCGTGGGCCCGGTGGGGTGCGGGTTGGTGCCGGGGGGACCGACGGGCGCGGGTTTCCCCCTCCCCCCTCTGCGGGGGAGGGTGGCCTGCGGAGCAGGCCGGGAGAGGGGACGCCGCTTCCGGAGACATCGTGACCATGGTGACGGGCGGTCCCTGGAACAGCGTCGCGCTGCCCCTCTCGGCGGGACTTCGTCCCGCTGCGCTCGCATCCGCTCGCCACCCTCCCCCGCAGAGGGGGAGGGAGAAACCCGCGCCATGACGTCTCCGATGGATGACGTCTCCGATGGATCGGAGATCGAGCGGGACGATCTCACCCCGTCGCCCCGAACCCCGCGGCGACGCAGTTGATCGAGAGCAGCAGGGCCGATTTCAGCGTCTCGCGCCTGTCCTCGTCGGTCTCGGCCCGGAAGCGGCGCAGGAGGTCGACCTGCTCGCGGCCGACCTGGTTGAGCACCGGCAGCCGCGCGGCGAGCCGGCCGCGATAGAGCGGGAAGCGCTCGGCGAGGCCGGCCGCGCCGCTCACCTCCAGCACCATCGCGCAGGTCAGCCGGTACTCCGCCTCGATCATCGCGAAGATCGCCTCGCGGGCGCCCTCGTCCGGGCAGAGCGTGGCGAACTCGCGGGCGATGCCGAGATCGACGGTGAGCAGGGTCTTTTCCACCTCGTCGAGGATCAGCCGGAAGAGCGGCGAGTCCTCGAACATCCGCCGCAGCAGCGCCCGGCCGCCCTCCCCGCGCACGTCCAGCAGGCTCTTCAAGCCGCTGCCGACCCCGTACCAGCCGGTGATGCCGTGCCGGTTCTGGCTCCAGGCGAACACCCACGGGATTGCCCGCAGGTCGGCCAGGCTGCGGGCGCCGAAGCGCCGGGCCGGCCGCGAGCCGATGTTGAGGAGCGCGATCTCGTCGAGCGGGCTCGCGGCGCCGAAATACGTCACGAGGTCGGGATGCGTGATCAGCCGGGCATAGGCCGCCCGCGAGGCGCCCGAGAAGGCCTCCAGCGCGTCGTCGAACTCGGCGGTCGCCGCGGCCTGGCCCGGCCGCGGGGCGGCGTCCAGCACGTGGTCGAGCACCGCCGAGGCGAGCAGCTCCATCTGGTAGGCGGCGGTGCCGCGGTTGGCGTACTTGAACGAGACCACCTCGCCCTGCTCGGTGGTGCGGAACCGGCCCCGGATCGAGCCCCGCGGCTGGGCCGCGATGGCCCGGGCGGTGGGAGCGCCGCCGCGGCTGACCGAGCCGCCGCGGCCGTGGAAGAACGCGATGGCGAGGCCGGCCTGCTCGCCGACCTGGGTCAGCTTGCCCTGGGCCTTGGCGAGCTCCCAGTTCGAGGCGACGAAGCCGCCGTCCTTGTTCGAATCGGAGTAGCCGATCATCACCTCCTGCACCCCGCCCTGCTGGCGGGCGGAGCGGCGCACCACCGGCACCTTGAGGAGCGCCCGCATGATCGCGGGGGCCGCCCGCAGGTCGTCGATGGTCTCGAACAGGGGCACGATCGGCAGCGGGCAGACCTCGATGCCGGCCGCGTCGAGGAAGACGCCCGCGGTCTTCGCCAGCAGGTAGACGCCCAGGATGTCGGGCACCGAGTGGGTCATCGACAGCACGAAGGCGCCGAAGGCCTCGCGGTCGAGGCTGCCGCGCATCTCCGCCACCAGCCGGAAGGTGGCGAGCGTCTCGCGCGCCTCCTCGGACAGGCCGTCGAGGTCGGGCAGGCCGTCGAGCGGACGGGCGAGCTCGGCTTCGAGCCAGGCCATCCAGGCCGGCGCGTCGACGTCCGGCGGCTCGCCCGCTCCCTCGCCGTGCTGGCGCCGCCACAGGGCCTGGAGCGCCCGGGTGGTGCGGGTGGTGTTCTCGCGGATGTCGAGCCGCACCGTCGAGAAGCGGAAGATCTCGACCATCCGGCGCACCGGCCGCACCATGTTGGCGGCGAGCGAGCCGCAGCGCGCCTCCGACAGCCCGTTTTCGAGGTCGCGCAGGTCGCCGATCAGCTCGTCGGCGTCGGCGTAGCCCGCAACCTGCGGCTTCTCCGGTCCGGTGCCCTCGAGTCCCGCCACCGTCGCCTCCAGGCGCCGGCTGAGGCAGGTGAGGAACTGGCGATAGGGCTCGCCCGGGTTGCGCTTCGCGATCGCCTCGCCGTCCGGTTGGCGGGCGAGCTGGTCGGCGAGCGCCGCCGCGAAGGCCTCGGGCACCGGCAGCGAGCGGGCGCTGATCGAGAGGGTGCGGGCGAGCGCGGTGATGCCGTCGCGGTAGCGCCTGAGGCTCGCGAGCGCGTTGCGCCGCAGCGTGCGCCGGGTCACCTCGGCGGTGACGAAGGGGTTGCCGTCCCGGTCGCCGCCGATCCACGAGCCGAACTGGAAGAAGGCCGGCACCTCGAACCGGGCGCCCGGATAGGAGGCCGCGAAGGCCTCCTCCAGGGAGTTCAGGGTCTCGGGCAGCATCTCGAACAGGGTCTCGTCGAAGAAGTGCAGACCCCAGGCCACCTCGCGGTCGACGGTCGGCTTCTCGAGGTGCAGCTCGCCGGTCATCCAGACCAGCTCGACCTGATCGCGCAGGTCGTCCATCAGGGCGTGGCGCTCGCGCTCGGTCCAGCGCGGCATCTCCAGCTCCTTCAGGATCAGGTAGATGCGCCGGAATTTTTCCAGCACCGTGACGCGCTTGGCCTCGGTCGGGTGCGCCGTCAGGGTCGGGCGCACCCGCAGCGACGACAGCACGCCGTGCACCGTCTCGGGCGGCACGCCCTGGGCGGCGGCCCGGGCCAGCACCGCGCTGAAGGAGTTCTTGAGCCGGTCGCGCCCGGCATTGCGCTCGACGTGGCGGCGCCGGCGCATCGCGGTGTTCTGCTCGGCGATGGCGATGAGCTGGAACCAGATGCCCTGCACCTGCAGCGCCCGCGCCGTCAGCTCCGGGCTCAGCCCGGCGATGTCCGCCTGCCCGCGCAGAACCGCCTCCAGCTCCGGCTGGTGGCGCCGGCAGACGTCGACCAGCGAGCGAAACAGCACGTCGAGCGCCACGCGGTCGTCGGTGCCGGTGATCAGCGGGGGAACGAAGGGCGTGTCGGGAACGGGAGTGTGGATCATCGGGAGCTCCCCGGTGGGGGGTCGAGGGAGGATTTTTCGAAGTGTCGCGCGGCCTCCCCTCTCCCGTGTGGGAAAGGGGCCGGGGGATCGAAGATCCCGCGTGATGAAGCTGTGACCGTCGGGCTGGCAGCGAACCGGCTAGAGCCTGACTCAGGACCGTGTCACCCTCACCCCTACCCCTCTCCCACACGGGAGAGGGGATCCCGCGCTGGTCGCGGGAGCCGCGCGGTCAGGCGCGTCACGCCGCCTTGCGCCGGGTCGCCATCACCTCGGCCATGGTCGTCCCGAACGCACCCGGGCTCGGGGCGACGGTGAGGCCGTAGGAGCGCATGATCTCGGCCTTCTCGGCGGCGCTGTCGCCGGCCGCCGAGATGATCGCGCCGGCATGCCCCATCTTGCGGCCCTTGGGCGCCGTGAGCCCGGCGACGAAGCCGACGACGGGCTTCTTCATGTTCTTCTGGATCCAGGCCGCGGCCTCGGCCTCCTGCGGGCCGCCGATCTCGCCGATCATCAGCACGGCCTCGGTGTCGGGATCCTCCTCGAACAGCGCCAGGTGGTCGAGGAAGGACGAGCCGTTGATCGGGTCGCCGCCGATGCCGACCGAGGTCGAGATGCCCAAGCCCACCGCCTTCATCTGGGCGGCGGCCTCGTAGCCGAGCGTGCCGGAGCGCGAGATCACCCCGATATTGCCCTTGAGATAGATGTGGCCGGGCATGATGCCGAGCATCGACTTGCCGGGCGAGATGATGCCGGCGCAGTTCGGGCCGACCACCATCGGGCGGCGCTCCTTGGGGTAGCGGCGCAGGTAGCGCTTGACCCGCATCATGTCCTGGGCCGGAATGCCGTCGGTGATCGAGCAGATCAGCCGGATGCCGGCATCCGCCGCCTCCATGATGGCGTCCGCCGCGAAGGGCGGGGCCACGAAGGTGATGCTGGCCTCGGCGCCGGTCTCGCGCACCGCCTGGCGCACCGTGTCGAAGACCGGCACGCCGTGCTCGCTGCGCCCGCCCTTGCCCGGGGTGACGCCGGCCACGACCCGCGAGCCGTACTCGACCATCTCGCGGGCGTGGAAGCTGCCCTTGTCGCCGGTGATGCCCTGGACCAGGATCGGGGTCTTCTCGTCGATCAGGATGCTCATCGGGAAAATCCTCCTCAGTGCGCCGCGCGGACGGCGGCGACGGCCTTCTCGGCAGCCTCGGTCAGGGTGTCGGCGGTGATGAGGTCGAGCCCGCTCCTCTCCAGGATCGCCTTGCCGGCCTCGACGTTGGTGCCGGCGAGCCGCACCACCAGCGGCACCCCGATCTTTACCTCGCGGGCCGCCTGGACCACGCCCTCGGCGATCCAGTCGCAGCGGTTGATGCCCGCGAAGATGTTGACGAGGATCGCCCGGACGTTCTGGTCGGAGAGGACGAGGCGGAAGGCGGTCGCGACGCGCTGGGGCGAGGCGCCGCCGCCGACGTCGAGGAAGTTCGCCGGCTCGCCGCCGGCATGCTTGATCATGTCCATGGTCGCCATGGCGAGGCCGGCGCCGTTGACGATGCAGCCGATCTCGCCGTCGAGGCCGATATAGCTCAGGTTGTGCTCGGCGGCCTGGGCCTCGCGCGGGTCGCTCTGCGACGGGTCGTGCATGTCCGCGATGGTGCGGCGGCGGAACATCGCGTTGTCGTCGAACGACATCTTGGCGTCGAGCGCCAGGACCCGGTCGTCCCGGGTGACGACGAGCGGGTTGACCTCCAGCATCGTGGCGTCGCAATCGCGGAACGCCCGGTAGGCGCTCATGATCGTCTTCACGGCGGCGCCGACCTGCTTGATGTTCAGGCCGAGCTGGAAGGCGAGCTCGCGCGCCTCGAAGGCCTGGAGGCCGACCGCGGGCTCGACCACCACCTGGAGCAGCGCGTCGGGATCGGTCGCGGCGATCTCCTCGATGTCCATGCCGCCGGACTTCGAGGCCACCACCCGCACCCGCTCGACCTTCCGGTCGAGCACGATGCCGAGATACAGCTCGCGCTCGAAGGCATCGGCGCACTCGATGTAGACCCGCTGCACCGGCTTGCCCTCGGGGCCGGTCTGGTGGGTGACGAGGCGGCGCCCGAGCAGGTCGTTGGCGGCCTCGCGGACCTCGTGGGTCGAGCGGCACAGCCGGATGCCGCCGGCCTTGCCGCGGGCGCCGGCATGGATCTGCGCCTTCACGGCCCAGTGCCCGCCGCCCATCTCGGTCGCGGCGTAGACCGCCTGGTCGGGGCTGAAGGCCACCGCGCCCTTCGGGATCGGCACCCCGAAGCTCGCGAGCAGCTCCTTGGCCTGGTACTCGTGCACGTCCATGGCGTCCTCCTCGGGTTTTGGGCAAAGGCTCCCCGTCCCGGGCGCGAGGGGGTTCCTCGCGCCCGGCTCGACAGCCCGGTGCATTGCTTCGGTTCGTCTTGCCCGGCGGTTCGCCGGTCTTCGATCGTCTTGCCAGGCGCGAGGCCGGGCCTGGATCGTCTCGGCCGGCCCGGCGGCGCCGGGCCGGGTTCGGCTCAGGTCAGCTTGGCCTTCACCAGGCCGTAGACCCGCTCGGTGAGGGCGTCGGCGCCGTCGAGGGCCCGGGCCAGGTCGGCGAGGCGCCCCTCCGCGAAGGTGCGGTCCTCGATCGCCTTGGCGTTGACGTAGACGTTGAGGGCGGCGCTGCGCAGGCCGGCCTGGGCGGCCAGCACCGCGACGCCCGCATCGCTGACCACGTTGAGGTTGCCGCGCTCGGCGACGCCCTCGCAGAGGTCGATCACCGCCCGGCAGGTCCTGGCGCAGGCCAGCGGCACGTCGGTGGCGAGCCGCAGGGCATCCTGGATCGCGGCGGCCCGGGCCGCCTTGTCCTCGTCGGTCGCCTTCGGCAGGCCGTAGGCGCCCATCACCGCGTTGAAGGCGCTCACGTCCTCGGCGATCATGCCGGTGAGCCGGGCCCGCAGGCCCTCCGCCCGGTCGCGGGTCGCGATCATCTCGGCCTCGACCTCGGCGTACTTCTTCTTGCCGATGGTGAGGTTGCAGACCATCGAGACCAGCGCCGCCCCCATGGCGCCGGAGATCGCCGCCGCGCCGCCGCCGCCCGGCGTCGGCCGCTCGCTCGCCAGACCGTCGAGGAAGCCGCGGATCGTGTCCTCGGAAGCGGGTGCGTCGGTCATCACGCCATCTCTTTCGCGAGCGCGTAGATCTCTTCCGCGTCGAGGACGAGCTCGGCGCTCTCGAACAGCCGGGCGATGCAGGCCCGGTGCAGCTTGAGCTTCAGGCCGCCGATGCCGAGCGCCCCGAACACCACCTTGCCGTGGCGCTCCTTGCCCTTGTCGGTCGCCTCGATGCCGGCAAAGCCGAGCGGCGGCTGGGCGTTGTAGTCGGCGATGAAGCCGAGGCTCCTCGCCTCGCTCCACTGCGCCTCGGAGGCGAGCTCGAGGCCGATCGCGCCGGCCGCGAAGGCCACGTCGGTCTCGGCGAGCGCCGCGCCGCGGGAGTCCGCGTCGGGCGTCTCGATCGCCTTGATCTCGACCTTGAAGCGGGTCTCGATGGCCTTGGCGGCGTCCTGCGCCTTGGCGAGCTGGCGCCCGGCCAGCGTCACGCTCGCGCCCTCCTTGGCGAGCAGCGCCGCCGAGCGCATCCCGACCGGGCCGGTGCCGGCGAGCACCAGGGCGCGCTTGCCCTGGAGCGAGCCCGCCGCCTTGGCGACCAGCGCCACGCCGGCCGCCGCCGTGGTGTTCGAGCCGTTCGAGTCGAGCATGCAGGAGACGCGGAACGGGCCGAAGAAGCGCTTGCGCACCGCCTTGAACACCGCCTCGCCGGCCGCCATGCTGCCGCCGCCGACGAAGATCGCGGTCGACTTCTTCTCCGCGCCGCCGCGGGTGTAGATCGTGCCGTCGACCAGAGCCCCGACGGTGTCGGGGGTCACGTTCGGGTAGACGGTGATGATGTCGGCGCCGCCGTCATAGCCCACCACCACGTCGAACACGCTGGGCATCGGGTCGGTATCGAACTGGAACAGGAGCTTCTTCATCGTCGTCCTTTCCGCCGCGGGTGCCCGAGGGCCGCGCGGGGGGGTTGCGCAGGAAGTGCGGGTTAGCGCTCGCGCCCGCCCTACTCCACCACGTTCTGCGGCCGGCCGGCCACGAAGGCCTCGATGTTGTCGACGAGCTGGTCGGCGAGGATCTGCATCGCCTGCTGGCTCGCCCAGGCGACGTGCGGGGTGATGATGAGGTTCGGGACGTCGAGGGCGAGCAGCGGGTTGTCGTCCCGCGGCGGCTCGCTCGTCAGCACGTCGAACCCGGCGCCGCCGATTGTGCCGGCTTGGAGCGCCTCGGCCAGCGCCGCCTCGTCGACGAGGCCGCCGCGGGCGGTGTTGATCAGGATCGCGTCGCGCTTCATCCGCGCCAGCTCGTCCCGCCCGATCATGTTGCGGGTCTCAGGGGTCAGCGGCGCGTGCAGCGTGATCACGTCGCTCTCGCGCAGGATCGTGTCGAGGTCGACGAGGCCGTCCTGGGGCATCACGTCGTAGGCGATCACCCGCATGCCGAGCGCCTCGGCCCGCTTGCCGATCGACTTGCCGAGCGCGCCGTAGCCGACGATGCCGAGCGTCGAGCCGGCGACATCGCGGATCGGGTAGTCGAAGTAGCAGAAGTGGCGCGCCCTGCCCCAGTCGCCCCGCCGCACCGAATTGGCGTAGGGCACGATCGCGCGGCGCAGCGCGAAAATCAGGCCGATGACGTGCTCGGGCACGGTGTTGAAGGCGTAGTTGCGGA
Source organism: Methylobacterium sp. ap11 (assembly GCF_900110515.1). Classification (NCBI taxonomy): domain Bacteria; kingdom Pseudomonadati; phylum Pseudomonadota; class Alphaproteobacteria; order Hyphomicrobiales; family Methylobacteriaceae; genus Methylobacterium; species Methylobacterium sp. ap11. The sequence continues at coordinate 240,474 of NZ_FOEB01000004.1, read as the reverse complement.
TGTTGACGACCGTGATGCCCTGCGCCTTGGCGGCGGCCTTGTCGATCACGTCGGTTCCGGTGGCCGCGACCGCGATCAGCTTCAGGTCCGGCAACTGGCGCAGGGTCGCCTTGCGCATCGGCACCTTGTTGAGGATGGCGATCTGGGCGCCCGCCAGCCGCTCGACGATCTCGTCGGGCGCGGTCACCGGGTACTCGGCGTAGTCGTGCGGGAAGTCCGGGCGCCGCAACTCGGCGTCGAGGGTCTCGCGGTCGAGGAAGACGATGCGGTGGGACATTCGGGTCTCCGGTCGCTCTTGTACCCCTCCCTTGGGGCACGGCGCGGCACAATGGCACGACGGGCGCGGCCTGGCAGCCGGTCGGGGCGGGACGCTCCAGGGTTTCCCCCGTCCGCCCCGCAACCCCGTCACGGGGCGCGCGTCCGCCGCACGGCCGGATCGTCGCGCCGTCAGCGCGCCTCCTGGCTCCCGCGGAGCGACGTCTGGGCCGCCGCGACGCCGCTGCCCGGCTCGATCCGGATGCCCGCATCCAGCATCGCCATCTCGACGCCGGCGAGCGCGCCCAGCAGCATCAGCTCGTTGAGGTCGCCGATATGGCCGATGCGGAAGAGCTTGCCCGCCACCTGCGACAGGCCGGCCCCGAGAGCGAGGTTGTAGCGCTTGTAGGCGATGTCGATCACCTCGGCGCCGTTGACGCCGTCGGGCACCATCACGGCGCTCACCGTGTCGGAGTGCCACTTCTCCTCCTTGGCGCAGAGGGTCAGGCCCCAGGCCCTGACGGCGGCGCGGGTGCTGTCGGCCAGCCGCCGGTGGCGGGCGAAGACGTTCTCCAGTCCCTCGTCCTCGACGCAAGCCAGCGCCTCGCGCAGGCCGTAGAGCATCGGCAGGGCCGGCGTGTAGGGGAAGTAGCCGGTGGCGTTGGCCTTGGCCTGGTCGCCGAAATCGAAGAACACCCGCCGGCACTCGGCGGTCTTCGAGGCCTCGAGCGCCCGCTTGCTGGCGCAGACGATGCCGAGGCCGGCCGGCAGCATCAGGCCCTTCTGCGAGCCGGTGATGGCGCAGTCGACCCGCCATTCCTCGGCCCGGAAGTCGATGCTGCCGATCGCCGAGACGCCGTCGACGAACAGCATCGCCGGGTGGCCCGCCGCGTCGATTGCCTTGCGCACCGCGCCGATGTCGGAGGTGACGCCGGTGGTGGTCTCGTTGTGGACGACCAGGACCGCCTTGATCCGGTGCTCGCGGTCGGCCCGCAGGGCCTCCTCGATCCGGTCCGGGTCGGCGCCCCTGCCCCACTCCTCCTCCTGGATCTCGACGTCGAGGCCGACCCGGCGGGCGAGGTCGATCCACAGCGTGCTGAACTGGCCGTAGCGCGGCGCCAGCACCCGGTCGCCCGGGGAAAGGGTGTTGGTGAGCGCCGCCTCCCAGGCGCCGGTGCCGGTCGCCGGAAAGAGGAAGATCTGGCCCTCGCGGGACTTGAAGATCTTCTTCGTCTCCTCGAACAGCGGCAGGGTCAGCTCGGGAAAGGCCGACGAGCGGTGGTCCTCGGACGGCACGATCATCGCGCGCTGCACGCGGTCGGGAATGTTGGTCGGCCCCGGAACGAAGAGGAAGTTGCGCCCCGGGCGTCTCGATCCAGCCATGTGTCTCCTCCAGCCCTGCGGGCTTCGGGCCGGGACCCTGCGTCCGGCCTCGTGAACTCGGTTCCCGCGCCACGGCCGCCGGAGGGCGGCGGGCGCGATGATTGGACGACCGGATCCCGGAGAGAGGGCGGCGCGCCGCCGACCGGCCCGGATCGCCGTGTCGAGGGCGACTATGGGGACGCTCCCGCCGCAAGGAAAACTGAAAAAACTTGAGCGGGTATTCAAAATTTTGAAAAGACGAAGGAGATCCGTCGAGTCTTTGGCCTAAAGTGGTAATCGGCTTCGACTTGGTGCGCCGCAGCATTTCGAGTGCTGTGCCGGTTCCTCAGTATCTCCGGGCCGGTGGCCGGCCTTTATCGTATGTCATCGCGGTTTCTCGACGCGACAGCTACGAAGAGCCCCGAGACGCGACGGATCGGGGGCCGGGGAGCGCCGATGACCACGAAATGGAGACGGAGCGACGTTTCATACGAAATCCGATTGGTTGCTTCGCAATGCGGATTTCGGCTTCGCTCGAGCGCCGCGCCGGCTGGTGATATGGGATCCGGAAGCAATCTTCCGGATCCCATATCACTGGCCGGATCTCGCTGTGCCATGCCGCGCCGGTCGCAGCGCCGGCCGACCTACAACCTGTTTCGCCGCCGCGCGGAGCCGGACCTGGTCTGCGCGGTGCCCAACGACTTCCCGGTGCCGGCCTTCCTCGCCGGCGGCGCCTGGACCTATGCGGGCAGCCTCTGCGCCGCATCCCCACCACCGCCGGGCTTTCGCACCGAAATGGCCGAGCACGGCGCCGAGACCTGCGGCTTCCACCTGTTCCAGTAGCTCCCGGCGGGCGTCGCGCCGCCGCCGTCGGGACCGTGCGTCGCCGCACGAGCTTTCTGAGAACCGCGGGCGGTCTCGCGCATTGTCTCGTCAAGATACACCTTGGCGGACCTGCGGCGTCGCATGATCTGCCGAGCACAGGAGATGCGGAGATGAGCCTCAAGACCGTCATCGCCGCCGGCCTCGTCATGGCCGGCTCCCTCTCGGCCGGCTCCCTCGCCGCTCACGCCGAAGGCAATACCCTGGACCAGGCCGGCATCCCGGCCCTCGACGTGCCGGGCTTCTCCGCGAGCGTACCCGCGGGCATGCCGCTCTTCGCCGCCCTGCCGAGCATGGCGCCCGGCGCCGAGGTGAACGTGCGCGGCATCGACACGAGCGGCCTCGTCGCCTTCACCCCGTCGGTGCCGCAGGCGATGGACCCGAACGCCGACATCGCCACCGGCTCGCTGCGGAAGTAACCGAACCGGCACCGGGGCCTCCGCCCCGGTCCGACTTTCTCGGGCGCCCGGATTCCGGGCGCTCTGGATCCTACGCGCTCAGGGCCGCGACCCGCGCCGCCGCCTCGAATTCGCTCCGCCGCTTGTCGAGGCGCGCTTCCGCCTCCGCGTCGCGGCCCCAGACCTCGGCCTGGAAGGTTTCGTCGACATGGGCTGCGGCCCAGCCCTCCTGCGGCGTCAGCCGGCCGTGCAGTACGGCGAGCGCGATCAGCACCGAACCGGTCAGGGTCGTCATCGAGTGCAGGCCCGCGAGCGCGGTCGGGCTCTCCACCGCCACGACGCTGCGGCGCACGGCCTGGAGCGAGGCCTCCGGCTGGGTGACGTGCATCACCCCCTCGCTCAGCACGAAGCGGGCGCCCAGGGTCTCGCGCGCCCAGTCGAGCACCGGGTCCCAGGCGGCGGCCTGCGCGGCGACGAGGCGGGCCGGATCGCCGGCCCGGTAGGCCAGGAGGTCGGTGCCCGCATAGGCCGTGAGGTCGTCGACCACCGCCTCGCGCCGGTCCGCCACTCCGTCGATCGCCGAGTTGACGAGGCGGGTCAGCGGCATCCGGGTCGGGTCGATGACCTCCTCCTGCGCCCCCCACTCCTCGGCCAGGGCCTCGGCGAGCGCCCGCTGCCGCACGGCGATCCGGCGTCGGGCCGGGCTGTGGGCCGGGCGTCCGTCGAGGACGAGGCGGAAGCCGTCTTCGGCCTCGGCGATTCCCGCCTCCTTGTAGAAGCGCTTCGGCAGGGCGGGTTTCGCCCCTTGGCGGGCGGCGCGCACCGGATCGGCGGAGCCGTCCGGGTCGCCGAGCCAGTCGCGGGTCACGTCGTCGTTCGTCATGCGTGCAGAGATAGGGTCTGTCGGGGGCGGTTGCGAGCCGGCCTCACCCGGCGGCGATGTGCCGGCGCAGGGCGTCGTCGAGGGCCGCGAAGCTGTCGACCACCGCGTCGGCCCCGGCCTCGTGCAGCGCCTCGGGCAAGTGGTAGCCCCAGCTCACCCCGAGGGCGGTGACGCCGGCGGCCCGGGCCATCGCCATGTCGTAGCTCGTATCGCCGATCATCACCGTGCGGGACGGCTCGGCCCCGGCCTCCGCCATCGCCTGGTAGAGCATGGCCGGATGGGGCTTTGAGGGGGCGTCGTCGGCGGTCTGGACCGTGGAGAACCAGCCCTCCCAGCCGTGCACCGCCACGAGGTGGTCGACGCCGCGGCGCGACTTGCCGGTGGCGATGCCGAGCTGCACCGCGGCCTCGCGGTTGAGCCGCGCCAGCAGGTCGGCGGCGCCGGGAAACAGCGCCTCGCGGATCTCCGCCATGGCACGCAGGCGGCCGAAGCTCTGCTTGTAGGCCTCGGACAGCGCCTCGACCGGCCCGTCGGCGCCGACGAGGGCGGTGAAGGCCTGCGGCAGCGACAGCCCGACCACGGAGAGCGACCGCGCCCGGCTCGGCGCCGGCAGCCCGACCGCCGCGAAGGCCTCGGCTTGCGCCGCCACGATCATGTGCTGGCTGTCGACCAGGGTGCCGTCGACGTCGAAGACGATCAGGGTCATGGCTGCGGGGTTGTGGCTACGCGATCGTGGGTGGGGCCGTCTCGTCCGGCCGGGGCCGGCGGGGGACGGCCCTCTGCCCGGGCCCTGCGGAGAAGCGCCTCAGGGACGGGTGCGGGCCGGCTGGCCCGGCTGGATCCGCTCATAGCCCAGGCGGCAGCGGATGAGGAAGCGGCGCCGTGCCCCGCCCTTCAGGCTGCGGCGCTGCGAGGCGCGGTTGCAGGCGGCGTAGCTCGGGCGCCGCCGCCGGGGCGTCGCGGCGCGCTCCTGCGTCGCCGGCCGGGCCGCGGTCGCGTCCGCCGGGACGGCGCGTCCTTCTTGCCGCCCGTCCTGCCGCCCGTCCTGGCGTCCTTCCTGCCGCGTCGCTGGAGGCTTGCCGTCCGGGCGGGGGCCGGGAGCGGCCGGTGTGGTGGCCGGAGCCGTCGCCGCCGGCGCGGCGGGGGCGGTCTGGCCCAGCGCCGTCCCGGCGCAGGCGAGGAGGCCGACCAGGCCGAGACCGGCGAGCGCGGCGCGTCCCAGGCCGGCAAGATGCCGGCGGGGAAGATTCTGAGGGCGAGGATTCTGAGGATGAGGATACTTGCGGGCGGGTCTCATGCGACTGGTCTCACTCCGGACGGGCCGCGGGCCCCGCTGGTGCCGTGTTCGCGGCGCCATCGAGAATAAGGCGCACGGGCCGCCTGCCAAGGCCTCCCGATACCGGGACCTCCCCTTGCGGAGCCCCGCTGTCGCGCAGGTCTCCCTCCCGGGCGGGCTCCCCGCCGAGGCGGGGAGCCCGGACGCGTCAGGCCTCCGGCGCCTCGACGATCGGGTCGTAGCGCGAGGCGTCGAAACCCAGCAGGTTCCAGCTCTGCACCATGTGGGGCGGCAGCGGCGCGGTCACGTCGACCGGCTTGGCGGTGCGCGGATGCGGGATCACGATGCGCCGGGCGAGCAGATGCAGCCGGTTTTGGATGCCGCCAGGCAGTTCCCAGTTCTCGATGTCGAAGTATTTCGGGTCGCCGACCAGCGGATGGCCGATATGGGCGGCATGCGCCCGCAACTGGTGCGTGCGCCCGGTCACCGGCTTCAGCGACAGCCAGGCGAGCTTCTGCCCGGCCTGGTCGACCAGCGCGTAGTAGGTCAGCGCGTGGCTGGCCCCCTCGTCGCCGTGCTTTGCGACCCGCATCCGGGCGTCCGCGTCGCCGATCTCCTCCTTGGCGAGGTAGGTCGAGATCCGGCCCTGGCGCACCTTCGGCACTCCGACGGCGAGCGCCCAGTAGATCTTGCGCGCCGCCCGCGACCGGAAGGTCTTGGCGAGCGTCGCCGCGGCGAGCCGGGTCTTGGCGATGATGAGGCAGCCCGCCGTGTCCTTGTCGAGGCGGTGGACGAGGCGCGGCTTCTGGCCGTCCTTGTCGCGCATCGCCTCCAGGAGCCCGTCGACGTGGCGGGTGGTGCCCGAGCCGCCCTGGACCGCGAGGCCGAAGGGCTTGTTGAGCACCATCATGTCCTGGTCCTCGTAGAGGATCAAGGAGCGCAGGAAGGCGAGGTCGCCCTCCGCCCGCGGCGAGTTCGGGGCCGGCGGGCGGGCCTCCAGGCTCAAGGGGGGCACGCGCACGCTGGCGCCGGGCTCGACCCGGTCGGCGGCCTTGGCGCGCTTGCCGTTCACCCGCAATTCGCCCTTGCGCACCAGGCTCTGGATGCGGGTGAAGGGCAGTTGCGGGAAGCGGGCCGAGAGGAAGCGGTCGATCCGCATCCCGGCCTCGTCGGCCGTCACCTCGAGGGTCTGCACGCCGGTGGCCAGCGCCTCGGCGGTCGCCTCGCGCAGGGCCCGCCGGGTCGGCGGCTTCGCGTCGGGGGCGCGGGGCTTGGTTTCCGCGTGGGTCTTGGCTCCCGAGCGGGGCGTGGCTTCCGTGCCGGTCTCGGCCTCCGGCGCGTCGGTCTCCGAGGCCCGGCGGCTGCGCGGCGCGTCGCCGGTCCCGGGACGCTCCTCGCGGCGCGGCCGGCGCGGCGGACGGTCCTCGGACACGCTTCCGGCGACCCGCTCGGCCGGCGGGCCGGAGCGCGGTCGCTCGGCGCGGGGCTTGGAGAAAGCAGGCTTGTTCGAAGCAGGCTTGGCCGCAGCGGGTCTCGCCGGCGCGCGGGCCGGGGCCTCGTCGCGCTCCCAGGGGGCGGCGTCGGTCCGGTCGCGGCCGAAGGGGGCGCGGTTGGACACGACCAGGCCGGCGGCGCGCTCGGCGGCGTCGCGCGCGGTGTTGCGCGGTCCGGTGCGGGCCCGCGGCGGGCGGCCCGAGGGCGATCCGCCCGGGCCGGTCCGCGACCGCCCGGAACCGCCGCGATGAGGAGGCTTCGTCATGACCGGGCTCGTACCATCGGCGCGCGCATCCGTCACGCCCGGCGAATCACGCTCTCGTCCGGATTCGAAGCCGGGTCCGGCCCGAACCCTCACGCCCCGTAATTCTCACGCCCACGAGCAGGCCCGCGAAAACCCCTCGCTGCGGCCGTGGGCCTCGGCGGCGCCGTGGGCGTCCTGCTCGATGCCGAAGCGCTGGATCAGGTCGTCGGCCAGGGCGGCGAAGTCGGCGGCGGCGCGAGCGTTCGGGCGGCAGCGGCGCAGGGGCTGGCGCCGGGCGAAGGCCTCGCTCACCGCCACGTCGGTGCGCACGCCGCGGACCATCTGCCCCGGGCCGAAGCCGGTGCGGAGCTGGGCCAGGGTATCCTTCTCGACGTTGGTGCGCAGGTCGATCCGCATCGGCGCGATGGCGAGGCCGAGGGGCGCGGCGCGGAAGCGCAGCATCGTGTCGTGGAACGAGCGGGCGAACTGGCGCACGCCGTCGAGGCCGAGGGGATCGAGGGTGGTCGGCACCACCACGCCGCTGCTCGGCAGGAGCGCGCAGATCATCACCGCCCGGGCGGAGGGCGGCACGTCGATCAGGACGAGGTCGTAATCCGGCAGGAGCGGCGCCAGCGCCGCGTCGAGGCAATGGCCGTCGTCGTGGCCCAGCTGCCCGTTGAAGCTGCGGTCGGCCGGGATGATCGCCACCCCGTCCTCGTCCGTCGCCTGGACCGCCCCGGAAAAGCCGCCGCCGCGCTGACGCAGCGGCGTGTGGGCGTTCGGCAGGCCGAGCTCGGCCAGCGCCCCGAAGCCGAGGCCGCTGTGACCCTGAGGATCGAGGTCGATCACCAGCACACGATAGCCCCGGCTGCCGAACTCGGCCGCGAGGTTGACAGTGGTCGTCGTCTTGCCGGTGCCGCCCTTGCAGTTGGCGATGGACAGAATGCGTGTGGTCATCACCGCTCCCGACCCGGATGTGACGCGACGTCGACCATCATGGCGAGGAACGACCTGCGGTCAACGGACGCGGGCAGTTTCGCGCGCGATCGTCACCAAACCGTCACACCTACTCGCCGCGCGCCCGGGCGGTGCGCGCCTCCTCCCACCAGTCCAGCCGCTCGGCCACCCGGCGCTCGAAGCCGCGATCGGTCGGGGTGTAGAAGCGCTGCCGGCCGAGGCGCTCGGGCCAGTAATCCTGGCCCGAGAAGGCGTCGGGCTCGTCGTGGTCGTAGCGGTAGCCCTCGCCGTAGCCGAGCTTGCGCATCATCTTGGTCGGCGCGTTGAGGATGGTGCGGGGCGGCGGCAGCGAGCCGTGCTCCTTGGCGGTGCGGGTCGCGGCCTTGTAGGCGGTGTAGACCGCGTTCGATTTCGGCGCGGTGGCGAGGTAGATCGCGGCCTGCGCCAGGGCCAGCTCGCCCTCCGGCGAGCCCAGGAAGTCGAACGCCTCCTTGGCGGCGTTGGCCACCACCAGGGCCTGCGGGTCGGCGAGCCCGATATCCTCCACCGCCATCCGCACCAGCCGGCGGGCGATGAACAGCCGGTCCTCGCCGGCATCGAGCATCCGGCAGAGGTAGTACAGGGCGGCGTCCGGGTCCGAGCCGCGGATCGTCTTGTGCAGCGCCGAGATCAGGTTGTAGTGGCCCTCCTGCGCCTTGTCGTAGATCGGCGCGCGGCGCTGGATCAGCTCCTGCAGCAGGGCGGCATCCAGGATCTCGTCGGGACCCGCCGAGCGCCAGACCTCCTCGGCAAGCGTCAGCGCCGCCCGACCGTCGCCGTCGGCCATCCGCACCAGCACGGCGCGGGCCTCGGGCGCGAGGGGCAGCGCGCGGCCGGTCACCGCCTCGGCCCGGTCGAGGAGCCGGGCGATCGCCGCCTCGTCGAGGGCGCGGAAGACCAGCACCCGGGCGCGCGACAGGAGCGCGGCGTTCAGCTCGAAGGACGGGTTCTCGGTGGTGGCGCCCACCAGCGTCACGGTGCCGTCCTCGACCACCGGCAGGAAGGCGTCGAGCTGGGCCCGGTTGAAGCGGTGGATCTCGTCGACGAACAGCAGAGTGCCGCGCCCCGCCGCCCGCCGGGCGCGGGCCGCCTCGAACACCTTCCTGAGTTCGGCCACACCGGAGAAGATCGCCGAGATCTGCTCGAAATGCAGGTCGGTCTCGCCGGCCAAGAGCCGCGCCACCGTGGTCTTGCCGGTGCCGGGCGGCCCCCACAGGATCAGCGAGCCGAGGTTGCGGCCGCGCAGGAGCCGGGTCAGCGCGCCCCCCTCCCCGGTCAGGTGCTCCTGCCCGACCACCTCGGCGAGGCCGGTGGGCCGCAAGGTGTCGGCGAGGGGGCGGGGAGCGTCGCGGTCGAGGCCCGCGGAGGCGAACAGGTCGGACATGCCCGCATCAAGACCGGCCGGCCGCGCCGCCGCAAGGGGCGGCGCGGCGCCTCCGGCGCCTCGCCCACCGTCGCGTGGCGGCGGGCCGCCCTGCCGGCCGAGCGGCCCCGCCCGCCCGCGGTCCCCGACTCTCTTGCCGCGCTGCGGTCTTCGGCCTAGCAAGCGGCATGCGATTCAACTTCAACGTCGTCGGCCCGGCGAGCTTCGATCTCTGGATCGCGCCCGACGACATGCGCCGCACCCCCCGCCTGCGCGTGGTCCTCGACCGCACGCGGGAGGCCGTGATCGAGGCCTGGGTCCACTACCCGCAGCTCAAGGATTTCGGCTGGCACGCCCACGGGATCTGCGGCTTCAAGCTCGACGGCGAGAGCTGCCCCGGCCTCGACCAGGCGTCGCAGTTCGACATCTTCGACGGCGACACCAACATCCTGCTCTACCGGCACCGCGCCGGCGCGGCCTACCGCCAGGCCCGCGTGCTGGCCCTCGACTACACGATCGGCCAGGACAACCACGCCCGCGACATGCTCTTCCCGGAATTCGCCTTGTCGTATTTCGGCATCCACGACATGCACTTCGACCTGTTGCGCTGCGTCATCGACATCAAGTACGCCGACTCGATGCTGCTGCAGGGCAGCCTGCTGATGAAGCGCTACGAGGACGTGGTCCAGGCCGGCGACTACGTGAAGACGATCCTGGTGGTCGATCCGTACGTGGAGCTCGCCAAGCGCATCCTGTGGCTGCGCCGGATGGCGGAGATCGGCAAGGACCCGGTCCAGCAATGGCGCGTCGACCACCTCCAGGGCCCCTGCGCCTTCGCGGCCGGCCTCGACCTCGGCAACGTCTCGGCCCTGCGCAAGGGCTTCGACCGGATCGACATGGAGACCTACAGCTGGCTCGAGAACCCGCTGACCCGCGACCTCTCCTGCGCCGTCCCGGGAGAGGCGATGAAGCCGGGGCACTGGACGCTGGCGATCGACACCCTGTCGCGCTTCCACGTCATCGGCCACCAGCACTTCTGGGGCGCCTATACGGCGATGCTCGCCGACGTGCTGAAGCTCGAGGGACCCTCCCTACCCGAGCGCCGGGTGCCCGAGCCGGTGCTCGAACTGGCCGAGACCCTGAGCCGGGTGAAGAACACGATCGGCCTCGTCGAGATGGACATCAACCTCAGCGACAAGGTTTACACGATCATCGAGGCGCAGTGGGAGAAGCCGTGAGGCGCGGGCGGGTCGCGCAGGATCGCCGACGTTCGGTCCCGCCGCGACCTCGGCGATGGGGCCGCCGGCTCGATGGCCGGGCGCCGTCGGCCCGGTTCGCGCGGCGACGCCGTCAGGGCCGGCGGTACACCCACACCCGGGCCGGCGGCAGGTTGAGCCAGACCTTGTTGGAGCGGCTCGCCGTGTAGGTGGTGGACTTGGCCGGGATCGGCGGCACCACCGCGTAGGTGAACTGCACGAACGGCGCGTCCGGGTGCATCAGGTCGTGGGCCGCGGTGAGCAGGTCGAGGCGCTGCTCCAGGGGCTTGGTGAAGAGCGGTAGGCTCGAGATCGTGGCGCAGGCCCGCTCCGCCACGACGCCCTCGAGGGTGGCGCGGATGTCGTAGGCGTCGCCCTGCAGCACCGTGGCCTTCGGGAAGCGCCGGCGCAGCAGCTTGCAGAAATCCGGGTTGTACTCGACCAGGACCAGGCGCTCCTGGGCGATGCCGCGGCGCACGAGCGCGTCGGTCACCGGCCCGGTGCCCGGCCCGAGCTCGATCACCGGGCCGGTCAGGCGCGGATCGACGTAGGACGCCATGGTGCGGGCCAGCATCCGGCCCGATGGCGTCACGGCACCGGTGACCAGGGGCCGCTCGAACCAGGAGCGCAGGAACCGCGCCTCGTCCTCGAGGATGTCGCGCTTCGGCGACCTCGGGTGAGGCATCGAGCCGGAGACCGCGATGGCTTTGGCCCTGGATCGGCGAGGCAAAGGCAAGACCGAAGACCCTTGAACACGCGAAAAGTCGATTGATGAACGGCTGTCGTTCAAAGGCGCCTCGCCGTCAAGCCTGACACCCCCGCCCGAGCGCCGCGAACCCCGCAATCCCGCTCGCGCGGGTGAATGCGCAACGGCTGCATCGGTTCGCGGCACCCCGGCCTCAGGCGCGGCCGGACCCGCTCAGCCCGTCGAAGAACTCCTTCACCCGCGAGAAGAAGCCGGCGCTCTCCGGGTGGTTGTCGGCCTGGTTGCCGTGGGTGTCGAATTCCTGCAGCAGCTCGCGCTGGCGCTTGGTGAGGTTCTGCGGCGTCTCGACGAAGACCTGGATGTAGAGGTCGCCGACGTCGCGGGCGCGCAGCACCGGCATGCCCTTGCCCTTGAGGCGGAACTGCTTGTTGGTCTGGGTGCCGGCCGGGACCCGGACCGAGGTATGCGAGCCGTCGATCACCGGCACGGTGATCTCGCCCGAGAGCGCCGCCGTCACCATCGAGATCGGCACGCGGCAGAACAGGTCGGCCCCGTCGCGCTGGAAGAACGGGTGCGGCTTGATCGACAGGAAGATGTAGAGGTCCCCCGCCGGTCCGCCGCGCAGGCCCGATTCGCCCTCGCCGGCCAGGCGAATGCGCAGGCCGTCGTCGACGCCCGCCGGCACGTTGATCGAGAGCGTGCGCTCGCGGGTGACGCGCCCGGCGCCGGCGCAGGCCGTGCACGGGTCCTCGATGATCTCGCCGCGGCCGTGGCAGGCCGGGCAGGTGCGCTCGATGGCGAAGAAGCCTTGCGCCGCCCGCACCCGGCCGTAGCCGCCGCAGGTCGGGCAGGTCTTTGGCTTCGAGCCGGCCTTGGCGCCCGAGCCGGCGCAGACCTCGCAGGTGACCGAGGTCGGCATCTTGATCGTCTCGGTCTTGCCGGTGAAGGCTTCCTCGAGGCTGATCTCCAGGTTGTAGCGCAGGTCGGCGCCGCGCTCGCGGCCGCCGCCCGGCCGCCCGCCCGGCCCGGCCCCCGGGCGTCCGCCCGGACCGGCCCCGCCGCGGGCGTCGCCGAAGAACGTGTCGAAGATGTCCGACATGAAGTCGCCGAACTCGTTGCCGAATCCGGGGCCGCCCTGGCCGCCCTGCGAGAAGGCGGCGTGGCCGAAGCGGTCGTAGGCGGCGCGCTTCTGCCCGTCGGACAGGCACTGGTAGGCCTCGTTGAGCTCCTTGAACTTGAGCTCGGCCTCCTTGTCGCCGGGGTTGCGGTCGGGGTGGTAGACCATCGCCAGCTTGCGGAAGGCCGACTTCATCTCGGCCTCGGTCGCGGTGCGGGCGACGCCCAGCACCTCGTAGTAGTCGCGCTTCGACATTCCTGTCCCCGGCCCCGCCGTACCCCGTCGGGCATCGTCCATACACGTCCGGTCCCCGGCACCGTTTTCGGCGCCGAGGACCGGGTCGCATCGCAGATCACTGGACCGCACGGATCTCAGATCCGTGCGGCAACCTCAAGGCGTGTTTTACGCCCGCTTCTTCTGGTCCTTGTCGTCGACCTCCTGGAAGTCGGCGTCGATGACGTCGTCCTTCTTGGCCTCTCCGCCCGGGGCGGCGCCGGCAGCGGCGTCCGGAGCGGCCTGGCTCGCGGCGTACATCGCCTCGCCGAGCTTCATCGAGGCCTGCATCAGGTCGGTGGTGCGGGCCTTGATCTGCTCGACGTCCTCGCCGGCGAGCGACTGGCGCAGGGCGTCGATGGCGGTGGTGATCGCGGCCTTGTCGGAGGCCGGGACCTTGTCGCCGTGCTCGGTCACCGACTTCTCGGTGGCGTGGATCAGGCTCTCGCCCTGGTTCTTCACCTCGACCAGCTCGCGGCGCTTCTTGTCGTCGGCCGCGTTGGCCTCCGCCTCCTGCACCATGCGCTGGATGTCGGCGTCGGACAGGCCGCCCGAGGCCTGGATGCGGATCTGGTGCTCCTTGCCCGTCGCCTTGTCCTTGGCCGTCACGTTGACGATGCCGTTGGCGTCGATGTCGAAGGTCACCTCGATCTGCGGCAGGCCGCGCGGAGCCGGCGGGATGCCGACGAGGTCGAACTGGCCGAGCAGCTTGTTGTCGGCCGCCATCTCGCGCTCACCCTGGAAGACCCGGATGGTGACCGCGTTCTGGTTGTCCTCGGCCGTCGAGAACACCTGCGACTTCTTGGTCGGGATGGTGGTGTTGCGGTCGATGAGCCGGGTGAACACGCCGCCCAGCGTCTCGATGCCGAGCGACAGCGGGGTGACGTCGAGGAGCAGCACGTCCTTGACGTCGCCCTGGAGCACTCCGGCCTGCACCGCGGCGCCGATCGCCACGACCTCGTCCGGGTTGACGCCCTTGTGGGGCTCCTTGCCGAAGAAGGTCTTCACCTGCTCCTGGACCTTCGGCATGCGGGTCATGCCGCCGACCAGCACCACCTCGTCGATCTCGGCCGCCGAGACGCCCGCGTCCTTGAGCGCCTTGCGGCAGGGCTCGATCGTGCGCTGCACCAGGTCGTCGACCAGCGACTCGTACTTGGCGCGGCTGAGCTTCAGCGCCAGGTGCTTCGGGCCGCTCGCGTCGGCGGTGATGTAGGGCAGGTTGATCTCGGTCTGGGTCGCCGAGGACAGCTCGATCTTCGCCTTCTCGGCGGCCTCCTTGAGGCGCTGGAGGGCGAGCTTGTCCTTGGTCAGGTCGATGCCCTGCTCACGCTTGAACTCGGCCGCCAGGTACTCGACGATGCGGTTGTCGAAATCCTCGCCGCCCAGGAACGTATCGCCGTTCGTGGATTTCACCTCGAACACGCCGTCGCCGATCTCGAGGATCGAGACGTCGAAGGTGCCGCCGCCGAGGTCGTAGACCGCGATCAGGCCGGCCTTCTTCTTGTCGAGGCCGTAGGCGAGCGCCGCCGCGGTCGGCTCGTTGATGATGCGCAGCACCTCGAGGCCGGCGATCTTGCCGGCATCCTTGGTCGCCTGGCGCTGGGCGTCGTTGAAGTAGGCCGGGACGGTGATGACCGCCTGGGTGACCGGCTGGCCGAGATGGGCCTCTGCGGTCTCCTTCATCTTCTGCAGGGTGAAGGCGGAGATCTGCGACGGCGAGTAGGGCTTGCCGTCCGCCTCGACCCAGGCGTCGCCGCCGTTCGAGCGGGCGATCTTGTAGGGGACGAGCCCCTTGTCCTTCTGCGTCATCGGGTCGTCGTAGGTCCGACCGATGAGGCGCTTGATGGCGAAGAAGGTGCGCTCGGGGTTCGTGACCGCCTGGCGCTTGGCCGGCTGGCCGACGAGCCGCTCGCCGTCGTCCGTGAAGGCGACGATCGACGGGGTGGTGCGCGCGCCTTCCGCGTTCTCGATGACCTTGGGCTGCGTGCCTTCCATCACGGCCACGCAGCTGTTGGTGGTGCCAAGGTCGATGCCGATGACTTTACCCATGGTGGGATCCCTCGTTGGTGTTTTTTAAGCAGACCGCCGAGCCCCGAAGCAGCTCGGCCCATGGCGGTACTTGTCGAATGGTTTGAGCTCGAATGGGTTGAGCCTGGGCGGGCCGGACCGGACCGCGCCTCGCCGGAGGCCGGCGAGCGGGGGCGTTCCCGCGCCGAGCCCGATATAAGAAGGGGATTTCGGGCCCGCAAGGCGAGCCGGCGAGGCGAAAGACCCGGTCGGCGCACGCCGTTCGCGGCGGCGCGAATCCGGCCGTCCGGACCGGCCCGGTCCCGCGTCTCGCGGCGCCGCGTCCCCCCGGGCCTGCGGTCAAGCCGCCACGACAATGTTGCGGGCTTGCCACGCCCGTGCCACGGACCGCATGCTAGGACCCTGCGGAACGTCCGTCGCCGTGCCGCGTACCTGTGCCTGGAGCCTGATGCAGCCCGTTCGCCCCTTCCTCCGCCCGGTGGCCCTGCCCGCTCTGGCGGCCCTGCCCCTCGCGGCGGTCCTGATGGTGGCGCCGGCCCCGGCCTCGGCCCAGTCGTTCCTCGAGGAACTGTTCGGCATCGGCCGCGCCGCCCGCCCGCCGGTGCCCCCGGCCGCGGTGCCGGGCGGCCGCGGGCCCCTGGAGCCGGGCGAGGCGCCCCCCGAGGCCGCCCCCCGGCCGGCCCCCGCGCCGCCCGCGCCGCCCAAGCCCGTGGTGCTGAAGATCCCCAACGACGATGCGGTGCTCGGCCAGGACCTGCAACAGAACGGCAATGCCGGCTCCCTGCGCCTCGATCGCGCCGGCGCCGGCTACACCGCCCGGGTGACGCTCGCCGGCACCAAGGTCTCGCAGCCGACCGAGTCCTGCAAGGTCGCCCTCGGCGACGGCCAGCCCCTGACCCTCGCCGACCAGGGCAAGCCCAACGGCGTGACGCAGCTCGCCTCCGCCGGCCCGGCCTGCCCGCTGCGGTTCGAGATCCTCGAGGGCAGCGTGATGGTGACGCCGCTCGCCGAGGCCGAATCCTGCGTCTTCACGGCGTCCGACTGCGCCACGACGCCGAAGGGCCTGTGGGGACCGGGCGCCGCCGCCCTGCTGCCGCGGGCGCAGGAATTCGATTCGGCCCGCGGCGTCGCCGACAAGGCGGTGCGCGAGAACTACAAGGTGATGACCCAGCGCGCCCGGCGCGAGGACGTGCGGCCGATCGTGACCGAGCAGGCCGCCTTCTCGGCCGACCGGGAGCAGATGTGCCGCGCCTACATGCGCGAGGGCGCGCACGGCTTCTGCCACCTGCGCTTCTCCGAGGCCCGAGCCCTGTCCCTCGCCACCCGCCTCGGCCTGTCGGGCGCCGCCCCGACCGCGAGCGCCGCCCCGCGCCCGGCGGCCCGCAAGCGCCCCGCCCCGGCGGTGGAGGGGACGAACCCGGGCTTCGAGGCCGGCGCGCAGGACCAGTAGCGCGCTGGGGCCCTGATGACCGAATTAACGGCCTAAAGCAGCGCCCGGTTGTAAATCCACAAGACACGACGCTGATGGATACGGTACGCCAGGTCCTCGACCGGTCGTAAGCCATCCCCTTTTCCCGGACGACTGAAGCGTCAGCGGAAGGAGATCCGGGATCCAGCGCAAGGACTTGCCGTGAAGCGGCTCTGCATGCTGCACCGTTGCAGACACAAAGACGCTTCGCGACTTCTCATGCTGGATCCCGGATCTCCTTCCGCTTCGCTGCAGTCGTCCGGGAAAGGGGTTGGCCCGTCACGGAACGTCGGCCTCCCGGCATGCGCATCCGGCCGTGTCGTATGCCGCACAGCAAAGCGATCGGGTGCTGCTCTAGGCGTGGCCGGCGGTGGCCGACAGCATGGCCGGCTCGATGCCGATGCCGCGCAGCGCCCGGTCGTACTTGGTCTCGAGGGCGGTGTTGAAGATCAGCTCGGGATCGGCCGGGCAGTGCAGCCAGCCATTGGCCTGGATCTCGCTCTCGAGCTGGCCGGCCTGCCAGCCGGCATAGCCCAGCGCCAGCACGGCGCTCTCCGGGCCGCGGCCGTCGGCGATCGCCCGCAGGATCTCGATCGTCGCAGTGAGGCAGATCCCGTCGTCGATCAGCAGGGTCGACTGCTCGATGTGGAAATCGGGCGAGTGCAGCACGAAGCCCCGGCTCGACTCGACCGGGCCGCCCATCAGCACCGGCATGTGGCCGATGCGGTGGGGCAGCCGGATGGCGTCGTCCTTCCCGATGATGTCGAGCTGCACCAGCAGGTCCGGCATGTTGAGGTCGGAGGCCGGCTTGTTGACGATGATCCCCATCGCCCCTTCGGCGGAATGCGCGCAGAGATAGATGACCGAGCGCGAGAACCGCTCGTCGGCCATGCCAGGCATCGCGACGAGGAGCTGCCCGTCGAGGTAGCTCGGCGCGCCGCGGGGCGAGGCGTCCGCGCCCTCGACGTGCGGACCGTTCGCCCCGTCGGCGGGATCCTGCGAAGGATCCTGGGAGAGAAGGTCCTGAGGAAATCTGCTGCGCATGGCGTCCATGCTACCCCCCGCTCCGGCGTTGTCCATAGCCCGCCGCCGGGGGTGAACGCGCACCGGCGCCCGGCGGCTCCCGTACCGCTTGCCGCGGCCCGCCTCGACTCCCCCGGACGGCCGCGCTAGACCCCGGCCGGGCTCGAGGCCCCGGCGGGGCCGGCCCGGAATGGTTCCAGGAGACCCACGATGACGATCCAGGTCGGCGATCACCTGCCGCAGGCGACCTTCCGGGTCATGGGCCCCGAGGGCCCGGCGCCGAAGACCACCGACGACGTGTTCAAGGGCCGCCGGGTGGTGCTGGTCGCGGTGCCGGGCGCCTTCACGCCGACCTGCCACCGCAACCACCTCCCCGGCTACGTCACCCGGCGCGACGAGATCCTGGCCCGCGGCATCGACGCGATTGCGGTGACCTCGGTCAACGACGTGTTCGTGCTGGAGGCCTGGTCGAAGGCGGCCGGCGCCGAGGGCATCGAGTTCCTGGCCGACGGCAACGGCGACTTCGCCAAGGCGATCGGCCTCGACATGGACGGCACCGGCTTCGGCCTCGGCATCCGCTCGAAGCGCTACGCCATGCTGGTCGAGGACGGCGTGGTGCGGGTGCTCAACGTCGAGGATGCGCCGTCGAAGGCCGACCTGTCGGGGGCCGAGACGCTGCTCGCGTCGCTCTGACCATCGCCGCAAGTCCCGCCGGCCGCGGCCGGCGGGGCGCCCGAGTCGTCAATGGCTCACAACCCGGACCGGGTTCAGGATGGCGAGCCCGGCGAAATCCCTCTCGTTATCGGTGACGACGACACACCCATTCGCTTCGGCGACAGCGGCAATGATGGTGTCGAGTGCACTGCGCGGCCGTCCGGCAGTCTTGCCGTCTGCCATCATGCGCGCCCATATCAACCCCGCTCTCGCGTCGAAGGGCAGGATGCGGCCCGCAAACAATGCCCACGGTCCTTCCGCACCGGCGAACCATTGGGCGAGGGCGTCGCGCTTCCGACCTGGCGGCTTCTCGAGGATGCCGCGCTGGATTTCGGCAATCGTCATCGAGGCGATGAAAAGGTCGTCGTCGTGCTGCGTGGCCATCCAGGTGAGCAGGCTTGCGGACGGGGTCGGCTTGACGAGGTTGCTGATGATGTTGGTGTCGAGCAGGTAGCGGATCACAGGTCGACGATCCGCCCCTCTTCGCGTGGCCGATCGAGATCGAGATCGGCACCGACGAGCGGGGACCGGCGCAGCGCCGCGAGGATTCCGCCGCGCTTCGACCGCTCCTGCGTGATCGCACGATCGACGAGCGCGCGCAGTCGTTCGGCCTCCGGCCCGTCCTCGGCCAGTCGCCGCGCCAAAGTCCGGATGAGGTCGCGATCCGCATCGCGCCCACGTACCTCGAAACGGGCGATGCCCTGCGGATCGCGGGCGGCCCGCACATTCTGGCGCGCCGGCTTGCAAGGATCACTCACGGTCGCTCTCCCGATCAGGGCATGTAATGTGACTATGTCGGGCAGGGTGCACAAGCTCGGCTTCGCGCAGGAGCGATGCGTCGGTCGACGGCGGTCATGCCGAGTTCGGTAGGGCGCCGAGAATGCTGACGCCGGCGGCGTATCTTCAACGAAAATTTGCACTGAAATGGAGCGGGCGAAGGGATTCGAACCCTCGACCCCAACCTTGGCAAGGTTGTGCTCTACCCCTGAGCTACACCCGCCCAAACTCGTTCGGCCTCGTGGAAAAACTGGAGCGGGCGAAGGGATTCGAACCCTCGACCCCAACCTTGGCAAGGTTGTGCTCTACCCCTGAGCTACACCCGCTCGCTGTTTTCCGTCGGCGTCACCGTGGCGGCGCCGATGAGCGGCATAAACACCATTCCGCCGGGGAGCGCAAGAGGTTGCGGAGCCGGCTCCGCGGTGTCCTCCCGGCAGCCCCTTCCCTACCAGGTCGAGGCCGGCGGCAGGCCGTCGCGGATCTCGGCGAGGCGCGCCCGGGTCGCCGTAGTGGTCTCCGGCGGCAGGGCGTCGAGGGGGAAGAAGCCGCTCTCGGCGATCTCGCGGTCGGGGCGCTTGGGCTCCGGCACCGTGAAGGCACGGGCGACGTAGAGCGCGACGTGGTCGCGCCCCGCGCCGATCCGGTTGAGGTAGAAGCCGTGCAGGATCGGCGGCGTGCCCGGATCGAGGACGATGCCGGTCTCCTCGCGGAATTCCCGGGTCACGGCGTCGAGGGCCGTCTCGCCCGGCTCGATGCCGCCCCCCGGCAGGTGCCAGCCGGGCATGTAGGTGTGGCGCACGAGGCAGACGCGGTTCTGCGCGTCGATCGCAGCCCCGCGCACGCCGAGGGTCATCCCCCGGGTGACGCGCCAGACGAGGTGGGCGGCCCGCATCATCAGGGCCTGTCGGCGCGTCATCCCGGAATGTCCCTGTCCTAGACGACGGTCAGGCGGATCTCGCCGACGCCCTCGATCGCCCCGACCATGGTCTGGCCGCGGGTGACCGCGCCGACGCCCTCCGGCGTGCCGGCGAAGATCACGTCGCCGGGCTCGAGCGCGAAGTAGGTCGACAGGTAGGCGATCTGCTCGGCCACCGACCAGATCATGTCGGAGAGGTCGCCCTTCTGGCGCACCGCGCCGTCGACCGACAGGGTGATGGCGCCCCTGGCCGGATGCCCGATGACCGAGGCCGGCTTCAGGGTGCCGACGGGCCCCGAGAGGTCCGAGGCCTTGCCGAGCTCCCAGGAGCGGCGCAGGGCCTTGGCGTCGTCCTGGAGGTCGCGCCGGGTCATGTCGAGGCCGACGCCGTAGCCGTAGACGTGGTCGAGGGCTTCCTCCACCGGGATGTCGCGCCCGCCCTTGGCGATCGCCACCACCAGCTCGACCTCGTGGTGGTAGTTCTCGGTCTTGGGCGGATAGGGGTGCTCGACCGTCTCGCCGTCCGGCACCACCTGGAGGGCGTCGGCGGGTTTCATGAAGAAGAACGGCGGCTCGCGGGTCGGGTCGGCGCCCATCTCCCGGGCATGGGCGGCGAAGTTGCGCCCGACGCAGTAGACCCGGCGCACGGGAAACAGGTCGTCGGTGCCTTGGATCGGGAGCGCGGTGCGCGCCGGGTTCGGGATCACGGAGAGCATGGGGCTGCTGTCTCGGGCGAAGTTTCGCGATGGGCCGCGCATCTTGGAAAAAGCGCCGGCCGACCGTTATCTAGAGAGTGGTTCCGTGGTGCGCCATCCCGCCCCGCCGCAACCCCCTCCTTCGTGATGCGCCCCCCGTGACCCACAGCCTCATCGCCACCCTGGCGGCCCGCCTCGGGCCCCCGCACGTCCTCACCGACGCGACCGACGTCGCCCCCCACCTCGCCGAGACCCGCGGCCTCTATCGCGGCGAAGCGCTCGCGGTCCTGCGCCCGCGCGACACCGCGGAGGTCGCCTTCGCGGTCCGGGCCTGCGCCGAGGCGCGGGTGCCGGTCGTGGCCCAGGGCGGCAATACCGGACTCGTCGGCGGCGGCGTGCCGTTCGGCGGCGTGGTGATCTCGCTCGCCCGGCTCGACCGGGTGCGGGCGATCGACCCGCTCGACGCCACCATCACGGTCGAGGCCGGCTGCGTCCTCGCCAACGTCCAGGCTGCGGCCGACGCGGCCGGGATGCTGTTTCCGCTCTCGCTCGCCTCCGAGGGCTCGTGCCGCATCGGCGGCAACCTCGCCACCAATGCCGGCGGCACCGCGGTGCTCGCCTACGGCAACGCCCGCGAGCTGACGCTCGGGCTCGAGGTGGTGCTGGCCGACGGGCAGGTCTGGAACGGCCTGCGCGCCCTGCGCAAGGACAATTCCGGCTACGACCTCAAGAACCTCTTCGTCGGCTCGGAGGGGACGCTCGGCATCATCACCGCCGCCGTGCTGCGGCTGCACCCCAAGCCCGCCTCGAAGGCGACCGCCTTCCTGGGCCTCGCCTCGGCCCGCGCGGCGCTCGACGCCTTCGGGGCCCTGCGCGCCCGGCTCGGGCCCCGCCTCACCGCGTTCGAGTACGTGCCGCGCTTCCCCCTCGAGGTGGTCCTGCGCCACCTGCCCGGTGCCGTACGGCCGCTCGAGGGCGACCACCCGTCCTACGCCCTCGTCGAGGTCTCCTCGCCGGCCCCCGACGCCGACGAGGAACTGGAGGCGCGCTTGGGCGAGCTGATCGAATCCGGTCTCGTCGCGGACGCGACCCTGGCCCGGAGCGAGGCGCAAGCGGCGGCCCTGTGGCGCCTGCGCGAGAGCCTGTCGGAGATGCAGGGCCACGAGGGCGGCTCGATCAAGCACGACGTCTCGGTGCCGGTCTCCCGGGTGGCAGAGTTCCTGGAGCGGGCGACCGAGGCCTGCGAGGCGGCGATGCCGGGGGTGCGGGTCTGCCCCTTCGGCCATTTCGGCGACGGCAACATCCACTTCAACCTGACCCAGCCGGTCGGGGCCGAGAAGGCCGCCTTCCTCTCCGAGTGGCCGCGCTTCAACCGCATCGTCCACGACATCGTGCACGCCATGGACGGCTCGATCGCCGCCGAGCACGGCGTCGGCCTGATCAAGCGCGACGAGCTGCCCCGCTACAAGGACCCGGTCGCCCTCGACCTGATGCGCCGCCTCAAGGGCGCCCTCGACCCGCATGGCCTGCTCAACCCCGGCAAGGTGCTGGCGGCGGAGGGCGCGCCGGAGGCGTTCCCGGCCAAGGGCGGCGCGGCGGCCCGCTCCGGCACGGCCGCATGATCTCGCTGTTTCGCCAGGCCTCTCCGACGCCGGCCGGCCTCACCGCGGCGGCGCTCCTCGGCACCTTCGAGAGCCTGGGCGACAATTGCGAGTTCGGCATCGCCCAGCGCTACGCGGGCATCGATCCGCTCGGGCTCTTCCGCCTCTCCTCGGCGCCGGTCGCCGACCTCACCCACGCGGTCGAGACCCGGTTCTCGCACTATGGCGGGCCCGACGACATCGAGGTTCGGGTCGGGGCCGGCGGCTACCTCTTCTGCCACAGCCGCCGTTACGGCTTCGCCTATCATACCGGCGACACGGCGCCCCGCACGGCGCCGGCCGCCATCCTCGACCGCGAGATCCGCCGGGTCGCCTACCTGAAGGAGCGCCTGCTCGCCGACCTCGCGGCGGGCGACAAGATCCTGGTCCGGAAGGGCCCGCCGGGGGAGAGCGAGGCCGCGGTGCGGCGCCTGCTCGCCGCCCTGCGGGCGATCGGCCCGGCGACGCTGCTGCGGGTCTGCGCGGCCGGTCCGGAGGATGGCGGGATCGGGCCCGGCCGCGTCGTCTGGCGCGGCGAGGGGCTGATGCAGGGTACGCTGCCGCATTTCGCCCCCTACGCGGCGGCGACCGATGCCGACCTCGCCGGCTGGCTCGCGGTCTGCGGTCGGGCCTACGCGCTGCGCCACAGCCTCGTCGAGGCCCCGCCGCTCGCGCCGTCCGGCCCGCCGGTCTTCTCGGCACCCGAGGAGACCCGCCACGTCCTGCCCACCGCCGCGCCGGCGCCCGGCACGCTTCTCGGTGAGCACCCGGTCGCCGGCCTGCGGCCGAACCGCCTCCACGTCGTCTCGGCGGAGATCCGGCTGCCCGAGGACTTTTCGGGTACCCGCGCCGCCGTCACGATCGCGGACGGGGCGCTGCACGCCCGCCGCGACGCCGATCCCGCCCGCCGCGGCACCTGGCAGACGGTCTACGCCGCCACCCGCACCCGCAAGCGCCAGAGCGAGGCCACGATCGGCCTGATGCTGGCAGGCCCGGCCGGGACCACGGTCGAGATGCGGGACTGGCGGGTGGCGGAGGGATGCCTGCCGGGGGTGGCGTGAGGCCGAAGGACCCGAGCGGAGCCGTGCGGCCAGGCTTCGCCGAAGCGACGGCCCCGCGTGCAAGGACGTGAGCGGGCTCCCTCCTCCCGGCCCGCCGGGGGACGAGAGGTCCCGTCTCCTTTTTCCGGGGACGCTCCTACCGCGCCTCCGCCTCCGCCGGCGGCTCGCGCTCGACGGTGCGGAAGCCTTCGAGTTCGCCGAGGTAGCTGCGGGCCCACCAATCCACGTCCTCGCGCGCCATGCGCTCGAACATCGGCTTCCAGCGCTCGACCCGCTCGGCCTTGGGCATGTAGAGGGCGGCGCGGATCGCCTCCGCCACCTCGAACCGGTCGTAGGGGTTGACCAGCAGCGCCTCGGGCATCTGGCGGGCGGCGCCGGCGAACTTCGACAGCACCAGCACGCCCGGATCGTCCTCGCTCTGGGCGGCGACGTATTCCTTGGCGACGAGGTTCATGCCGTCGCGCATCGGGGTCACCACGCCGACCCGCGCCGCGCGGTAGAGCCCCGCCAGCACCGCGCGGGGATAGGCCTTGGTGACGTACTGGATCGGGGTCCAGGACGGCTCGCCGAGCGACCCGTTGATATTGCCCAGAACCTCGTTCACGTCGCGGCTGAGCTGCTCGTATTCCGGCACCTCGGTGCGCGACTTCGGGGCGATCTGCAGGAAGACGACGTTGCCGCGCTGGTCGGGGTTGGAGGCGAAGAAGCGCTCCACCGCCTCCATCCGCTCGGGCACGCCCTTCGAGTAGTCGAGCCGGTCGACGCCGATGAGGAGCTTGCGGGTGCGCAGGCCCGCCACCGTGTCGCGCACGGTGCGGTTCATGCCGGCGCGCTCGGCGGCCTGGCGGAAGCCGTCGACGTCGATGCCGATCGGGAAGCTGCGGATGCGGGTGCGGCGCCCGTCGACCATCAGCGAGCCGCCGCCGAGCGGGATCGCCCGCAATTCGTCGACGAGGTTGCGCGAGAGGTTGTGCACGTCGCTGTCGGTCTGGAGACCGATCAGGTCGTAGTCGGAGACGGCGCGCAGGAGCTCGGTCGAGGCCGGCAGGGTGTTGAACACCTCGCCCGACGGCCACGGGATGTGGTGGAAGTAGCCGATCGGGTTCGAGACGCCCAGACCCCTGAGCTCCGAGGCGAGCGGGATCAGGTGGTAGTCGTGGACCCAGATCAGGTCGCCCGGCTCGATCAGCCCGGCGAGCGCCTGGGCGAAGATCCGGTTGACGCGCTGGTAGCCGGCGTAGTCGGCCCGGGAGAACGCCGCCAGGCCGAGGCGGTAATGCATGATCGGCCAGAGCGCCCGGTTGGCGAAGCCACTGTAGTACTCGCGGTGGTCCTGGGGCGAGAGGTCCATCACCGCGTATTGCACCCGGCCCCGGTCGGCGATCACCGGCTCGGAGGACGGGTTGTCGGTGATCTTGCCGCTCCAGCCGAACCACAGCCCCTTGTAGGCCGTGAAGGCCTCCTTGAGGGCGACGGCAAGCCCGCCGGCCGCGACCGCCTTGGATCCCGCATCCGGGACGGCGACGCGATTCGACACGATGATGAGGCGTGACACGGCGGGTATGGACTCCGGCTGCACGGACCTTGTGGGGCGGGAACGTCGCCGCGTCCATCCGCCCCCGACGGAGAAAACGCGCGGTGAGCAAGCGCGATCCGCGAGGTTTGGTCAACCCTCCAGGCGAATCCTGACCGTGCGACACCCGGACCGGCTGTGCCCGGCGCTCCACAGGAATCCCGCCGCGATTCACATGGGGCAAGGCTTAGGCAAGACCGCTCGCGGCGGAACCGGAACCGGGCGCCTTGGCTGCTGTTACTCGCAATAACGTCGCATGTGTGCGGCGCGGCGGCCGGCGCGGCCGGATGCCGTGCCGCGGAAGAACGGAGTTCCCCCCAATGAGCGCGGGTTACGATAACGGACAGCACCGGGCCGAGGACCGGGGTGCCGCCGGCGAGCGGCCGGCGGATTGGAACGACCTGCGCCAGGACGTGCGCCAGCTCGGCGACGTCGCGATGGAGCGCGGCTTCAGCCTGGTCGACTCGGCCCGCGAGCAGGTCCACGGCTACGTCGACCGCCGCAAGGGCGACGCCGCCCAGTCGGTCTCCGACCTCGCCCAGGCCCTGCGCGACTCGGGCGGCAAGCTCGACCAGCAGCCCAACGTGAAGGCGTTCTTCGACAGCGCGGCGGAAGGCCTCGAGCAGCTCTCGGGCTCGATCCGCGAGCGCAGCTTTGAGGATTTCTACAGCGAGATCGAGTCGGTGGCCCGCCGCCGTCCGGCCGCCGTCGCGGTGGCGACCTTCCTGACCGGGTTCCTGGCCGCCCGCTTCATCCGCTCCTCGGCCCATCCCGCCCACGTCCTCGACGGCCGAGAGGCCTTCGGGCGCGGGTCCGAAACCCGTCGCGATTCCTCCCGCGAGGGCTACGGCGCCGGGTCGTCGTCCTACCGCGCGCCGTCCTACGGCGCCCGCGAGGTGCCGGGCGCCCACAGCGAGCCGGAGACCGCCCGGCCCGATCCCTACCGCACCGGCGCGTCCGGCCCGCGCTACTCGGCCTGACGGAGGCGCCGCCATGGCCGACCCCATGACCGACAACCGCCCCCTCGGGGGCACCGGCGCCCCCGGGAGCATCCAGGGGCTGCTCGGCGACGCCCTGCGGGAGACGACCGATCTCGCCCGCAAGGAGATCGCCCTCTTCCGCACCGAGATGTCGAACAACCTGAGGTCGCTGTTCCTCGGGCTCGGCATGATGGTGGGGGCGGCGGTCTTCGCCGTCGTCGCCCTCCTGGTGCTCACCGACGCCCTGGTGAAGTGGCTCGCCACGGTGGTTCACTCCGAGGCGCTCGCCGCGCTGATCGTCGGGGCGGCGTTCCTCGCCGTCGCCATCGGTCTCGCCCTGTGGGGCCGCAGCGCCATGTCCCTGTCGACCCTGACGCCGACCCGCACGACGCGGCAGGTACGCCAGGACGCCCGGGTCCTGTCCGAGAGGGTGTCGGGATGAGCCAGTCGATCAACGACCTCGAGCACGACATCGAGCAGACCCGCGCCCGCCTCGACCGGACGATCGACCAGATCCAGGGCCGGCTCTCCCCGGCCAGCATCGTCGACGAGATGCTCGGCACCGCGCGGCAGACGCCGGCGATGGCCGGCCTCTACGACGGGGCGCTGGCCGCGGTGCGGCGCAACCCCGTGCCGGTCATGCTCATCGTCGCCGGGGTGGGCTGGCTCGTCCACCGCGTCGCCCGGGAATCCGAGCGGCGCCGTGAGCTCGACGCCACGATGGCCGGGGCCGAATCGGTGCCGGTCCTGAACACCGGAACGGCCCGGGTCTACGACCCCGACCGCCCGACCGCCCACCCGGCCGCCGACCGCGTCGCCGAGAGCCTGCGGATGTGATCCCGGCGCCGGCCCCGAGGGCTGGCGCCCGTTTCATAGAATCCTCGTTTCGTTGCAGGCCGGAGCGGGCGCGGGCTTCCCCGTCCCCCGCCTGCCAGGGAGTACCCGAGTCATGGCAGAGCACACCATCAACCCGGCCAATCCGGGCGCCCCGTCGGCCCACACCCCCGCGACCGGTCCCGAGCGCAATCTGCACCAGGACCACGACACCGTGCGCCGCAACCTCGACGCCGCGCAGGACTCGGCCGGCGACGCCGCCCGCCACGCCAGCGAGGCCGCCAAGGACGCTGCCGCCGGCATGTCCGAGCGCGTGAGCGAGACCGTCTCGGCGATCGGCGAGCGCATCGGCGAGACCGCCGACCAGCTGCGCGCCAAGGCCGACGCGGCGGCCGACCGGCTGAAGCGCGGCGCCAGCGACGCGGTCGACCGCGCGCATGCCGAGGCGAGCCGGACCTACGGCGCCGTCGGCGGCCGCGGCTCCGACACGATCGACCGCGCCCGCGACTGGGCGAACGACCGGATCGAGACCGGCTCGCGCCGCTACGCCGACCTGCGCGACCGCGGCAGCGACCGGCTGGCGCAGGGCCAGAACACCGTCGAGCGCTTCGTGACCGAGAACCCGGTTCTCGTCGGCGTCGTCGGCCTCGCCGCCGGCATGCTGCTCGGCGCGCTGCTGCCGCGCACCCGCCAGGAGGACAAGGTGGTCGGTCCCTGGGCCGACGAGGTCCGCGACCAGGGCCTGCGCTACGCCCACGAGGCGACCGAGCGCGGCCGGCAATTCGTCGAGACCGCCCTCGACCAGGCCCAGGACGCCGCCGTCGCGGCCGCCCACGCCGCCTCGGACGAACTGCGCAAGAACCAACCTGGTCAGAACCAGCCCGGCCAGAACCAATCCGGAGAGGCCCCTGCGGGCACCTCCGAGCCGGGCCGGCAGACGCACTGACCGTCCAACTCGGCTGCATCGTCCCGGGCCCTCCGCGGTCCGGGACGATGCAGCGGGTTCGACCGGGAGCGCGAGCCGGACGAGGTTCTCCGTAGAAATCGGCCGGTCCTTCGGGGCCGGCTTTTTCATGTCCGCCTTCCGTACTTCCCGGCGGTATTCCGGGACCCGCGGCGGCAGGCGCCGCGTTGTCGGCAATGACCTCCGCCGCCCCCTCCCCCGATTCCGGTCCCTCCCCCGATTCCGGGCCCCGCCTCGGCTTCTGCTGCAAGTTCATCCCGGACGAGGAGCCCGGTCGGCACAAGACGCTGAAGGCCGCCAAGGACGCCGCGCTGGTGATGAACGTCACCACGGTGACGATCGCGCATCTGCGCCGGCTCGCCCCGACGGCCGCCCGCGAGAAGCTCGTCGCGGTGGTGACCCACAACCTCGCGGCGATGGGACGCCAGGTCGCCTGGGTGGCGGACAGGCCGCCGCTGGAGCGGCTTCTGCGCCTCGCGAGTTCGATCCTGCCGGGCTACACCCACCCGGAGGTGCGCGACCTCTACGCCGACCCGGAGTTTCGCCGCACGATCGAGGACGGCCTCGCGGCGGTGGGCGAGGCGGCGCGGGCCGGCGGGGTGCGGCTCAGCATGCATCCGGGCCCGTTCTGCATCCTGGCCAGCCGCAACCCTGCGGCGCTCGCGAACGGCATCGCCGAGCTCGACTACCACGCCGAGGTGATGGCGATGATGGGCTATGGCGGCGGCTGGCACCCGCACGGCGCCCACATCAACATCCATGTCGGCGCCCGCGATCCCGGCGTCGAGGCGTACCGGGAGAATCTCGACAGGGTCTCGCAGGTCGCCCGCGACCTCGTCACGGTCGAGAACGACGAATCCGCCTTCGGCCTCGACGAGGTGCTGCGCCTCGCCGACCGGGTGCCGGTGGTCCTCGACCTGCACCACCACTGGATCCACAGCCGCGGCGGCTATCTCGAGCCGGACGATCCGCGCATCGCCCGGGTGATCGACTCCTGGCGCGGGGTGCGCCCGGTCGGCCATGTCAGCGTCTCGCGCGAGGACGTGCTGCCGGGCCACGACCCCGACGCGCTGCCCGACTTCGCGGCCCTGACCGAGGCCGGCCTCAAGGGCCGGGACCTCGCCGCCCATTCCGACCTGATGTGGAACCGGGCGCTCAACGACCACATCGCCCGCCACCTCGCCTGGTGCGACATCGAGGTCGAGGCCAAGCACAAGAACCTCGCCTCGACCGGGCTGGCGCTGCAGGTCGGCCCGATCCTCCTCGGCACCGCGCCGGCCGTGCCGGCCCTGGCGGCCGAGTAGGGCGGGCGGGCAGGGATGGTCTCGACGCTGGGGCGCCGTGCCTGTAACGGTGCGGCATGAAATCGGCCGATTGCGACATCCTCGTCGTCCCGGGCTACACCAATTCCGGGCCCGACCACTGGCAGAGCCGCTGGCAGGAGCGGCTCTCGACCGCCCGCCGGGTGGACCAGGCGAGCTGGGACCATCCCGAGCCGGACGCCTGGCGCGACGCCGTGATCGCGGCCGTGCAGGCGGCGAGCCGGCCCGTGGTGCTGGTCGCCCACAGCCTCGGGGTGATCGCCTGCGTTCAGGCGGCGCCATACCTTCCCCGGGGCGCGGTCGCTGGCGCCTTCCTGGTGGCGCTGCCCGACATCGAGCGGCCGGACACGCCGGCGGTCCTGCGCCACTTCGCGCCGATCCCGCGCGAGCCCCTGCCCTTCACCTCGGTGCTGGTCGCGAGCCGGACCGACCCCTACACCGCCTACGACCGCGCGGGCGCGTTCGCGGCGGATTGGGGAGCGGAGCTGGTCGATGCCGGCGAGTCCGGCCACCTCAACGGCGAGAGCGGGCACGGGCCCTGGCCGGAGGGGCTGATGCGCTTCGCCGGCTTCCTGCGCACCCTCTAGGCCGCCCCCGTGATCCCTCATCTCGACATGGTCGAGCCGGCGACGGCGGCGACCTTCCGCGAGGCCGACTACCTGGCGGCCAACCCCGACATCCACCTCGCGGTGCGCGAGGGGCGGCTCGCCAGCGGCCGGGCGCACTTCGATCGCCACGGCCTGCGCCAGGGCCGGCGCCAGAGCCGCCTGCCCGAAGGGCTGGAGGCCATGCGGGCCGACAAGCTGGCGCGCCTCGCCCCCCTGATGCGGGACGACCTGCCCCACCGCCGCCCCGGGGGTAAGTACGACTACCTCAGCGACGAGCTGCGGGCGCTCTCGGGCGCCGAGGACAGCCCCAACGTCTCGCAGAACGCCTACGACGCCCACGTCCTGGAACTGATCGACGCGAATCCCGACGGGCTGGTCCTCGATTGCGGCGCCGGCCGGCGCGACCGCTACTACGCCAACGTCGTCAACCTCGAGATCGCCGATTACGACACCACCGACGTGCTCGGCATCGGCGAGGTGCTGCCGTTCCGCGACGCGAGCTTCGACGGGGTGATCTCGATCGCGGTGCTGGAGCATGTCCGCGATCCCTTCGCCTGCGCCCGCGAGATCGCCCGGGTGCTCAAGCCCGGCGGCAAGCTGGTCTGCGCGGTGCCGTTCCTGCAGCCGCTGCACGGTTACCCGCACCACTACTACAACATGACCGGCGAGGGCCTGCGCAACCTGTTCGCCGGCCGGCTCGCCGTCGACCACCAGTACGTCCCGACCTCGCTCCTGCCGATCTGGACCCTGACCTGGATCGTCCAGTCCTGGGCCGCCGGCCTGCCGCCGGACGTGCGCAAGCGCTTCCTCTCGCGCCGTCTCTCAGACTTCACCGCCGACCCGCTGTCGCTCCTGAACGAGCCCTACGTGACGCAGCTCGGCGACGACAAGAACATGGAGCTGGCGAGCGGCACCTACCTGTTCGCCCACAAGGAGTAGCGGGCGGCTTTGGCGCTCAGGCGACGTGCAGGATCGCATCCTTCATCACCCGGGCGACGACGTCGCAGGTGAGCGCGCTCGCGGCGCAGTGGGTGACCTGCCGGTCGTTGTGGTCGTGGTCGAGGCGCGGGTCGCAGGCGCTCGCCAGGAAGTAGCCCGCATCCGTGATGCTCATCACGTAGACGTCCGAGGCCCGGCCGGTCTGCCGGTTGATCAGCATGAACTGGGTGTAGGCCTGCTCGAAATCGGGCCGCCCGCGCAGGGACGGCCCGCGCTCCACCAGCACGCCGTGGGGCGCCAGCTGCGCGGAGGCCGCCTCCAGCACCTCGGCGGCGATGTCGCGCAGGAGCGCCACGCGCCGCGCATCCTCGTCCGAGAGCGCGGCGTCGGGCTGTGCCTCCGAGACCGGGCTCGCCTCGCGGCGCCGGCGCTGCTCCTCGAAGAAGGCGCCGAAATCCGACAGCACCACGTCGGGGCACCGGGGAACCGTCAGGGCTTCCATCATCGCGCCGCGCTCCTTCTCCTCCGCGAGACTGTCCCGTCGCTCGGTTCGAATCAACTCGGCCGGCCGGCCGGGAGATCCGGCATGACGCGCGGCGTGCTCGGTCGCTTCCTCTCCGACAGGCGCGGGGCTCACGACCCCCCCGAAAGGGCGGCCGCCAGCATCGCGCAGGCCGGGTGCCCCACCCCGTCCGCGAGGTCGGGCGCGACCGTCTGCTGCCAGACCAGGAAGCCGCCGCCGCCGAGGTCGAGGATCGCCGACCGCCCGGCCCGGGCGCGGCCCTCCGCGACGACGACGGAGAGGCGGAAGGCCTGCCGGGGCGACGGGACCGGGCCGGCGGAGCCCGGCAGCGACCGGACCGCCCCCGGGTTCACCCGCCGCACCAGCGCGGCGAGGTCGAAGCGGCCCCCTGCATTGTAGACCGTCAGCACCGGCGCGAGGCGGACCGCGAGCGCCGGGGTCATCGAGGGCAGGCGGCCGATCTCGTCGGCGCTGGCGAAGGGGCCGTTGCGGGGCCCCCAGGCGAGGCCGCGGGCGTGGTATTGCGCCAGCTCCGCCCCGCCGTTCGGCTCGGGCGCGTCGTCGGCGTCGCGGTAGTCGACGATCTCGGCGCCAAGCGCCATCGCGTCCCGGTCCGGCACGCCGAGGAGCCGGAACGCCTCCTCCATCGCCGGGCGCGGCGTGGCGTTGAGGTCGATCAGGCCGCCCTGGTCCTGGAGCGACACCAGGGCGACCCGCCCCGGGGCCAGCGGGCAGGCGGCGACGGTGCCGTCCTCCGGCAGGCCGGCCTCGGTGCGGCGGTAGATCCGCCCGAGCTGGAGCTCGTAGGCGATCAGGCGGGCGATCCCGTCCGCCGCTCCCTGGAGCCGCACTGCGTCGGCCCGGGCCTGGGCGAGGCCGGTGGCGGAGCGGACCTGGAGCAGCGCCCCGGCCAGCACCGCGCCGACGACGATGAAGATCGCCAGCACCGAGAGCAGGACGAAGCCGCCCTCGCCCGCGTCCGCGGGACCGGTCCCGGGCGCACGCGCGGGCGCGTTCACGGGCCGGCCTCGAGGGCGATCAGCAGCGGCGGCCAGCGGCGGCGGTCCCGGGGGAGGAAGGCGACCTGGATCTCGACGAGGAGCGGCGCCCGGTCGGCCCGCGACCAGCTCTGCTGCCAGAGCGGCCGGGCGCCGTCGGAGGGCGCGCCGTAGTAGCGGATCGCAAGCCCGGCGATTCGCCCGAGGATCACTTCTCCGATCACTTCTCCGATCGCCCCGCCGGTCCCCTCGCGCTCGCTCCGGTCCTCCCGCAGGTCGAGGCCGCCGGCGAGGCCCGGCGCCAGCGCGAGGGTCGCGGCGACCTCGGTCGGGCGCTCCAGGGTGCGGTCGGGGGCCAGCACCGCGACGAGCCGGTCCGGGCCGCCGCCGAGGGTCGGCCGGCTCCCGTCGGGGCGGCGTTGCGCCAGGCTGCCGAGGGTGCGCCGCAGGTGGTCGCGCACCGACTGCACCTCCTCGGCCCCGGCCGCCCGCGAGGCCGCCGCCGAGGCGCCGCCGGCGATCCTCACGGCGTTGAGCAGCAGCACCCCGATCAGCCCGGCGAGCGCGAGGCAGACCAGCGTCTCGACCAGGGTGAAGCCGGCCTGCCGCGCCTCGTCCTCGCCGCGCCGGCTCATTCGGGCGTCTCCCCGGGCCTGCCGGGCATGAGGGTGGCGTAGAGGGGCTGCGCCCCGGGCCCGCCGGCCGTGACCCTGACCTGCCACAGCGGCGGCGCGCGACCGAGCCCGAGGACCGGGCGCAGGTCGAGGATCGCCAGCGTCCAGGGCGTGCCGTCCGAGAACCGCCCCTGCACGAGGCCCGGCCGCAGCGGACCCTCGGCGAGGCGGCGCAGGACGACGCCCTCCGCCTCGTCGGCGGCGATCCGCCGGGTCTCGAGTCGCCGCACCGCGCCGGCCGCCGTGCCGGCGATCTCGAACGCCATGACGGTGGCGGCAGCGGCGATCGCGAAGGCCACCAGCACCTCGACGGTGGTGAAGCCGTCCTCGTCCCCGCGGGCGCGCCGCGGCCTCACGGCCCGTCCTCCCGCCGCACCCGACCGGTCAGGGCGCTCACCGACAGGATCCGGCGCGAGGCGCCGGCCGCGAGCAGGATCCGCCCGCCGGTCGCGCTGCCGTCGGGCAGGAGGCGCAGCTCCCCCGGCACCGGCCGGCCGACCGGGCCGGGCTCGACCGCGACCGCGAGCGCTCCGACCGGGATCGGCGGCGCCCCCGGGCGGGAGCTGACGAAGCGGGCGGCCTGCGGCTCGTAGGCGAGGCGCCCGGCCCGGCCCGAGCGGATCGCCTCGGCCCGCAGCCGGCCGATCTCGGCCGCGATCGTCTCGGCGACCAGCACGATGCGCCGGTCGAGGGCGCCGGGGCCGAGGGACCGGAACGCGACGCCGCTGGCCAGAGCCAGGATCGCCATCGTCACCAGCATCTCGACGAGGGTGAAGCCGTCCTCCCGCCCCTTCGCGCCCGCCCTCACCCGGCGGCTCCGACGAAGAGATCCGCATCGAGGCCCAAGGCCGCGACCGCGAGGCCGGCATGCAGGCCGAGCGCCAGGAACGGGCCGAACGGCAGGGCGGTGTCGCGCCCGACCGGCCGGCCGGCGAGCGCCATGGCGGCGACGGCCGCGAGCGCCGACAGGCTCGCCGCCAGGACGAGCACCGGCAGGCCGGCGAGCCCCGTCCAGGCGGTGGCGGCGGCGATGAACTTGACGTCGCCGAGCCCGAGCCCGATCCGCCCGGTCGCCCGTGCGTGGAGCGCGCGCAGGCCGTAGAACAGCCCGTAGGCGACGACCGCTTGCGCGAGGGCGAGGAGCGCCGCCTCCGCCCCCTCCCGCCACGCCGCGAGGCCGAGGCCGAGGCCGAGGAGCGCCAGCGTGAGCGCGTCCGGGATGATGCGGCGGCGCAGGTCGATCAGGCTCGCCGGCAGCGTCAGCGGCAGCGGCAGCAGAACGAGGAGGAGGCCCGACATCACGCCCGCCGCGACGGCCGGGCGCGGGCGGGCGCCGACGGGTTCAGGGCGAGGATGCGGTCCTGCGGGATCCGGGCCGGGGCGGCCGGCGGGGCCACGACGGACGGGAGCGCCGCGGCAGCATCGGCGGGTGGTGCGGTGGGAGGCGCCTCCGGCACCGCCGCGGGCGATGAGATGTCCTGCAGCGAGAGGTCTCGCAGGGAGAGGTCTTGTAGCCGGGGATCTTGCATCGGCATGGCACCGGCGGGCGGCTTCGCCGCCTCTCCGGCCGGCGCCCCGGCCCAGACCGGGCGGGCGCCGTGGCGCAGGGTCCATTCGCGCAGGTGCAGCCAGTAGAAGTAGGCCGCGAGCGAGGCCGCCAGCACCCCGGCGAGCCATAGCGAGAGCAGCAGCCCGGTCGGGACGACGCCGTTGAGCTCGCGCATCAGCCCCAGCGCGAAGGCCGCGTACCAGGACACGCCGGAGACCGCGCCCGACACCAGGAAGATTCCGGTGCGCACGCCCGACACCCCGTCGAGCATCGGCCGGCCGATGTCGCGCAGGACGCCCGGCAGCACGACCGCGTGGATCAGGAGCCCGTTGACGGTGAGCGCCAGCACCACGA
This sequence comes from Methylobacterium sp. ap11, assembly GCF_900110515.1. Taxonomy (NCBI): domain Bacteria; kingdom Pseudomonadati; phylum Pseudomonadota; class Alphaproteobacteria; order Hyphomicrobiales; family Methylobacteriaceae; genus Methylobacterium; species Methylobacterium sp. ap11. The sequence goes on along the minus strand of NZ_FOEB01000004.1, from coordinate 206,329 downwards.
CGAGCTTGGCCCAGAGCTTCGGGTTGGCGAGCTTCTCCGGCGATTCGACCGCGTAGACCGCGAGGAAGCCGAGCCCCGAGAGCCAGAGCAGGCCGAGCCCGACCGTCACCACCTTGCTGACGAACAGGAAGATCCGGGCGATCTCGGGCGGCAGGCTGCCCCAACGCATCCAGCGCAGGATCCAGAAATCGAGCATCGTGGCGCCGCCGAGCCCGAAGCACAGGCCGATCAGGTGGAGGCCGACGAGGAGCGTCAGCACCCGCACCGGCGGGAACGGCGCCGGCAGCGGCACCGCGAGCGGCGCGGCGAGCGCGGCCCCGCCGAGGAGGACGCAGCCCGCCAGGGAGAGCGCCGCCAGGGAGAGTACCCCCAGGGCCCGGCCGCTCCGTCCGGTCCGGTGCGGGCGTCCGGCGGCGCGGTCCATCCGTCTCATCGCGTGCATTCCGTCCACGGTCGTCCCTGGCCCTCGCCGCCTCGCGGCGCGATCCTGTCCGCAGAGTCGATAATAAATCCCGACTCGCCTGGGGACCGGCCCGCGGGTCCGCGTTGGCAGTGAGGGCTTCTTTACGAAGAGACGGCACGCTCCCGGCCGTATTGTTCCCCGCGCCGAGGCTGCCGGATGCTCACCACGACCATGCAGGACCCCCGGGCGCCGCAACGGAACCCATCCGCGAACCAGGCCGGATTCTCGCTCGTCGAGTTGCTGGTCGTCCTGGCGATCATCGGCATGATCGCCACCATGGTGACGCCGCAGGTGCTGGGCTATCTCGGCCGGGCGAAGGGCGAGACGGCGCGCATCCAGGTCAAGAACATCGCCCAGGCGGTCGAGCTCTACTATCTCGACCTCGGCGCCTACCCGACGACCCAGCAGGGCCTCCAGGCGCTGGTGCAGGCGAGCGGGCCGGCCTGGCGCGGGCCCTACGTGCGCGACGCCCGCGGCCTCGTCGATCCGTGGGGCCACGCCTACCTGTACCGCGCGCCCGGCAGCGGCGGCACGCCGTTCGAGGTCTACAGCCTCGGCGCCGACGGCAAGGCCGGCGGCAGCGGCGATCAGTCCGACGTCGCGAGCAACTGAGGCGCGCGGGCGCCCCGGTCCGGCGGTCGATCCGCCGGTCCTTACAGTAAAGTCCCGGCCGGCCCTCGCGTATTCCGGTCGTCAGGGCGGACCGGTGCCGCCGATCCGCCCCTGCTCCATTGCCGTCCCTCCCCCGATCGGCAGATTTCGCTCCGGCGAGCATTCGGGCCGATCGCACGCTCAGGCTGTATTTCCTGCGCGCGGCGACTGCGGGACACCGGCGCTCCGGCGTCTCTCAACGCCTCGTTAACCATAACTCCCCTAACGTTCGGTCCAGCGACGAGCGGGCACGGGGATTGCGGGGGAATGACGAGAGGTGCGCCTGTCCTCGCCCTGGCGCTCGCCTGCCTCTGGCCGCTCGCCGCCGGCGCCGCGGAACCGATCGGGTATGCCGGATCGCGCGAGCCCGGTGCCCTGGTGCTGCGCGGCAACGACCGGCTGATCGGCGGCGAGGTGCCGGCCGAGGCCCCGGTCGCGGGCGGGCCGGTGAGCCTGAACCTTGTCGAGGTGCCGCTGCCGGTCGCCGCCAAGGCGGTGTTCGCCGACACCCTCGGCTGGGGCTACAGCCTCGACGAGCGAGCGTCCGGCACCATCACCCTGCAGACCGGCGGGCCGGTGAGCCGCGAGGCCCTGCTGCGGATGTTCGAGGCCGCGCTGTCGAGCCGCGGCCTGTCGTTGCGCCGCCACGGCCGCAGCGTCCAGATCGTGCCCTCGGGCGCCGGCCCGGAGATCCGGCCGGTCCAGGGGGCGGGGGCCGAGGCGGGCGCGGTCGCGGTGCCGCTGCGCTGGATCTCGGCCGCCGAGATGCAGGCGATCCTCTCCTCGGTCGCCCCGCGCGAGGTGGTGCTGCGGGCCGACCGGGCGCGCAACCTCCTGATCCTGTCCGGCGACGCGGCCCAGATCCGGGTGCTGCGCCAGACCATCGCGATGTTCGACGTCGACTGGATGCGCGGCATGTCGACCGCGATGGTGCCGGTGCGCAGCACCAACCCGGTGGTGCTCGCCCGCGACCTGACCCAGATCTTCGGCGGCGAGACCGCCGGTACCGGCGACGTGATCCGCTTCATCCCCAACGAGGCGCTGAACGCGATCCTGATCGTCTCCTCGCGCGCCGCCTATCTCGACCGGGCCCGGGGGCTGCTCGACCAGCTCGAGACGCTGGCCGCCGACCGCGAGCGCCAGCTCTTCGTCTACCGGATCCAGAACCGCTCGGCCAAGGAACTCGCCGCCGTGCTGCAGGGCGTGGTGATGGCCGAGATGGGCGGCGGCTACGGCCAGTCGGGCATCGGCGGCGCCATGGGGGGCGGTTACGGCGGCGGAGGTTACGGCGGCTATGCCGGCGCGGGCGGCCTGGGTGGCGGTGGGCTCGCCGGCAGCGGCCTCGGCGGCGGGGGGTTGGGCAGCGGGGCGTTGGGCGGCGCGAACCCGGCGGCCGGCGGGCCGGGCGCAGGCGGCGGGCCCGGTGCCGCGGCGGGCCCCGGCTGGGACACGGGCGGCGCCGGCGTCGGCGGCGGGCTCGGCGGGCCGTCGGGGGCGGCGGGCGGGCTTCCCGCCTCGCCGCTCGCCGGCGGGGGCGGCTATGGCGGCGCGCTCGGCGGGTATGGCGGTGGCGGCGGCTACGGGGGCTACGGGGGCGGGTTCGACGCGGGCTATGCCGGCGGCGGGGCCGGGATGCGGCGCGACGCCATCGGCATCGTCGCGGACGAGGCCAACAACAGCCTGGTGGTCTCGGCCACGCGCAACCAGTACGACAAGATCCTGCGCATCCTCGGCCGCCTCGACGCGATGCCGACCCAGGTGCTGCTCGAGACCGTGATCGCCGAGGTCACGCTCAACGACAACCTCGCCTTCGGCGTGCAGTGGTTCCTCAAGAACCGCGGCAGCCGCTTCAACCTCGCCAGCACCGACACCGACAAGGCGGCAGCGACGAGCGGCACCGCCGGCCTGATCACCTCGGCGATCCGCGGCGTGCCGGGCTTCAACTACCTGCTCGCCGGCTCCGACTTCAACGTGGTGCTCAACGCCCTGCAGGGCGTGACCCGGGTCAACGTCATCTCGTCGCCCAACATCACGGTGCTCGACAACCGCACCGCCAAGCTCCAGGTCGGCGACCAAGTGCCGATCATCAAGCAATCCGGCCAGAGCGCGCTCACCGCGGGCGCCCCGATCCTCAACCAGATCGAGATGAAGGATACCGGCGTGATCCTCTCGGTCACGCCGCGGGTGAACAAGAACGGCCTCGTCGTGCTCGACATCAACCAGGAGGTCAGCGACGTCGTCCCGACCACGACCTCGGCGATCGACTCGCCGACGATCCGCCAGCGCCGGGTCGCGACCAGCGTCGCGGTAAACGACGGCCACAGCCTCGCCATTGGCGGCATGGTGCAGGAGAAGGCGCAGATCTCCAACGAGAACCTGCCGATCCTGAGCGAACTGCCGGTGATCGGCCCGGCCTTCCGCAACCGCATCGACCAGCGGGTGCGCACCGAGCTCCTGGTGTTCATCCGCCCCCGGGTGATCCGCGGCACCGTCGAGGCCGACCGTATCGCCGAGGATTTCCGCCAGCAGTTCCGCGCCATGATGCCGGTGCGCCCGGTCCTGCCGCCCCCGCCCCTGCCGACGGCCTACGAGGGCCAGCAGGGGATCCTGCGGCGGATGCTGGACTGACGGGGCTGCGGCGCCATCGCCGCCCGCGGCTTGCAGCCCCCGGCTCAGCGCCGCAAGGCCGGCTCCGCCTCGACCACCGGCCGGGCACCGACCGGCCTCAGCGTCGCGGCAGGCCCCAGGAAGGTCGCGACGTAGCGGCGCTCGCCCTGCACCACGGTCACCCGGTCGCGCCCGACCTCCGCCACGCGCCAGTCGCCGCGGCCCTCGCCGCGGGCGAGCCAGGCCTGGGCGCCGCTGCCGTCGTCGATCAGCACGCGGGCGGCGGGCCCGTCGAGGAGGATGCCGCGCACCACCAGCACTTGCCGCGGCGGGTCGCCGTCGAGGATCTCGCGGGGGCCGCGGGCGGTCCAGGGCCGCCGGCCGGGATCGAAGAGCGGGCGCGCCAGGGCCGTCTCGTCCGGTGGCGGCGGCAGGGCCGGGGCGCGGTGCGGCGCCGGCGTCGGCCCGCCGTCGACCGGCCAGGCGAAGGCGGCGAGCATCAGGCCCGCCGAGAGCCCGCAGGCGAGCCGAGCCCTGAGCCCGGTCGCGGCGAGCGCAGTTCCGGCCGCCCGGAGGATCGGCGTCACGGCGTGCCTCCCGGGCCGGTCCGGCCGGTCGCCGGCGCGGGCAGGAGCACGCCCCGGACCGTCAGGGTGAGGCGCATCACCGTGGCGCGGCCGATCTCGGGATCGGCCGGCCGCTCGACGCTCAGCACGGCCTCCTCGGGCACGATCAGGGGCGCCTCGGACTCCAGCGCCGCCAGCAGCCCGTGCAGGCCCTCGACGGTGCCGCGCAGCGAGGCCGACAGGCGCGGCAGGGTCGGGCGGGCCGGATCCGGCTGGAGCCCGGCCCCGTCCACCGTGGCGCTCCGCCCCGCCGCCAGGGCGTCGAGGCGGGCCCGGAAGGCGACGGCGAGCGAGGTCTCGTCGGCGGCCGAGAGCGGCGCCGGCACCGGGGCGGCGCCCGCGGCGGCCTGCGCCCGGGCGAGGCGGTCGCGGGCGGCGGCGATGTCGTCGGCGGCGCCGAGCGCGTCGAGCACCGGCCCGGTGGCGAGCGCGAGGGCGAGGCCGATCGCGCAGAGGCCGAGGAGGAGCGGCCGGCCCGCGGGCGGAAGGGCGACGCTCACGGGCGGCCCCCGGCGGCCCGGCGCGGCAGGGCGACGACGACGCGCTGCCCGCCCTCGACGGGCTCGGCCCGCTGCAGGGCCGGCGCGCCGTAGCCCGGCAGGTGGGCGAGCGCGGCCAGCGAGGCCGCCGGGTCGGGTGCGCGCAGCGTCAGCTCCAGCCCGGCCCCGGTGAACCGCAGGGTCTCGGCCGAGACCGTGCCCGGCAGGGCGGCGGCGACCGCGTCCCAGGTCTGGGCGAGCGGCATCCCGCGCTCGGCCAGGATCTGCGCCGTGCCGGCCTGGACCGCCGGAGGCCGGCCCGCGGCGGCCGCCCGTCGGGCCGCCGCGAAGGCGTCGTCGAGGGCTGCCAGCGCCGCCGCCTGGTGCTGGCGCAGGCCCACGAACGCCGCGAGCAGGAACAGCCCGGTCGCCGCCGCGAGCACGAGGTTGCCCGAGCCCCGCAGCAGCCCCGGCAGGGCGTGGTGCCCGCTCGACAGGAGGTCGACCGGCATCGTCCGGTCCTCCGCCGGGCCGACCGCGACGATGCCGGGGTTCAGCCCGGCCCCGGCGAGCGCCGCCAGCACGGGGGCGAGGCGGGCGCGCTTGAGCACGACGTGGCGCACCCGCAGGGTGCGGGTCTCGGGATCCTCGCCCTCGACGTACCAGTCGCTGAACACCTGGTCGGCGCGGAACGGCGTCGCGGCCTCGAGTTCCTGGGCCAGCACCGCACGCATCCGCGGCAGGGCGGCGCTCGGCAGCTCCAGGGTGCGGATGAAGCAGGCGGCGGGATCGACCACGACCTTCGCCCGCGCCTCCGCCCGGCCGCCCCGGATCGCCGCTAGTCGCTCGGCGAGGTCGTCGGCCCCGAGGTCGAGGCGGTAGGTCCGGTCCTGGCCGTCGCGCCGGTCGGTCACCGTCAGCCCGGTGTCGCCCGGCGTCCCGAGCCCGAGCGTCAGCAGCGCCGGCGCGCGGTCGGTCCGCACCTCGGCGAAGCCGAGGAGGTGCGAGGCGGCGTCGATACCCCGGCGGAGCGACGCCCGGGCCGAGGACAGCATAACCTGCGAGTGGATCGGGGGCGCGCGCAACGGGTCGGCTCCGGCGCCCGGATACCAGCCGGAGCGGTGCCCCCGGTCTAGCGCCCCGACATTTCCGTCCGCTTAAGGACGTCGCGCGAGAATGTCCCGCCGGCGGGTCGCGCCCGGCCGGCTTTCTCTGGGGCAGGACGATGCTGAGCATCTGGGGCGGCAAGACCCGGCCGCGGCGCGCGCGGGCGGACCGGCGCGACGTCGCCCGCGCCCGCGCCGACGACCTGCGCGCCTTCGTCGACCGCCTCGCCGAGAGCGAGGTGCTCGACCCCGCCGGCCACGAGCGGGCGCTCGCCGCCCTCGACGGGCCCGGCCGGCGCCCCCTCCCCCTGCTGCTCACCGAACTCGGCCTCGTCCACGAGGCGACGCTCGTCACCGCCCTGTCGGAGGCGACCGGCCTGCCGATCCTGCGCCAGGACGACCTGCCGGGCGAGCCGGTCCTGCCCGATCTCCTCTCGCCCGATTACTGCGCCCGCGCCCGGGTGCTGCCGCTGGCGATCGAGGCCGAGCGCCTCGTCGTCGCCCTGGTCGATCCGTTCGACACGGACACGACCCGGGCGCTGGAGCACCTCGTCGAGCGCGCGGTCGCCCCCCGGCTCGTCGGGCCCGGCAGCTTCGAGCGGGCGCACCGCGCCGTCTACGGCGACGTCGCCGAGGAGGGCGAGGCGGGGTCCGACGACGACCTCGCGCGGCTCGCCGACGTGGCGAGCCAGGCGCCGATCGTGCGGCTCTCGGCGCGCCTGGTGCGCAAGGCCTTCGAGCTGTCGGCCTCCGACATCCACCTGGAGGCGGAGGAAGCCGACATGCGGGTGCGCTACCGGGTCGACGGCGTGCTGGTCGAATCCGAGCGGCTGCCGAAATCGGTCCAGCTCGCGCTCACCACCCGCATCAAGATCCAGGCCGGCCTCAACATCGCCGAGCGGCGCCTGCCCCAGGACGGGCGGATGCAGGCGCCCGACCGCGGCCAGGAGGTCGACATCCGCGTCTCGACCCTGCCGACGGCCCACGGCGAGAGCGTGGTCCTGCGCGTCCTCGACGGCTCGCGACGAGTCGAGGACTTTTCCGCGCTCGGCTTCGACGCGGCGGCGATCCGGGAGATCGCCGCGATGACGAGCCGGCCGAACGGCCTCGTCCTCGTCACCGGCCCGACCGGATCGGGCAAGACCACGACGCTCTACGCGGCTTTGCGCCGGATCAACGGCCCCCACCTCAAGGTCGTCACCGTCGAGGACCCGGTCGAGTACCGGATGGCCGGGGTGAACCAGGTCCAGGCCCATCCGGGCATCGGCCTCGACTTCGCGGCCGCGCTCCGCTCGATCCTGCGCCAGGACCCGGACGTGGTGATGGTCGGCGAGATCCGCGACGGCGAGACCGCCCGCATCGCCGTGCAGGCGGCGCTGACCGGCCACCTCGTCGTCTCGACGCTCCACACCAACTCCGCCCCCGCCACCGTGACGCGCCTGATGGACATGGGCATCGAGCCCTACCTCATCGCCGCGACCCTCAACGGCGTGGTGGCCCAGCGCCTGGTGCGGCGCCTCTGCGGGGCCTGCGCCGAGGCCACGCCCGCGACGCCGCAGGAGCGCCTGCGCCTCGGCATCCCGGACGAGGCCCCGTTGAGCCTCAAGCGCGCCCGCGGCTGCCCGGCCTGCAACGGCACCGGCTATCGCGGCCGGATGGTCGCGTCCGAGATCATGACTCTCGACGGGGAGTTGCGCGGCCTGATCGCCCATCGCGCCGACGAGCAGACCCTGACCGCCCGGGCCCGGGCTGCCGGCATGACGACGCTCGCCGACAGCGCCCGTGCGCGGGTGCTCGACGGCGACACCACCCTCGACGAGGTCGGGCGGGTGCTGGAAGGGACGCTCTGAATGTCGCCCGGTGCCGGTTCGACGGGGATGGAGGCAGGCGTCCCGTCCTCTCCCACCCGCGACCTCATCCCGAGGTGCGGGCGATCGAAGATCGCTGAGCCTCGAAGGAGGGCTCCAGGGATCACGGAGCCTTCTGGAGCCCTCCTTCGAGGCTCCCGTCGGTCGCACCTCAGGATGAGGTCGCGGGAAGGATCGACCGCATGACCCAGCCGAGCCGTTTTCAGCTTTGCGAGGCCCGCTGACATGCCCCGCTTCGCCTACAAGGCCTATGGTGCGGACGGACGGGCGCGGACCGGCACGATCGAGGCGGAGACCCGCCAGCGCGCCGTGGCGCGCCTCCGCACCGACGGGCTGCAGGTCTACGAGATCGCCCAGGCGGCCGCCGGCCCGGCCCCGTTCTGGCGCCGCGACCTTCTCGGCCGCGACCGGGTCAACGACGCCGCCCGGATCGCCTTCCTGCGCGAGTTCGGCACGCTGGTCGGCGCCGGGCTCACCGTCGACCGGGCCTTGCGCCTCGTCGAGCGCCAGGCCGGGCCGGCCCTGAAGCCGGTGCTGGCCGACCTGCTGGAGCGGGTGGTGGCCGGTGCCTCCCTGTCGCGGGCGATGGCGGCCCACCCCCAGGCCTTCCCGCGCGACATGGTCGACATCGTGCGGGCCGGCGAGGCCACCGGCACGCTGGTCGACGTGGTTGGCTCGCTCACCGCCTCGATCGAGCGGCGCGACGCGGTCCGGCGCCACCTCGTCTCGGCGATGATCTACCCGGCGCTGCTGATCGCGATGGCGATCGGCACCGTGGCGATGATCGTCGGGGTCCTGGTGCCGGCGCTCGGCCCGCTCTTCGAGGGCAGCGGCCAGGCACCGCCCTTCGCGATCCGCGCCGCGTCCTGGTTCGGCGACACGCTCGCGGCGACCTGGCCGATGCTGCTGGGCGGCCTCGCGCTCGCGATCCTGGCGCTCGCCCGGGCCTGGCGGGTGCCCGGCTTCGCGGCGGCGCGGGCGCGGCTGGCGCTGCGCCTGCCGCTGGTGCGCGAGATCGTGGTCGGCATCGAGTGCGGCCGGTTCTGCCGGGTGCTCGGCACGCTGCTGGCCGCCCAGGTGCCTATCCCCGACGCGGTGGCGGCGACGCGGCCGCTCGCCGGCAACCGGGTGTTCCGCCGCGCCTTCGACGAGGCGGGGCGGCGGCTCGCCGAGGGCGGCAGCCTCGCCTCGGGGCTGTCCTCGCTCAAGCCCTACGCCGCCTCGACCCTCAACCTCATCGCCAGCGGCGAGCAGGTGAACCGCCTCGGCAGCGTCCTGATCCACGCCGCCGAGATGCACGAGACCGAGACCCGCCAGCGCATCGACCGCCTGCTCGCGCTCCTCACCCCCCTGGTGACCGTGGCGATCGGCGGCCTGATCGGCGGACTGATCATCTCGGTGATGGGAGCGATCCTGAGTGTGGGGCAATTGACGCAGTAGCGGCGGGGGATCCGACCGGCGGCGGCAGGCGTTGGCACGGCTCCTGATGCCGGGAGCCCCGCCGTGTCCGCAAGATATTGGAAGTCCGGGTTTTTGGCCCTGCTCGCCGCTCTGGCGACGATCCCCACGGCCGCCCTCGCCCAGGGCCGCCCCTCCACCCTCGCCATGACCTGCGGCCAGGCGCGCAGCTTCCTCGCCGCGCGAGGCGCCGCGGTTCTCGGCACCGGCGGCTACACCTACGACCGCTTCGTGCGCGACCGCAGCTTCTGCGAGCCGACGGAGGTCACCCGGAACGCCGTCGTGCCGGCCCGCGACACGCCGGAATGCTTCGTCGGCTACCGCTGCATCGAGCCCGGGCGCAACTGGTTCGACGACGAATAGGGCGCCCTCCGCGCCCGGCCCCGAAGACCGGGCGGGAGGGCGTAGCGGCCGTCAGCCCTTCGCCAGCAGCGCCTCGATCTCCTGCTTGAGCGCGTCGCGCAGCTCGGGCCGCTCCAGGCCGTAGGCGAGGTTGGCGACGAGGAAGCCGAGCTTCGAGCCGGTGTCGTAGGTCTTGCCGCGATAGTGCATGCCGTAGAACTTCTGCGTCTCCGACAGGCGCTTCATGCCGTCGGTGAGCTGGATCTCGCCGCCTGCGCCGCGCTCGCCGCGCTCCAGGATCGAGAAGATCTCCGGCTGCAGGATGTAGCGGCCCGAGATGATGTAGTTCGACGGCGCGGTGCCCTTCGGCGGCTTCTCGACCATCCCGGTGATCTCGAAGGTGTCGCCGAACTGCTCGCCGACGCTGACGATGCCGTACTGGTGCGTCTGGTCGGGGGCGACCTCCTCCACCGCGATGATGTTGCCGCCGTGCTGCTCGTAGGCCTCGAGCATCTGCACCATGCTGCCGCGGCTGAGCATGTCGGGCAGGATCACCGCGAAGGGCTCGTCGCCGACGATCTCGCGGGCGCACCACACCGCGTGGCCCAGCCCCAGCGGCTCCTGCTGGCGGGTGAAGCTGGTCTGCCCGGCGGCCGGCAGGTCCTTCCTCAGGGTCTCGTAGGCCTCGGTCTTGTTGCGCTCCTGCAGGGTGCGCTCGAGCTCGTAGGAGATGTCGAAGTGATCCTCGATCACCGCCTTGCCGCGGCCGGTGACGAAGATGAAGTGCTCGATCCCGGCCTCGCGGGCCTCGTCGACGACGTGCTGGACCACCGGCCGGTCGACGACCGTCAGCATCTCCTTGGGAACCGCCTTGGTCGCCGGCAGGAAACGGGTGCCGAGGCCCGCGACCGGGAGGACGGCTTTGCGAATGCGTTTCATCGTGCGTGATCCAGTGAACACCGAGAAGCTGCCGGACCGCCCGGCGGGAATCGGCGCGACCGGACGCCACGCGCCCGCCGGACCTCCTCCCCGCGAGCAGCCTTGCCACCCGACAGCTTAATTGACGCTGAAGCATTGCAGGGTATGGATCAACCCGCATCACGCCGGGGAGCGGACGGAATGGCGGTACTTGTCACGGGCGGGGCCGGCTATATCGGCAGCCACATGGTGCTCGCCCTCATCGACGCCGGACACGACGAGGTCGTGGTCATCGACGATCTCTCGACCGGGTTCGACTGGGCGTTGCCGCCGGAAGTCACCCTGGTGCGCGGCGACGTCGCCGACCAGGCCCTGGTGGCCGAGACCATCCGCAGGCACAAGATCGACGCGCTCGCCCATTTCGCCGCCAAGATCGTGGTGCCGGATTCGGTCTCGGACCCCCTCGGCTACTACCTCGCCAACACGGTCAAGTCGCGCGCCCTGATCGAGGCGGCGATCGGCGCGGGCGTGCGCCACGTCATCTTCTCCTCGACCGCCGCGGTCTACGGCGAGCCGGCGGTGGTGCCGGTGCCCGAGGACCTGACGCCGAACCCGATCAACCCCTACGGCCGCTCGAAGCTGATGACCGAGTGGATGCTGGAGGACGCCGCCCGCGCCCACGGCATCGGCTACGTGGTCCTGCGCTACTTCAACGTGGCGGGCGCCGATCCACGCGGACGCTCGGGCCAGTCGACCCCCAACGCCACCCACCTGATCAAGGTCGCCACGCAGGCCGCGCTCGGCAAGCGGAGCCATCTCGAAGTCTTCGGTACCGACTACCCGACGCCGGACGGCTCGTGCCTGCGCGACTACATCCAGGTCTCGGACCTGGCCGCCGCCCACCTCGTCGCGCTCGACCACCTGCGCGGCGGGGGGGCAAGCATGACGCTCAATTGCGGCTACGGCCGCGGCTACTCGGTGCTGGAGGTGATCGACGTGGTGAAGTCGGTCTCCGGTGTCGACTTCCCGGTCAAGCTGTCGCCGCGCCGGGCCGGCGACCCGTCGCGGATCGTCGCCGGGGCCGACCGGATCCGGGCCGAGCTCGGCTGGGTGCCCCAGCACGACGACCTGCGCGGGATCGTCACCCAGGCGCTCGCCTGGGAAGAGGCGCTCGGCCGGCGCAACCGGGTCTGATCCGATGCGCCGCACCCGGTTCGCCCTGCGCGCCGCGCTGGCGCTCGGCGCCGTCCTGGTCCTCGCCGCGCCCGTGGGCGCGGGCGATTTCCGGGCCTTCGTCGAGGAGCTGTGGCCGGCGGCCCAAGCGCGAAGGGTTTCGCGCGCCACCTTCGAGGCCGCGTTCCGGGGTATCACCCCGGACCCGGCGGTGCTGGCGCGCCTGCGCCGCCAGGGCGAATTCGGTCGTCCGGTCTGGGAGTACCTGACCGGGGCGGTTTCCGCCGGCCGCATCGCCCGCGGGCGGGCGGAGGCCGCGCGCCGCGCCGAGACCCTGGCGGCGATCGAGGCGGCTTACGGCGTGCCCGGCCCCGTCCTGCTCGCGTTCTGGGGCATCGAATCGGATTTCGGCGCCAGCGCCGGCACGATGCCGGTGATCCGGGCGCTCGCCACCCTGGCCGAGGCGCGCCACCGCGGCGAGCTGTTTCGCGACGAATTGCTGGCGGCGCTCGAGATCCTCGAGCATCACGACGTGAAGCCCGAGCGGATGCGCGGCTCCTGGGCCGGCGCCATGGGGCAGACGCAGTTCCTGCCCTCGGCCTACCTGCGGGCGGCGGTCGATTTCGACGGCGACGGGCGGCGCGACATCTGGGATTCGGCGCCGGACGCGCTCGCCTCGATCGCGAATTTCCTCGCACAGGCCGGCTGGCGCCGCGACCTGCCCTGGGGCGTCGCCGTCACGCTGCCGGCGGAGTTCGACCTCGCGCGCTACCGCGGCCCGTTCGCCGATTTCGCCCGGCGCGGGGTGCGGTCCCTCGACGGCGCGGCACTGCCGGCGGCCGGCGAGGCGAGCCTCTTCCTGCCCGGCGGGGCGGGCGGGCCGGCCTTCCTGATCACCGCCAATTTCGAGGCGATCCGCGCCTACAACACCTCGGATTCCTACGCGCTGGCGGTGGGCCACTTCTCCGACCGGATCGCCGGCGGGCCGCCGCTGGCCGCCCCCTGGCCGACCGGGCCGCGCCTCGACCAGGCCGGAATCACCGCGCTCCAGCGCGGCCTTGCCGCCCGCTCACTCTACGAGGGCCCGTTCGACGGTCGCGCCGGCCCGAAACTGCGCGAGGCGGTGCGGCGCTACCAGATCGCGGCGGGCCTGCCGGCGGACGGCTACGCCACCCCTGCCCTGCTGGAGCACGTGAAGGCGCGCTGAGATCGCGAGGCCATGGACAAGCGTGTCCGGCTTCCGCCAGGATTCGCCATCGAGGCCGCGGCGGCGGCGAAGGAGACACGGACATCATGGCTCACGCATTGGGCGCCCCGGCCGGCGAGCGGATTCCCGACGGCCTCAACCAGCCCGACCTCGCCGGGCCCGAGGTGCGCCGCGCCAAGGAGGACCTGGCGGCCTGCTTCCGCATGGCGGCGCGCCACGGCCTGGAAGAGGGCATCTGCAACCACTTCTCGGCGATGGTGCCGGGCTACGACGACCTCTTCCTCGTCAATCCCTACGGCTACGCCTTCGCGGAGCTCACCGCTTCGAAGCTCCTGGTCTGCGACTTCCACGGCAACGTCGTCTCGGGCGAAGGCCAGCCGGAGGCCACCGCCTTCTACATCCATGCCCGCCTGCACAAGCGCATCCCGCGGGCCCGCGTGGCCTTCCACACCCACATGCCCTACGCCACCGCCCTGTCGATGACCGAGGGCGATCCCCTGATCTTCGCCGGGCAGACCTCGCTCAAGTTCTACGGCCGCACCGTCTTCGACCGGAACTACAACGGGCTCGCCCTCGACGAGCGGGAGGGCGACCGCATCGCCGACAGCGTCGGCGAGGCCGACATCGTGTTCATGAAGAACCACGGCGTGATGGTGCTCGGGCCGACCATCGCCGAGGCCTGGGACGACCTCTACTACCTGGAGCGCGCCGCCGAGGTGCAGGTGCTCGCCCTCTCGACCGGCCGTCCGGTCCTGCCGGTCGATCCCGCCATCGCGGAGGCGGCCTATCGCCAGATGCGCGAGGGAGACCCGGAATCGGCCCGCCTCCACCTCGCGGCCATCCGCCGCCGGCTCGACCGGGAGGAGCCGGACTACGCGGCGTGACCGCGGCGGACGAGCCGGAGGGCGGTGAGCGCCAGCATCCATCCTGAGGTGTTGGCGATCGCAGATCGCGCTCCATCGAAGAGGGCCTGACCTCGAAGAAGGGCTCCAGGGAACGCAGCGGCATCTGGATCCCTCCTCCGAGGCTGCTTTGCAGCACCTCAAGATGAGGTCGAGCGAGGGAGGAAAAATCCCCTCCGGCGCAGGTTGGTCAGAGTTCCAGGATCGCCTTGATCACCCCCGCCTCCGGCCGCAGCCAGTCGCGAAAGAGCTCGGGCCCGTCTGCCAGCGCGCCGCGATGGGTGCGGAGCGCCCGGGTCGGCACGCGGCCGGCCTGCATCTGGCGCACGACCTCGGCGAAGTCGTCCGGTTGGGCGTTGCGGCTGGCGAACAGCGTGGTCTCGCGCTTGTGGAACTCGGGGTCCGAGAACACGATGTCGTCGCGCACCACGCTCACCAGCACGTAGCGCCCGCCATGGCCGACGAAGCCGAAGCCGCGCTGCATCGCGGCGCGGTTGCCGGTGCAGTCGATCACGCAATCGTAGTAGTCGCCGGAGGTGGCGGCGCCCGCCGCCGCCTCGGCCTCGTCGTCGGCGCGCAGCAGCGCGTCGGCGCCGAGCGCGTCCTGCGTGAAAGCCAGCCGGTCCTCGCGCAGGTCCATGACGGTGACGTGGGCGCCCCGCGCCTTGGCGAAGATCACCGCCGACATGCCGATCGGGCCGGAGCCGACCACCAGCACGCGGTCCTCGGCTCCGATGCCGCCGCGCTTCACGCCGTGGGCGCCGATCGCCAGGAACTCGATCATCGCGGCGTCGTCGAGCGGGGTGTCGCCCACCGGCACCACGTTCCGCGCCGGTACGCTGATCAGCTCGGCCATGCCGCCGTCGCAATGGACGCCGAGCACGGAGATGTTCTGGCAGGCGTTGGTCACGCCCTTGCGGCAGGCGACGCAGTGACCGCAGGACAGGTACGGCACGATGTAGCAGTTCTGGCCCGCCTCGAGCCCGCTGCCGGCCGGCGCCCGCTCGATCGTGCCGGAGAGCTCGTGCCCCATCACCCGCGGATATTGCAGGAACGGGTGCTTGCCCTGGTAGATGTGGAAATCCGTGCCGCAGATGCCGACCCGGCGGATGCGCACCAGCGCCTCGCCCTCGGCCGGCACCGGCTCCGGCCGTTCGGTCAGCCGCAGCCGGCCCGGCTCGTCGCAGAGGAGCACCTTCATGGGATCAAGTCTTTCAGGAGGATCGATCGAGAGAGGGGTGGTGGTGAGAAGATGAAGCGCGGGCCTTCCCCTCCCCCCTCTGCGGGGGAGGGTGGCGAGCGGAGCGAGCCGGGAGAGGGGAACCACGCTTCCGGAGATGGCCGAACCGTTGTGAAGGGCGCCAGCTGAAGCAGCGTCGCGCTGCCCCTCTCCCACCCGGCTCCGCCGGGTACCCTCCCCCGCAGAGGGGGGAGGGAAAAAGGCTGCGCCTTATCCTGACTACGCCAGCATCTCGGGCGGCAGGTCGCTGCCGTGATACGTCTTGTAGATCGTGTTGAGCTTGCCGTTGCGCAGGTTCTTGCGCACCCACTCGTTGAGCGTCACCTGAAGCTTGGTCTCACCCTTGCGGATGCCGATCGCGTACGGGAACGTCCGCATCACGATCTTGGTCTCGAACGGCGCCGGGGGCTTGCGGGCGTTGGCGGTGTTCATCACCTGCGGCGAGGTCGCCACCATGTCGACCTGGCCCGAGACCATCGCGGTGATCAGCGTGGCGTCGTCGTCGTAGCGCACCATCTGGGCGCCCTGGGCGCGCGCGGTCGCCTCCTTGTCGTTGGTGCTGCCGCGGGTGGTGCCGAGGCGCTTGCCGACGACGGCCGCGTAGTCCTTGACCTCGCGGTCCTTCGGCCCGGCGATCACTGCCTGGATCACCCCGTAGGGGTCCGAGAAGTCGATGACCTTCTGGCGCTCCTCGTTCACGCTGAACGAGGCGATGACCATGTCGGCCTTGCCGGTGAGCAGGAACGGCACCCGGTTCGGGCTCGTGACCTGCACGATCTCGAGCGGCAGCTCCCAGTCGGCGGCAAGCAGCCGCGCGGTCTCGACGTCCGAGCCGGTCGGCTGCATCGCGGCATCGGTCATGCCGAAGGGCGGCGAGCCGAGATCGAGGGCCACGAGCAGCTTCTTGCGGCTCTTGATCGTGTCGAGCGTGTCGGCGAGGGCCGGCATCGCCAGGGTGGAGGCGGCCGCGAGGCCGCCGGCCAGGAAGGTCCTGCGCTTCATCCCCGTATCTCCTTCTGATGTCACAATCCGCTGCCGACGAAGTCGCGCAGCTCGGGCGTGCGTGGGGTGTCGAGGTCGCGGCCGGCCAGGGTCTCCCAGACCCGGCCCTGGCGCATGTAGATGACGGTGCCGGCGACCCGACGGGCAAAGCCCATCTCGTGGGTGACCAGGATCATGGTCATGCCGCCGCGGGCGAGATCCTCCATGACGCGCAGCACTTCCGAGGTCAGCTGCGGGTCCAGCGCCGAGGTGACCTCGTCGAACAGCATCACCTGCGGCTGCATGGCGAGGGAGCGGGCGATGGCGACGCGCTGCTGCTGCCCGCCCGACAGCTGCTCGGGATAGTGCTCGGCCTTCTCGGCGAGGCCGACCCGGGTCAGGCAGTCCATGGCGAGCTCGCGGGCTTGCCCGCGCCTGATCCCCTTCACGCAGGTCGGCGCCAGCATGATGTTCTGGAGCGCGGTGAGGTGCGGGAAGAGGTTGTAGCTCTGGAAGACGATGCCGACGGAGAGCCGCAGGGCCCGCTTGTCGAGGGCGGGCGAATGGATCGCGTGGCCGCAGACCTCGATCGCGCCCTCCTCGATCGTCTCGAGCGCGTTGATGCAGCGGAGCGCGGTGGACTTGCCGGAGCCGGACTGGCCGATCAGCGCCACCACCTCGCCGCGGCCGACCTCGAACGAGACGCCGTCCAGCACCTTCAGCGGGCCGAAGCTCTTGTGGACGTTGGCAAGCTTAACGACGGCCGACATTGAGCCTCCTCTCCAGCCCGCGGCTCCAGGCCGACAGCGGATAGCAGATGGCGAAGTAGAACAGCGCCACGGTCACGAAGATGATGAAGGGCTGGAAGATCGAGTTGTTGATGAGCTTGCCGGCCTGCGACAATTCCACGAAGCCGACCACCGAGGCGAGCGAGGTGTTCTTGATGATCTGGACCAGGAAGCCGACCGTCGGCGCGGTGGCGAGCCGCATGGCCTGCGGCAGCACGACCCGGGTGAGCCGCTGCCAGGGCGACAGGGCCAGGCACTCGGCCGCCTCCCACTGGGTCCTCGGCACCGCCTCGATGCAGCCGCGCCAGATCTCGCCGAGGAAGCCCGAGGCGTAGATAGTGAGCCCGGCGCCCGCCGCGATCAGCGCCGGCAACTGGTCGAAGCCCGCGATGGCGAGGCCGAAATAGATCATGAACAGGAGGATCAGGAGCGGCGTGCCCTGGACCACCTGCACGTAGGCCGAGGCGAGCCCGCGCACGAACCGGTTCGGCGAGATGCGCGCGAGCGCCACGCCGAAGCCGAGGAGGCCGCCGCCGATGAAGGCGATGGCCGAGAGCGCCAGGGTCCAGCCGGCGGCGGTGAGCAGGAACCAGAGGTGCTGGGGTCCGAAAGTGGGCATCGCTCCCCTCCCCGCTAAAGCGCCGTGCCGAGCTTGCGCCGGCGGGTGAAGACGAGGAGGCCGAAGCCCCAGAAGGCCCAGCGCACGACGAACGACAGGGCGAGGTAGACGAGGCCGACGACGATGTAGGTCTCGAAGCTGCGGAAGGTGTCGGACTGGATGCGGTTCGCCACCGCCGTCAGCTCCTCGGCCGAGATCTGCGAGCAGATGGAAGAGGCGAGCATCAGCAGCACGTACTGGCTGACGAGCGCCGGGTAGACCCGCTCGATCGCCGGGCGCAGGACCACGTACCAGTAGATCTGGCGGCGGTTGAGCCCCAGGCACTCCCCGGCCTCGATTTGCGCCTTGTGGATGCTTTCGATCCCGGCGCGCATGATCTCGCAGGTATAGGCGACCACATTGACGACGAGCGCCAGCACCGCCGCGACGTTGGCGTCGACCCGGATCCCGAGCACCGCGATGCCGAAATAGACCAGGAAGATCTGCACCAGCAGCGGCGTATTGCGGATCACCTCGACATAGGCGCCGACGAGGCGCTTGAGCCAGGGCGGCCCGTCGGCCCGGGCGATGGCGCAGAGCGCGCCGCCGACGAAGCCGAGCACGGTGGCGACGCCCGAGAGCTGCAGCGTCAGCCAGACGCCGGCCGCGAACTCGCGCCAGTACGGCAGCAGGGCGGCGAAATCGAACTGGTAGGTCATGCCGCGGGCGGGGCCGGGTAGGCGGCGGCGAGCGCCCGGAGCACCGGCGCCGGTAGCGCGGCGCCGGTCTCCGCGACCCAGGCCAGGAAGGCGTCGACCCGGCGCTCGACCTTCTGGACGTGGTTCTGGGCGATGTCGGCGATGCGGTGGTTCAGGTACGGGTTGAGGAAGCGGTCGAGGGTGGCCGCCACGTAGTCGCGGGCCTGCGCCTCCATCCCGCGGGCGGAGAATCCCGGCACCACCTCGTCGCGGTAGAGCGCGTCGAGCCGCGCCCGCACCGCCGGATCGGCCAGGATCTCCCGCACGGTCTCGTCCGCCGGGCGGCCCTCGCGCTGCCAGATCTCGGCCAGGAAGGTGTGGCCGAGATTGAGGATGTGGATCTTCAGCCGCTCGTAGGGTTCGAGGTCGTCGGCGAGCACGATGCACGGGTGCTCGCACGGCACGGTCAGCCCCGGCCGGCGCTCGATCGCCCAGATGGCGTAGGGCTCGGCGACGGCGCCGACCGGCTCGATCGGCTCGGAGACGATGCGGTCGACCAGCGTGTCGGTGAAGGTCGCGCCCTCGCGCAGCCAGGCGGAAAAGGCCTCCGGCAGGCCGGCCTCGGCGGCGAGGTCGAGCACCAGGCCCTGCAGCACCCGGCCGTTGCGGTGGACCAGCTCGCAGGGCAGCACCGTGAGCGGGCGCCCGCCCGCCTGCCAGCGGCGATGGAGGAGCTGGGCGAGCTTGCCCGGGAACGAGGCCGGCGGATGCGCGTCCAGCCAGCCGGTGCCGCGGTCGGACTCGGGGATCGCGTAGCCGGTATCGCCGGTATTCGAGAGGAGGATGTCGGCCTCCTCGACGACGAGGGCGGTCACGGCGTCCCAGTCGGTCGCGGCCGACAGGCCGCGGTCGATGCTGGTGACGGTGATCCGCCGCTCGACCGGGGCGCCGTCCGCGATGCCGCGGACGATCACCGGGTAGCCGCCGGGAGATCCGAAGGCGGCGACGCGCCCGGCCCGGGCGGCGCTGCCCGAGGTCTGCACCACGGTCACCGGCCCGGCCTCCTGGCCCGCCGCGCGCGCCTCGTGGATGAACAGGTCGGCATGGGCCTGCAGGAAGCGGCTGGTCCCGAACTGGACCACGCGCCGGGTCGGGCGGGCGGCACTCATGCGCGCGGGACCGCGCAGGCGGAGATGCTGCCGAACTGGGCCAAGGGCGTGTCCTCACCGGGTGGTCTTATGTATTATCGTGCATAAAGGACCGACGATCAGGCGCTGTCAAACGGTTTTTTATGCGCAAAGATCCGGTCCGAGTGCCGATGGACGCGCTCGCGCGGCCGTGCTGCAGTGGCGGTCGTCGGGAGGGGTGGAATGCGGGCGAACACGGTCCACAAGCGGGCCTACAACCGGTGCCTGACGCTGCTGGCGGCCCGGCCGCCCGGGCCCTGGGGGGCCTCCGAGGCCGAGCTGTCCGGGGCGCTGGAGGTCAGCCGCACCACGGTGCGGGCGGTGCTGTCGGGGCTCGCGGCGGCCGGCCTCGTCGGGACCGAGGGCGGCCGGCGCCGCCTCCTGCGCCCTCCCGGTCCGGCCGACTACTTTCCCGATCTCGAGACCGAGACGGTGGCCGAGGCCGTCGAGCGCAAGTTCATGCAATGGGTGCTGCAGGGCGATTGCCGCCCGGGCCAGGCGGTCAACACCTCCGAGCTGGCGCGCCTGTTCGGCACCTCGACCACGGCGGTGCGGGAATACCTGACCCGGTTCAGCCAGGTCGGGCTCCTCAAGCGGCGCGAGAACAGCGGCTGGATCTTCGCCGGGGTGACGCCGGACTTCGCCGCCGAGATCTACGAGATCCGCGAGATGTTCGAGCTGCGCTCGGCCCGGCGCTTCGTCGAACTGGCGCCGGACGCCCCGGCCTGGGCCGAGCTCGACGCCATCGCGGGCGAACACCATGCGCTGCTGGCCGAGATCGACGGTCGCTACCGCGACTTCTCGCGCCTCGACGAGCGCCTGCACCGGCTGATCCACGACGCGTCGCGCAACCGGTTCATCCGCGACTTCTACGACGTGATCTCGATCATCTTCCACTACCACTACCAGTGGGACAAGTCGGACGAGAAGGAGCGCAACCGCGTCGCCCTGCTCGAGCACCTCGACTACATCGACGCGCTGCGCTCCCGCGACCTGCGGTTGATCGACCAGACCTGCCGGGCGCACCTGCGCACCGCCCGCGCGACGCTGCTGCGCTCGATCGCGGTCGGACCGCTCGGCGGTGTGCCGGCGCCGGGGGGCGAGCCGGAGGCCGACGAAGCGCATCCCTTCGCCGCGGAGTTGTCCGGCGAAAGGAATGGCGCTGGATTGTCCCCCTCTCCCCGCGGGCGGGGAGAGGGCTGATCCCCCGTCCAGGGGGAGCGGCAAGCCCGCGCAGCGAACCGTAGGTTCGCCGCGAGGGTGAAGGGGTATTTCCGGAGGGGCCTCACTCGTCGAGACCCCCTCACCCTCGCTCCGGCTGCGCCTGCGCTTGCCGACGACACGACAAGGTGTCGCCGGCCCTCTCCCCGCCCGCGGGGAGAGAGGAGAGCCCGCGCATTGTCCTTTCCCCGGACAGCCCTGCGGACGCCAGATGACAAGCCGCGAGCGCAGTTAGTGGCGAATTTTTCGACTATCGACCGATTTTTTACAAAAATTACTTGCAATCATCATTCGTTTTTAAATGCGTATGGCATCATTGTACTCAGATCGGAAGCGGTCCATCCCGATGAATTCGTTATTGTTGTCCTGCGCAGCCGCGGCCCGTAAGTCTCGGCACTTGGGGGTAAGGCTTCATTTACCCTGTTGCGCGAAGAAGAAAGCAACCGCGCGAAGGACGGTCGCCGAGCCTGGTTCCCGGTTCCACTCACTGTCGGAGATCAGATGCCGGTGCGGCGCGCGAGGGTTGAGAGGCTGGCTTGCATCCTCGCGATCCTGGCGGGCTCACCCGGTGCTGCCCGGGGGCAAAGCCTGGAGGAAGCCTCCGCCGCCGCACTCGAATCGAGCTTCGTGCTGCGGGCCGAGCGCGCCCGCCAGGATGGGGCTGAGGAGCGGCTGCGCGGCGCCATCGACGCCTTCATGCCGAGCGTGGCCTTCACCGCCGACCGCCCCTTGCGCAGCCGCATCACCTACGCGCCCGACGCCGCCCCGCCGGTGGTCGGGCTCGACGCGACGCCCCGGCGCGCGCCGAGCGTCGTCGGCATCTCCGCCAGCCTGCCGCTCTTCGACGGGTTCCGGCGCTGGCACGGCTTCCAGTCGGCCCGCACGCTGGCCGAATCGGGCCGGATGCTGCTGATCGGCCGGCGCCAGCAGGTGCTGCTCGACACCGCGCTGGCCTACATCGCGGTCCTGCGCGACACCCGCATCCTCGCCGCCCGCGAGGCGCAGCTCGCCGCGATCCAGCGCATCGCCGCCTTCACCGACAAGCAGTTCGAGCTCAACGACGCCACCCGCACCGACACGGCGCTCGCCCGTTCGCGGGTGCAGGAGGCCGAGGCCCTGCGCCTGCGCGCCCAGGCCGACCTCACCGCCTCGCGGCTCGACTTCACCCGCCTGACCCGGATGGCGCCGGAGCGGATGCGCCCGCCGCGCCTGCCCGACGGGCTGCCGCGCAGCGCCGACGCCTTCGCCGATCTGGTGCGCAGGGCCAATCCCGACATCGCGGCCTTCCAGCTCGAGGCCGAGGCCGCGGGCTACCAGGCCAAGGCGGCGGTCGCCGACCTCCTGCCCAAGGTCAACCTGCAATTCTCGAAGGTCGCGCAGCTCGGCTACAGCCCGGTCCTCGACCGGATCACCGACACCACGACCCGGATCGTGGCGACCGTGCCGATCTACGAGCCCGGCACCCTGCCCCGCATCGGCGAGGCCTCGGCCTTCGCCCGCCAGCGCGGCTACGAGGCGCAGGACAAGGAACTCGCGACCCTCACCTCGGCCCGCATCGCCTTCGCGCGCCGCCAGGCCACCGCCGAGCAGTACACGCAGCTGGTGGCCCGGATCCGCGAGTTGCGCGAGACGATGCGGGGTTTCGGGGTCGAGCGGGCGGCAGGGTTTCGCACGGTGCTCGACGAGCTGAATATCCGCGGCGAGCTCGCCAATGCCGAGGTGGCGGCCGAGATCGTCTTGAACGAGCGCGACGGCCAGTCGCTGCAACTCGCCGCGGCCGCCGCCCTCCTCGACGCCGCCCCGGGCGGACCGGGCGGGCGCTTCGACTCCCTCGCGCCCCCGCCGCTGCCGGCCCTGCGCCGCTCCTTCGCCTCCCTGCCGGCCGAGCCGCCGCCCGCCGAGGCGCGGCCCGCCCTGCGCAGCGGCGTGGCGCCGGAGCCGGGCGTCAGGCCGCGCCGGGCGGCGATCCCGGCCTTGCCGCTCCCGGAGCCGGCTCTGCGGGTCTCGCTGGCGGACGCGGAGGCCCGCTGAGGGCCGGCCTGTCTCGGTCCGGGGTTATCGTCCGCTCGCGAACTTCGGTCTTCGAGGTCGGACCGGCTCCGTGGGGCGCTCACGGTCCCGACGCCGGTGCATGCCGACACGCCAGTGTCGCGTCAGGGCTCGCCCCCTTTCCCGGATCTCGCCCTTTCGAACGCATCCGTTCGAAGGTGCGGCAGCGTACGGCGCCGGACCGTCCTCTCACGCCGCCTCCGTCACCGGCCCGGGCTTGGCCGGCGGGCGCGGGTCCTCGGTCAGGCGCCCGTTCTCGATGCGAAACACCCGGTCGACCTGATCGAGCAGGCGCTCGGAGTGGGTGATGAACACCTTGGCGGCCTTCACGCCCTTCAGGCTCTCGACGAGGGCGACTTCCGTTGCCGGATCGAGGTTCGCCGTCACCTCGTCGAGGAGCAGCAGCCGCGGCCGGCGGCAGAGGGCGCGGGCGAGGAGCAGACGCCGGCGCTGCCCGGTGGAGAGCACGCTGCCCTCCTCCGAGACGTGGGTGGCGTAGCCCTGCGGCAGCCGCTCGACCTCGTCGCGCAAGCTGACCCGGACGAGCGCCGCCTCCATCTCGGCGTGGGACACGGCGGGGTCGAACAGCGACAGGTTGTCGGCGACGGTGCCGGCAAAGAGCCCGTCATCGGCGAAGACGACGCCGAGATTGGCCCGGTACTCGCGCTTGCCGAACTGGCCGAGCGCGACGCCGTCCACCGTGACCGAGCCGGAGGCCGGCTCGGTGAGGCTTGCCAGCACCCGCATCAAGGACGACTTGCCCGAGCCCGAGGCGCCGACGATCGCGATGGTCTCGCAGCGGCCGACGTCGATCGCAAGCGAGGCGCCGGTCAGGATCGGCTCGTCGCCGCGGCCGAACTGGATCGTCACGTCCTCGATCCGGATCTCCTTGCGGATCGCCCGGTGGAAGGTCGCCTCGTGCAAGCCCTCCTCGGGCGCCTGCCCGATCACGTCGTCGAGGCGGGCGACGTGGACCTTGAGGGCGGCGAGCTGCAGCAGGCTCGAGGTCAGGTGGTTGACCCGGTCGAAGAAGTCGGTGCGCAGCGCGATGAAGGCGTAGAGCGTGCCGATCGTGAGCGTGTTCTTGATGACCCCGGTGATGCCGAGATAGAGTGTCGTCACGGTGCTGACCGCGATGACCGCGTGCATCAGGAACTCGGCGTCGAGCCCGGCCTTCTTCGCGCGGAAGTCGAGGTTGGCGAAGCGCGCGAAGCTCTCGAACCAGTTCATGGCGAAGAGCTCGGTGCTGTTGTGCGCCTTCAGGCTGCCGATGCGCTGCAGGCCGTCGATCAGACTCGCCTGCTCCTGCGAGCGCGCCTCGAGCGAGCCCGCGGTGGCGCGGTCGAGCGTCGGGAAGGTGACGAAGCGCATCGCCAGCACCGCGGCGAGCGTCGCCAGCGTGATCGCCGCCATCGGAGCGGAGTAGTAGAACATCAGCCCAACGAGCAGGAACGACGTGCCGATATCGGCAAACGACGTCACGAGGCCGCCGACCAGGAAGTTGCGCACCGTGTCGATCGACTGGATCCGGGTGACGAAGTCGCCCGGATGGCGCAACTCGAAGTAGCTCAGCGGCAGCCTGAGCGCGTGGCCGACGACGTTGCGGGTGAACTGGAGCTGCAGCAGCGTCGAGGCGCGAAGCGCGATGTAGCCGCGCAGCCACTGCCCGAACGCCTCGAACAGCATCATCAGGATCAGGCCGGCGGCCAGCATCTGCATCAGGTCGAGGTCGACCTGCGGAATCACCACGTCGAGGGCGATCTGGAGTAGCACCGGGGTGGTGAGGCCGAGGAGCGAGATCGCCACCGAGACCAGCGTGATCTGCCACACCGTGCCGCCGAGGCCCCGGGTGGTGCGCAGGATGTCGAGCAGCTTGAGCCGGTCGCCGGCCTTGATGGCGCGGAAGTCCATCCGGGGCGCGAATTCGAGCACGATCCCGGCGAAGAACCGCTCCATGTCGGCCCGCTCGTAGATCCGCAGGCCGAATTCCGGATCGTGGACGTGGTAGCGCCCGCGCGCCACCTTCTCCAGAACCACGAAGTGGTTGCCGCGCCAGTGCAGGATCGCCGGCAGGGCCACCTGCTCCAGCTCGGCCACCCCGTCGAGGGCGTAGCCGCTGGCGTCGAGGTCGAGGCTGTCGGCGAGCGTGACGATGCTGGCGAGCGTCATGCCGCGGCGCGAGAGCGGGAAGAGCGCGCGCAGGTAGGCGAGGTCGATGTCGTGGCGGTGAAAGTTCGCCACCATCGCGAGCGCCGCGAGCCCGCACTCGTTGGCCTCGTTCTGGAGGATCGAGCGCACCCGCCGGCGCGGGCTGAGCACGCGCGTGAGCCAGTCGGTCATCGGATCATCCTCTCGCGCTCACCCACGCCCGCGCATCGCCCGGATCGGATCGAGCATCCAGTCGATCAGCCGGCGGCGCTCGACCACGATGTCGGCCGACAGCGTCGAGCCGATGCGGATCGGCTCGTCGGTCCCATAGGCCCGCATGGTGCGCGACTCGGGCCGCACCTCGACCCGGTAGACGGATTGGCGCGCCGCGGCGGCCGCCGCGTCGCCGCTGCCGTCGTCGGCGGAGGCCAGCATCGGGTTGCGCAGCGGCGTGCCGGAGATCACCGCGATCGCGCCCTTGGCGATGCCGAAGGTCTTGAACGGGAAGGCGTCGTATTTCAGCACCACCTCCTGGCCGACCTTGGCGAGCCCGATGGCGCGGGCCGGCACCTCGAGCACGACCAGCGGATCGGCCCTTGTGTCGCCGAGGATCGCCACCACCTGGTCGGCGGTGACCGAATCGCCGGGCTGGACGTAGAGGCCCGCGACCTCTCCGTCGGTGGGCGCCACCACGTCGATGCGCGACTGGGCGCCGAGCGCGGTGATCTGCGCCTCGATGGCGCTCAATTCGTTGCGGGTGGTGGCGAGCTGGGCCGCCTTCTCGGTGTCGCCGGTGCGTTGCGCGCGCAGGCGCTCGGAGGTGCTCTGGCGCAGCTCGGCCCGGCGGGCGCGCAGTTCGGCGATCTGGCGGGCGTAGTCGAGGGCGGCGCGGCGCTGGCCGTTGAGGGTCTCGCGGGTGGCGTAGCCCTGGCGCAGGTAGGCCTCGACGCGCGCGACCATCTCCTCCTGCTGGGCCAGGCCTTCCTTGAGCGTACGCTCCTGCTCGTCCAGGGCGCGCAGCACCGCCGTGACGTTGCGCTCGGTCTCGGCGCGGTCGCCGCGGGTCGAATCGAGGTAGACCGAGAGGCGCGCCTCCTCGGCGGCGAGGCCGGTCCGGCGCTCCTGCAGGCTGCGCAGCGTCGCCCCGACGGTCGAGACGCCCCCGGTCGTCTGCTCGCGCAGCTGGATCTGCATCAGGCGCGCGCCGCGCTTGACGGTGTCGCCCTGCTTGACGGCGATCTCGCGGACGATGCCGGCGGCCTGGGCGTCGAGGCGGGTGAGGCCCGACGCGGCCGAGACGTAGCCCCGCACCGCCTCCGACCGGGCGAGCCGGCCGAGGAAGAGGCTCGCCACGATCGCCACGATGATCGCGCCGAAGAACCACGCCATCCAGACGGCGCCGCGGTCGTGCTGGAGGTGGACGGTGCCGTTGATCCGCCGGCGCTGGAACGTGGCCTCCGCGGGGGGAGGCGCCGCGGGTTCGCTCATCGATCGTCCGCTCGCGAGGCTCTACGCCGCGAGGGTCTGCGGCGCCCCTCCGTCCTCCGGAGAGTTGTCCTGCACCGTCCCAGAAGATGGTAAATAATCGGCGAGCATCGGCCAGAGGTGCCACTGTTCCGGCCGGGCCGCGATCGCGGCCTGGAGGTGCCGGCGCATGATGTCGGCCACCGCCGCCCGCTCCTCGGGGGCGCTGCCGCGCACCTCGAAGGGCCGCCCGATGCCGACGGTGTCGCCGTCGTCGTCCATGGTGGTGGCGAGCGGCACCACGGTGGCGCCGGTGAGCCGCGCCAGGGTGTCGGTGCCGAAGGCGAAGCGGAAGGGGCGGCCGAACATCGGCATCTCGGCCGGCGCGCCGTAGGACGGGTCGAGGTCGCAGAAGACCACGATCACCGCGCCCTTCTGGGCGAAGCGGATCGCCGAGAGGAAGTCGCCCCGCTCGGTCACGTTCAGGAAGCGCACGTCGACGTCGATCTCGCGCAGGCGCTCGATGACCTGCGTCTCCATCACCATGTCGTCGCGCTGGCGCAGCACCAGCATCGGCCGGCCCGGGAAGTAGCGCACCATCAGGGCGGCGAGCCCCAGCACGTAGGCGCCCATGTGCAGGGGCGCGAGGATCACCGGCCGGCCGGAGGCGGCGACGCGCTCCATTACGGCGGGCTCGGCGACCGAGACGCGGGCGACGTCGCGCAGGATCGCGGCGACCGGGCGCCGGTGCAGCGCGCACCACTCGATCTCGGAGGCGACGTCGTGCCGGGCGGCCTCGCGCGAGAGGCGCAGGGCCTCGCGCCGCGGCAGGCGCAGGACGCTCTCGAAGGTGGCGGCGAAGCCGGCTTCGTCGGTCCGGCCCCGCAGGCGGGCGGCGAGGCCGCGCGCCGCCAGGACCGATCTCAGTACCCGCCGGCGCCAAGCCAGCGGCAGGCCGGCGAGGCGGGCGTAGGTCCAGGGGATGTGCGGGGCGGTGGTCATCGGATCCGTGTCTCCTCCTGCCGCCGCGCCCGCCCATCCCGGTCCGGGGCTGCCGTCAGCAGCCCTTCTTGGACTTGGTGCTGCCGCAGGTCGGAGCCGGCGGGCAGGCCGGGGCGCAGCCGACCGAGACGCCGACGCCGACGCAGATGCCGAGGGTGCCGCCGGCGACGGTGCCGAGGGTCTTGAGGTCGAGCTTCTTCATGATGTCTCTCCTGATGGTGTCGTGGTTGTGGAAAACGGCGTCGCCGGGGCGGTGGTCCGCTTCCCCGCGCGTCGGCGCGGCCTCAGCAGCCCTTCTTGGACTTGGTGCTGCCGCAGGTCGGGGCCGGCGGGCAGGCCGGGGCGCAGCCGACCGAGACGCCGACGCCGACGCAGATGCCGAGGGTGCCGCCGGCGACGGTGCCGAGGGTCTTGAGATCGAGCTTCTTCATGGTGTTCCTCCGAGGATCGTCGAACGCTGTCGTTGGAGCGGGGCCGGGCGGCGAGGCTGCTTCCGTCCCCCTGCGTGAGCGCGGGCTCAGCAGCCCTTCTTCGACTTGGTGCTGCCGCAGCTCGGGGGCGGGCAGACCGGGGCCGGCGGCGGGCAGGCCGGGGCGCAGACGGGGGCGCAGATCGTGCCGCCGGTGACGGTGCCGAGGGTCTTCAGGTCGAGCGTCTTCATCGGTGCCATCCTCAAGTCCGGGATTGCCGTCGCGTCCCGTTCGCAGTCTTGGGATGCCAGATGTGCCGAAACGTGTCGATAGACATGGCTGGATACTTGTGGAGCCGTTTACCAAAGCGGTTTTGGAAAGTGGACCGACTCCAATGCCTTACGTCCGCCGCTGCCCGACTGCGTAGGTAATCTCGCCGGGGAAGGCCTGTGCATGGAGGGCCGACGCGGCATTGGTGGAGGAGGGATCTGCTCTTGGCGGCCACCTGCGGAGGCGCGTTAACTACAAGGCCGGGACTTCGCGATACTGCCCTGCTGCGCGGCGGGTCAGGGGCTGCCCGCCGCGCCCGATACGTTGGCGCGCGACCGGCCGGCGGGCCACGGCCCGCGCGCCGCCCCGGCGAACAGTCGAGGACAGTATTCGCCGCTCCGCATACCGGCCGCGTCAGGCCGCGAGGCGCGGCGGACCCGCCCGCATCAGCATGCCGAACAGGTCGCGCGGGTCGTCCGGATCGGCCAGGAGGTCGAGGTCGTCGTAGAACGGCCGCTCGGCCAGCATGTCGCGCACGGTGCGTAGGGCGGAGAAATCCTCGATCGCGAAGCCGACCGAGTCGAACACCGTGATCTGGCGCGCGTCCCTGCGTCCGGGCATCTCCCCGGACAGGACCCGCCACAGCTCGGTCACCGGGTGGTCCGGGGCGAGCTGCTGGATCTCGCCCTCGATCCGGGTCTGGGGCTCGTACTCGACGAAGATCCCGGCCCGGCGCAGGATCTCCGGCGCCAGTTCGGTCTTGCCCGGGCAGTCGCCGCCGACGGCGTTGACGTGCACGCCCTCGCCGACGACGTTGTCGCCGAGGATCACGGCGTTGCGCTTGTCCGCCGTCACCGTGGTGACGATGTCGGCGCCCCGCACCGCCTCCTCCGTGCTGGCGCAGGCCGTGAGGTGGAAGCCGAACCGCGCGAGGTTGCGCCGGCACTTCTCGGTCGCCGCCGGGTCGATGTCGTGGAGGCGCAGCGTGTCGATCCCCATGAGCGCCCGGAAGGCCAGGGCCTGGAACTCGGCCTGGGCGCCGTTGCCGACCAGCGCCATGGTGCGCGAACCCGGCCGGGCGAGGTGCCGCGCGGCGAGCGCCGAGGTCGCGGCGGTGCGCAGCGCCGTGAGCAGCGTCATCTCGGTGACGAGCACCGGATAGCCGCTGCCGACATCGGCCAGGACCCCGAAGGCGGTGACGGTCTGGCGCCCGCCGGCGGCGTTCTTGGGATGGCCGTTGACGTACTTGAAGCCGTAGGTCGTGCCGTCGCTCGTCGGCATCAGCTCGATGACGCCGTCGGCGCTGTGGGCGGCGACCCGCGGGGTCTTGTGGAACGCCTCCCACCGCGAAAAGTCCCCGGCGATCGCCGCGGCGAGGCGGACCAGCATCGCCTCGATGCCGACCGCGTGGACGAGCCGCATCATGTTGTCGACGCTGACGAAGGGGACGATGTTGAGCGCGGCCATCTAGAAGCTCCGGGTCGGGCGGTCGAGGATGCGCCGGCCGAACAGGCTGGCGGCGAGGTCGGCCATCAGCAGGGCGGTGCGGCCGCGCTCGTCGAGGAAGGGGTTGAGCTCCACGAGGTCTAGGCTGCGCACCAGCCCGGAATCGTGCAGCAGCTCCATGATCAGGTGGGCCTCCCGGAAGGTGGCCCCGCCCGGCACCGTCGTGCCGACCCCCGGCGCGATGCCGGGATCGAGGAAATCGACGTCGAGGCTGACGTGGAGGAGACCCTCCGCCGCCGCGACGTCGCCCAGGAAGTCGCGCAACGGGGCGACGATCCCGGTCTCGTCGATGTCGCGCATGTCGTGCACCCGGGCGCCGCTGCCCGTCAGGGCGGCGCGCTCCGCCGGATCGACGCTGCGCAGGCCGACCATGCAGATCCGGGCCGGATCGAGGGCGGCTTGGAGCGGCGGGAAGTAGCCGGCAAAGCCCGGCCGCCCGGTGAGGTAGGCCAGCGGCACGCCGTGCAGGTTGCCGCTCGTCGTGGTGTCGAGGGTGTGCAGGTCGGCATGCGCGTCGAGCCAGAGCAAGAAGAGCGGGCGTCCCTCGGCCTGCGCCCTCAGCGCCATGCCCGCCACGGTGCCGGCCGAGAGGCTGTGGTCGCCGCCGAGGAAGATCGGCCGTGCCGCCTCGCTCGCCCGGAAGGCGGTCTCGGTCAGGGCCAGCGTCCAGCCCGCGGTCTCCGCGAGGTGGTGGATCGCGCGGTTGGGGTGCGCTGGCGCGTCGAAGGGCTTCGGGACGACCGTGCCGGCATCCTCGACCGGGAGGCCGAGATCGCGCAGCGCCCCCGGCAGGCCCGCCGCCCGGTAGGCGCTCGGCCCCATGTCGCAACCGAGCCGGTCGGTGCCCGACTGCACCGGTGCCCCGACGAGGACGCACCGTTCCGGATGTCCCATACCCACTGTCCCGCCTCCGTCCCGGACCATCGAACGACCTCGACGGTACCAAGGGGATGCGTCACTCCGAACACGGGAAACCGGTCGATTTTCCGGGCCGATCGCGCATTCTGGCAACCCACCTTGCGCAGAGTGGCGGAATGGACGATCTCGATCAGGCCCTCGTCACCCTGCTGCGGCACGATTGCCGGCGGCCGGTCTCGGAACTGGCGGTGCTGCTCAAGGTCTCGCGCGCCACGGTGCGGGCGCGGATCGACCGGCTCGAGCGCGCCGGCGAGATCATCGGCTACACGGTGGTCCTGCGGGCGGATGCCCAGCCGGCCCCGGTGCGGGCGATCACCCTGATCGCCGTCGAGGGGCGCCGGGCCGGCGACGTGATCGACGCGCTCAAGGGATTTGCCGAGATCACCTCGGTCCACACCACGGTCGGCCGCTGGGACATCATCGTGGAGGTGTCGGCCGGCAGCCTGCCGGAACTCGACGAGATGCTGCGCCGGGTGCGCCTGGTCCCGGGCGTCACCACCTCGGAGACCCACCTGCTGCTCGCGACGCCGCGCAGCGCGCGGGCGAGGCTGTAGTCGCCCGGGCTCGGGTCACACGACGGGCCGGACACGGAATCCGTCCTCCCGGGCTCCGCTGTCGCGGCCCCGGGGTGACGTGATGGCAGTCAATCGACGATCGGCGTCGTCCCGCTCAGACCGGGCGCTGCAGCTTGCAGGCGTCGATGGCGTTGAGCGCCTTGGCGCGGGCCGAATCGTTGAAGTAGCCGGTGGCCCGGTAGGCCTCGATCTCGGAGGCGTCGAGCGAGCGCAGGGTGGTCTTGGCGTAGCAGCCGCAGGGGCGCTCGAAGCCGGTCTCGGCGGTGTTCTGCAGCCGGGCCTGGACGACCGCGCAGGCGCGGCGCACCCGGCTCTCAAGGTCCGCCTTGGGCGCGGTGCGCAGGGCCGGATCCGGCTGGTAGGCCTCGAGCTGCGACGAGGACGCGCCGGCGAAAGCGGCGGTGGCACCGAGCGCGAGGAAGCCGGCGGCGAGGAGGGTGCGGAGACGCATGGGAGGGGAGGTCCGTTGGGCTGCTTGTCGTCAAGCTGGACCGTTGGACGCCGAAACTCCCCGCCCGCACAAGGGCGGGCGGGCCACACCGGGGCACGAAAAGCCGGGCGCGCGCTACTGCGGCAGGGGCGCGATCGCGACGTGGTTGTCGTGGAAGGCGGCGCCGCCGAAGGGGGCGGCCGCGTCCGCTCCCGTCAGGGTGTTGATGCCGCGCCCATCCGGATAGGCGTCGTTCGGCCAGATCGATTCGGCGATCAGCACGCCGCGGCGCAGGCCGGCAAACAGCGTCGCCCGTAGGGTGACGGCGCCGCGCTCGTTGGAGAGCCGCACCCAGGCCCCCTCCCCGATCCCGAGCGGGCCGGCATCCTCCGGATGGATCATCACCGTCGGATGGCGCTCCTTGGCGAGCGAGGTCGGGGTCTCGGTGAAGCTCGAATTGAGGAAGTTGCGCGCCGGGCTGGTGGCGAGGCGGAACGGGTGGTCGGGCGTGGCGGCCATCAGGGGCGCCTCCCAATGGTCGGGGAGCGGCGGCATCGCCGGCCCGCGCGGGCCGTCCTTGGCCACAGGCACGGAGCCCCAGTCCGGCTTGAAGCGGAAGCGCCGGTCGGGATAGGCGAAGCCGTCGAGGAAGTGGGCGCGCTCGTAAGCGGGTTGCACGTCGAGGAAGCCGTCTCCCTCCATCTCCGCCAGGCTGCCGCGGCGCGAGGCCTTGAGCGCCGCGTCGATCAATTCGCGCGGGCTCATGGAAAAGCCCGGATGCGCGGCGCCGAGCCGCTCGGCGAGGCCCACGATCACCTCGTGGTTCGAGCGGCACAGGGCCGGCGGGTCGATGCGCTTGAGGCCGAGCTGGATGTGCTGCTGGCCGCCGCCGGTATAGAGGTCGTCGTGCTCGAGGAACATCGTGGCGGGCAGGACGAGATCGGCCATCCGGGCGGTCTCGGTCATGAACTGCTCGTGGACGCAGACGAACAGGTCCTCGCGGGCAAAGCCCCGCTTCACCAGGTCCTGCTCGGGGGCGACCGAGACCGGGTTGGTGTTCTGGATCAGCATCGCGGTCACCGGCGGGCCGTGGCGCAGGGCTTCCGCGTCGCCGGTCAGCACGCGGCCGATCTGCGACTGGTCGAGCATGCGGGTGCCGGGCCGGACCGCGTCGAGCCCCTCGATCAGGCGCTTGTCGAGGCCGAACACGCCGCTGTTCGAATGGAAGGCGCCGCCGCCCCGATGCTGCCAGGCGCCCGTCACCGCCGGGATGCAGAGCGCGGCGTGCATGTTGGCGGCGCCGTTGCGGCTGCGGGCGAATCCGTAGCCGAGGCGGAAGAACGTGTTCTTCGTGGTCCCCACGAGGTGGGCGAAACGCTCGATCTCCTCCACCGTGAGGCCCGTGATCGCGGCGGCCCATGCGGGGTCGCGGGTCGCGAGGTGCGCCTCCAACTCGTCCGGGCAGTCGGTGTAGCGGGCCATGTAGTCGCGGTCGGCGAGACCATCGCGGAACAGGACGTGCATCACCGCGCAGGCGAGCGCCCCGTCGGTGCCCGGCCGCAGCAGGAGCGCGAGATCGGCCTGCTTCATGGTCGGGTTGTCGTAGATGTCGACCACGACCACCTTGGCGCCGCGGTTCTTGCGGGCGGCCTGGACGTGAGTCATCAGGTTGACCTGGGTGTGCACCGGGTTGGTGCCCCAGATCACCACACAGTCGCTCTCGGCGATCTCGCGCGGGTCGACCCCGCCGAGGCGGCCGGTGCCGGCGATGTAGCCCGACCAGGCGAGCGTGGTGCAGATGGTCGAGAACTGGCCCGAATAGCCCTTGGCGTGGCGCAGGCGGTTGATGCCGTCGCGCATCACCAGCCCCATCGTGCCGGCATAGTAGTAGGGCCAGACCGCCTCCGGCCCGTGCGCGGCCTCCGCCTTGCGGAATTCCTCCGCGACGCGGTCGAGCGCTTCGTCCCAGCCGATCGGCGCGAACGCGCCCGAGCCCTTCGGCCCGGTGCGGATCAGCGGCTGCGTCAGCCGGTCGGGATGGTGGATGCGCTCGGCGTAGCGGGCGACCTTGGCGCAGACGACGCCGGCCGTGTAGCTGTGGCGCGGGTTGCCGCGCACGCGGCCGATGGTCGAGCCGTCGATCACCTCGACCTCGAGGGCGCAGACCGACGGGCAGTCATGCGGGCAGGTGGAGGTCGTCCGCTCGATCCGAGGCTGCACCGTCACCGTGTCGCTCCCCCAATGAAAAAAGCCCCCGCCGCGGGGCGGCAGGGGCTCTGAACCTATCGGTGTTTCCCGGTCAGGGAAACCTTAGCCGACGATGTCCTTGTCGTCGAAGAACTGCTTGATCTCGATGCCGGCGTTCTCGAGGCTGTCGGAGCCGTGGACGGTGTTCTCGCCGACCGACTTCGCGAACTTCTGGCGGATGGTGCCCTCGGCGGCCTGGGCCGGATTGGTGGCGCCCATCACCTCACGGTACTTGGCGACGGCGTTCTCGCCCTCGAGCACCTGGACCACGACCGGGCCCGACGTCATGAACTCGACGAGCTCGCCGTAGAACGGACGCTCGGCGTGGACCTCGTAGAACTTCTTGGCCTGGGCGTCCGACATGCGGATGCGGCGCTGGGCGACGATGCGCAGGCCCGCCTCCTCGATCACGGCGTTGACCGCGCCGGTGAGGTTCCGGGCGGTGGCGTCGGGCTTCAGGATGGAGAAGGTGCGCTCGGTGGCCATGGGACGGTCCGTTCAGAAGAAAAGCGGTGGCGGGGGCGGTGGGAGGCCGCGCGGCACCGGACCCTGACGGTCCGGCGTGAGCCGGGCGCGAGCGCCCGCGCGCCGGGGCCATGCGGACGCCCGGCGCCGGGCTTATAGCCGCGGGCCCGGCGCCCCTCAAGCACGGAAGGTGACGCGGCGGCCCGCCGAGCCACCCATTGAGACCTTGCCGCAACGCGGCCGAAAAATCGCCCCAAAGCTCGTGCTTCCTGGCTTCGACGTGACCTTTCGGCCACGCTGCCCGGCTCGTCCGCGGCGGCGTCCCTCGCCCCTTCCGCCCCGCGCAGGCCCGTCCGGGCTGCCGTGGCGGACAGCCAGGAGCTTCCTGCATGCGCTCGATCCTGATCCCGACCCTCGCCGCCTCCCTGCTCTCGGCCGGCGTCACCGCCGCGGCCGCCGCCGGCGATCCGTCGGGCACCTGGCTCACCGAGGACGGCCGGGCCAAGATCAAGATCGAGAAGTGCGGCCCGGGTGCCGCCCATGCCTGCGGCAAGGTCGTGTGGCTGAAGACGCCGCTGAACGACCAGGGCCAGCCGCGCACCGACATCAAGAATCCCGACCCGAAGAAGCGCAGCCGCCCGGTGATCGGCCTCACGCTGATGGACGGGCTGAAGCCCGAGGACGGCGGCTACAAGGGCCAGATCTACAATGCCGAGGAAGGCAAGATCTACGACGTCTCGGTCAGCCGCGAGAGCGCCAGCGAGCTCGCGATCTCGGGTTGCATGCTGAAGATCCTGTGCGGCTCGCAGACCTGGACCAAGGCGCCCGAGGAATTCGCCCAGGTCGCCCCGGCGTCCGCCAAGGCGAAGCCGGCCACCAAGCCTGCCGAGTAATCAGCCCGCCGAGGGACAAGCCCGCGTCTCAGCCGCGGGGTCCGGTCCCCGGCGGCTCGTCGGCGTCCGGCTTGAGCCGGAACCCGCGCTGGACCGCCGGGCGGGCCTTCAGCCGCTCGATCCAGGCGGCGACGTTCGGAAAATCGGCGATGTCCTGGCCCTGGCGCTCCCACATCTTGGCCCAGGGCAGGATCGCGATGTCGGCGATGCTGTACGCCTCGCCGGCGACGTGGGCGTGGCGGCCGAGCTGGGCGTCGAGGGCGGCGTAGAGCTTCGTCGTCGCGGCCGTGAAGCGCTCGATCGCGTACGGGATCTTGTCCGAGGCGTAGATGCGGAAATGATGGGTCTGGCCCAGGGTCGGGCCGAAATTCGCCGCCTGCCAGGACAGCCAGATGTCGACCGCGATGCGGGCCCGTTCCTCGGCGGGGTAGAGGAGCCCGGTCTTGCGGCCGAGATACTGCAGGATCGCGTTCGATTCGAACACCGTGATCGGTGTGCCCCCGGGCCCGTCCGGATCGACGATGACCGGGATCTTGCCGAGCGGGGCCACCGCCAGGAACTCCGGGGCCGTCTGGGCGCCCTTGCCGATGTTGACCGGGATCATCCGGTACGGCAGGCCGCATTCCTCGAGCATGATCGAGGCTTTCCAGCCGTTCGGCGTCGTCCAGTAATAGAGGTCGATCGGCGGCGTCGTCACGGCCGACATGCGGCTGGTCCTTCTCGCACGGCGGGGACGGGTCGCGTCCGTCGCGCATCGGGCTTCCCCGTCAGGTAAACAGGGCCGGGCCTGCGCTGTACAGGGTGAAGGTTGTCTCAACCGGCGGTCATGCAGGGCTGTTTTCCCCGAAGGCCGATCGTCCGACCGGGCCGCTCCCGGGGCGCGCGACGGGCCGGCGCAACCGCCCTGCCCTCTTGCCCTTACGTCAGGTTGTGGCAGTCTCGGTTTCGCGGCGCGTCGATCCGCGGTCCGCACCGCCTGTCCTTCCCGCGAGCCCCGACATGACCTTCGCTGTGAACCCCGCCCGACTCCGCCCTGCCCTCCTCCGTGCCACCCTGGCGGTCCTGGTCGTCGCCGCGCCCGCGGCCGCCCTCAGCCAGACCGGTCCGGGCGCCGAAGCGGCGCCCCGCCGCGAGCCCGGCATCCGCGCCCTCGCCGCCCGCGAGCGCCAGCGCAAGTGCGGTGCCGAGTGGCGCGCCCTCGCGCCGTCCGAGAAGGCGGCGCAGGGGCCACGCTGGCCGCAATATTACAGCAAGTGCGTCCGCCGCCTGAAGGAGCAGAAGGCCTGAGGATCCGCGCCCGCCCGCGCAGGCGCGGCGAAGGGCCGGGATCAGGCGGGGCGCAGCCGGTCGCACCCTCGGGCGGCCGTCGCCCGCCCGGCGCCTCTCCTTTCTCGAGGAAACTTGGCCGTTCCCGAGGGATCTTGGCCGCTCCCGAGGAATCTTGCCGGCACCCAAGCAGCCGGCGATTTTTATTTGCGCCTTCGAGAAAATGTGGCGCCGATAGTTGAATCGACCTGATCGTCCTGTTATATGTTGAGCATCCTGAGTTTCGAGACCCAGGGCACCTGCAAGGCGCACTCTCCGAGTGCGCCTTTTTTCTTGTGTCGACGTTCGGGCACAAAAAAAGGGGCCCCGGCTCGCGCCGGGACCCCCCATTCGACTAAGACTGGTCTTAGAAGTCGCGCTGGACGCGCATGCGGATCTGGAACGTGTCGGTCGCGCTGGTGGTCGGCAGGGCGACGCCCGCCGCCGTGACCGGCACGCCGTTCACCACGCCGGCGACGTTGGCGCCGCCGAGGCCCGGGGCCTTGTTCTGGTCGATCACGCGGCCGCTCTGCAGCGCGAGGCGGGCGTAGTTGCCCTCGAGGCCGATGTCGAGGTCACGCACCGGCGACCAGATGATGCTGGCACCCGCGACCACCTGGTTGGTGTCGCGCAGCACGCTCGAGAAGCCGTAACCGGCCGCGAACGGGCTCGGCAGGGTCGAGGTGTTGAAGCCGCCGAGCTGGTTCACGAGACCCAGGTTGGCGCGGCTGGCCTTGCCATAGGCGACTTCGCCGTAGCTGCCGAACACCGACGAACGCCACTCCGGCGCCCAGTAGTGCAGGTAGGCCGCCGAGACGGTCCACGAGGTCGACAGGTCGAGCTTGCCGTTGACCGGGTTCACGACCGCATCGACGAGCGAGGTGGCGAGCGTGGTGCCGGTGGCGAGCGAGGCCGAAGCGGTGTAGCCGCCGAGCCAGGAGTTGTAGCCGGTGTAGCGCAGCGCGCCCTCGCCGTACGAACCCTGCAGGTAGAGCAGGTCGCCGGCGGCGATGAACGGCAGGTTGATCTTCAGGCCGCCCTGGACCGCCCAGCCGTACTCGGTGGTCGGACGCGGAGCGACGCCGCCGACGGTCGAGAAGCCGCCGAAGCTGCGGACCTGCGAGGCGTTGCCGGTGTTGAGCTCGTGCACGGCGGCCGAGACCTGCGCCGAACCCCAGGCCGCGTCGTAGCGGAGCGCGCCGACGAAGTCGGGCATGCGCTGGCGCTGGACGACGTCGTAGTCGGCGATGACCGGCTGGCCGAAGGCGTTCGTGCCGAGAACCGGGGCGAAGTTGCCAGCGCCGGCGGTGAACACCTGGTAGTTGACGAAGTTGCCGCCAGCGGTGCCGCTGCCGAAGATCGGGGTCTTGCGCAGCAGCGGGTCTTCGACCGACAGCGTCGCCGAGAAGCCGTTCCCGAAGGTGGCGGTGTAGGCGAGCAGGTTGGTCGAGGAGATGTCGGAGCCGAGCGACGACGCCACGAACTCGAGGTCGTGGGCGTAGAAGTCGAAGAACGAGGCCGCGCGACCGGCGGTGAAGCCGGCGAACTGGATGAAGGCCTTGTCGACGTTCACCGTGGTGATGGAGCGGCCGAAGGTGTCGACGCCCTGGCCCGGGAAGCCGGTGCCGGCGAGACGCTGCGTGCCGGACGCGAGGAACGGACCGGTGCCGTAGGCGAGGTCGAAGCGCACGAAGGCGCGCAGGGTGCCGTAGCCGGTCGCCGTGCGGGCATCGAGGTTCAGACGGCCGAGGCCCTGGTAGCCGGTCAGGTCACCGGCGCGGCTGTAGGCCTGCAGGTAGGTGGCCTGGAACCGGGCGCGGCCCGAGACGCGCAGGCAGGTGTCGGTACCCGGGATGTAGAAGAAGCCGGCGCCGTGCGTGGAGCAGACGCGGACGTACTCGACGGGCGCAGCCTTCTTGATCGGCAGATCGGCGGCGTGCGCACCGGCAACGACGGTCAGGCCAGCAGCCGAACCGAGCAGAAGGCTCTTAAAGAGCTTCATGGAGACCTCCAAGATTTCGGACCCGATTGGGGTGAACGACTCTGTTCCGAAGACCTTTTCGGCCTCGAGACCATGTCCCTCTTATGCCCCCGAAGATTCGACCGCCGCAGGGACATGGCCGAACCACACCTGACTTCGTTTGGTGCGGTCGGAACAATCTTTCATACGGCCGAGTTGATCAATCGTTCTCAAGATCTAACAAGCGGCCTTGGAAGCCTTGCTGCCCGAATGTGGCAGAATCACCACATTTGAACTGACGGAATGCGCCGTCTGTACGGTAGCGCTAACAAAATACTCAAGAACTAACAAAAATATACTTGCGGCCATCTGGGCGCAAAATTATGCGCTAACAAAATAGAAAAACCCGTACATATTCTGGATATATTTCACATAAAAGGCAATATTTGTTAGGCAATTATAATTTGAAATCGATATATAGAGATATATACCTGTTATTTTGTAGTAAAACCCGTCATAAATGGGCGTCGAGTGTCCAGGCATGGATGGCGATCCCTCTCGTCCGGCGCTTCGGTGCAGCGCCGCCTCCCGCTGGCGGCGGGGCGTCGGACGCTCCATCGTCCCTCGCCGTCTGTCTCGGCAGCCGCCGTTCGCAGGGCGAATCGAGCCTCCGGGAGCGACATCGTGGGCTGGACCGGTACTTCGTCTCGCCATGCGGCGTCCCCGGGCCACCCGGCGCATCCGCGCGGTCGGCGCCGGTCGCCGGTCCTTCTCCCCTCTCGACACCGTCTCGCCCGTCCTTCGAGCGGAGCCCGCGTCCCGCGCCGAGGCGCGAGGCGGAGCGGTCGCGCCCCTCGGCCGCCGGGGAGCACCGCACCTCACCCCCTTGCCATCAGTTTTTAGTTGTTCTAATTAGCAACTGACCGGGCCAGAGGCGGCCCACGACCGGGAGACACCACCATGGCGACCACCCAGGGCGCGGCCTGCAACAGCTGCCGCTACTTCGACGACCACAAGCTCAACGGCGCCGCCGCCTCGGCCGATGCCGGCCTGTGCCGCTTCAACCCGCCGGTGAGCCAGCCGGACCCGCAGGGCCACGGCCTGTGGCCGGTCGTCGCCGGGCAGGATTGGTGCGGCCACTTCACCGCCGAGCAGACCGCCGCCGAGTGACGGCCTCCGGGCGACCGTTGCCTGTGACGGTTGCCGAGTGATCGACCACTTTCGCTGAAGGTTTCGTCCCCCGCTCTTTGTCGAGCGGGGGACTTTCGTTTTGCGGTTGCGCACCGGCGAATGTTTCGTCCGATGGCGCGGACGAAACATGATTGGCGTCGAAGCGGCCGGAATGGCCCCGCGACGCAAAATCCACGACACGCGTCGCGCCTATACCCCCCGTCACAAGAGCCCGGAGACAAAGGGCGGCGGTGGAGGCGACGATGATCGTGGCGCGGATGATCCTGGTGAGTGCGTTGCTGACGGCCGGCATCGTGGAGACGACGAAGACGGCGATGCCGCGCCCGGTGGAGGCCGTCCCTGCGGCGGTCCCGGTCTCCACGGTGCCCGCCGTCGATCCGGCCTGCGCCGGTGCCGCCTGGCCCTACGTCCCCGGCGCCTGCCTGTCCTCCGAGACCCCCGCCCGGGACGGCGCACCCCGCCGGCCGGTGCGGGTGATCGAGGAGCAGCGTCCCGCCGCTCCGGCCCGGCGGCCGAACCGGGTCTCGGTCGGGTGATGCGGTGTCCCTCAGCATCCGCGCGCGCCACCCTCAGCCCCAGCCGCGGGAGGTCCCGATGCCGGATTTCAGCGCCGATCGCCTAACCGCGCTCCTCGACGGCGACCCCGAGCGGCTCGGCGACCTGCGCGCGCTGATCGGCGTCCCGCCGGAGGGCAGGATCGCACGCCGTCCCGCCCGCCCTCCCGCGCGCCGTCCGGCCCGCACGGACCCGCCCGAGGACTGCGAGCCCGCGGATGGCCCGGTCGCGGGCCACCGTCCGGGGCACGCCACGATCCGGGCCGCGCGGGTCCTGGCGACGCCCGAGAATTGATGCATAGTCGTCGCCCGCGGCGGAGCGGGGCCAGGATGCGCGTCGGCCACAAGATCTTCCTGGTCGGCGGCCTGCCGATCACCATCGCGGCCCTGATCGCGCTCGCCGGCTGGCTCCTCCTGGCCCAGGCCGGAACGGCGCGCGACGGGGCGGTGCTGGCCGGCGCGATCTACCGCACCCTGACCCTGTCGATGACGGTGCGCGACGAGTTCTTGGCGGCGCGCCCGGTCGAGCGCACCGACCATGCCGAGCGCTTCGCCCGGCTGACCGCCGAATCCGCCGGCTCCCTCGACGACCTGCGCCGCTACGCCCGCACGCCCGACCAGGCCGCCCGGATCGAGGCGGCCCGGGCCGCCCTGAAGGATTCGATCGACCAGATGCAGGCGCTTGTGCGGATCACCCGGGAGAATGACGGGCTCATCGCCGAGATGGCCGCCCGCGCCGACGCCCTGGTGGGCCTCGCCGACCAGGCCCGCGACCGCCAGCGCGCCGCCAACGCCGACCTCGTCGCCTCCCTGACCGACAAGGCCGCGACCCTACGCCAGGTCCGCGACGTGCTGGGTGCCGTCAACGCCCTGCGGGCCCTGGTGGCGCAGGCCGAGATCGAGGCCCTGCGCGGAGGGAGCGCCGGCCTGCCGGCGGTCCGGGCCGCGATGGTCCAGGTCCGCAACGCCGCCCGCGACCTCGCGCTCGCGCTCAAGGACGACCGGCGCCCGGCCGAAGCCGAGGAGCTCCTGATCCTCACCGCCGCCTACGAGGCTTGGCGCGAGACCGAGGAGCCGCGCTTCGTCGTCCTCGGCGGACCGGCCCCGGAGCGCGCCTCCCCGCCTTCGCCCGCGTTCCTGCCCTCGCCGGTCAACGTCCTCGACGAGTGGTGCGAGCGGATCCTCAAGATCGACGGCTCGGCCCAGCGCTCCCTGCACGACGAGGTCACGCAGCTCCTCGCCTACGCGGTCCGTGCCAACGAGACCGAGCAGGCGACGCAGAACATCGCGCTCGCCACCCTCAAGCTCGGCCAGCGCACCGCCGAAGCCCTGCGCCGGCGCGACATCCCGGCGGCGGCCGCGATGCTGGAGGACGGGCGGCGTCTGTCCGAGACCGCCGCCGCCCTGCCGATCTCGCCGCTGATCCAGGGCGAGATGATCGAAGCGATCGACGGCTGGCGCGAGCGCCTCGGCACCACGGTCGAGGGCCTGCGGCGGCAGAACGAGGGCCTGGCGGCGATGGACGGCCTTGCCGCGGTGATCGGCGAGACCGCCCGCAGCCTCAACCAGGTCTTCATCGACGATGCCGACCGCCTCGGCGCCTTCCTGGTGCGCGTCCTGGTGATCGGCGCCGGGGCCGGCCTGGTTCTCGGCTCGACGGTGGGCCTCGCGGCGGCCGCCTCGATCACCGGGCCCCTGCGCCAGCTCCAGCGCAGCATGCTGTCCCTCGCCGCCGATCCGGGCGGGCGGGTGCTCGGCAGCGGGGTACTTGCCGGCGGGGTTCTTGCCGGCGGGGTCCTTGCCGGCGAGGTCGAGCGCCGCCGCGACGAGCTCGGCGACATGGCGCGCGCCACCGCGATGTTCGTCTACGAGATCGGCCGGCGCGAGCGCGCGCTGCGGCGGGCCAAGGAGGAGGCCGACCGGACCCTCGCCGAACTGCGCCAGACCCAGTCCGACCTGATCCAGGCCGAGAAGCTCGCCTCGCTCGGCCAGCTCGTCGCCGGGGTGGCGCACGAGATCAACACGCCGCTCGGCATCGCGCTCACCACCGCCACCCTGGTGGGGGACGAGGCGCGGGATTTCGGCGCGCTCGCCGCGGCGGGCCAGCTCTCGCGCTCGCGCCTGACCCGCTTCGTCGACCGGATGCGGGAGGGCTCGCACCTGCTCACCGCCAACCTCACCCGGGCGGCGGACCTCGTCCAGAGCTTCAAGCAGGTCGCGGTCGACCGGGTGAGCGACGAGCACCGCCGCTTCCTCCTGCGCGCCTGGCTCGCCGAGCTGCTGCGCAGCCTCGGGCCGCTCCTGCGCCGCGGCGGCCACGGCCTCGATCTCGAGATCGACCTCGACGAGGGCGAGATCGAGGTCGACACCTATCCGGGCGCGCTCGCCCAGGTCATCACCAACCTCGTCAAGAACGCGGTGGTCCATGCCTTCCCGGCAGATGCCCCGGGCCGCATCGTCGTGGCCCTCTCCCGCGACGGCACGCGCGACGAGCCCTGGCTGCGCCTCGAGGTGCGCGACGACGGCGGGGGCATCGCGGCCGCGGACCGGGAGCGGATCTTCGACCCGTTCTTCACCACCGCCCGCCACCGCGGCAGCTCGGGGCTCGGCCTGCACATCGTCTACAACCTCGTCACCGCGCAGCTCCAGGGCCGCATCGCCGTGGAGAGCGAGCCCGGACGCGGCACCGTGGTGCGGGTCGAGTTCCCGGCCCGCCTTGCGCCGGAAGCCGCACCGGCCGCTCGATCGCTGTCCGACGAAGCGGGCGCCGGATCGGCGAAAGAGAATGTAGCAAGATCAAGTATTTAGAGCGGGGCCCGGTAGCCGCGCGATCGGACGCTGCTCCGGGCAGGGCGCCGCGGGCCCATGCTCCGGGCAAGTGCAGGCCCGCCCCACGGCGCTTCTTCAGGAGTAAAGCCGCCGCGCGACACTTCCGAAGTTTCGCCGTTCGGTGTGTACTGGCCGGAATGAACTGACAGGACGGCGGGCCGCCGCTTGCGAGGGATGATGCCCGTGACCGATCGACGAAACGGACGCGGCCCGCGCGCGGCGATTCTTCGCCGGGCGGCCGGATGCGCCGCCCTCCTGCTCCTCGCCGCGCCCGCCGCGGCCCGAACGCTGGTCTTCTGCTCCGAGGGCAACCCGGAATCGCTCAACCCGCAGATCGTCACCACGACGACCGGGATGGACGCGGCCTGGCCGGTCTTCGACACCTTGGTGGCGTTCGAGCCCGGCACCACCACGATCCGCCCGAGCCTCGCCGAATCCTGGACGGTCTCGCCGGACGGGCGCAGCTACACCTTCGCCCTGCGCGCCGGCGTGCCCTTCCACGGCAACGCCCGGTTCCGGCCGACCCGGCCGCTTGCCGCCGAGGACGTGGTGTTCTCGCTCTCCCGGCAGTGGCGGGACGACCACCCGTTCCACCGCGTCTCGGGCGGGCAATACGCCTATTTCCGCGATCTCGGCCTGCCCGAGCTGATCGAGGCGGTGGAGGCCGTGGATGCCCGCACGGTGCGGGTGCGCCTGCGCGAGGCCGACGCGACCTTCCTGCCGAACATCGCCATGACGCTCGGCGCCGTGCAATCGGCGGAATACGCGGCATTCCTCGCGGCGGCCGGCGAGGCGGAGCGCTTCGACCGCGAGCCGATCGGCACCGGACCCTTC
Source organism: Methylobacterium sp. ap11 (assembly GCF_900110515.1). Taxonomy (NCBI): domain Bacteria; kingdom Pseudomonadati; phylum Pseudomonadota; class Alphaproteobacteria; order Hyphomicrobiales; family Methylobacteriaceae; genus Methylobacterium; species Methylobacterium sp. ap11. Next base: position 162,766 of record NZ_FOEB01000004.1, on the reverse strand, counting down.
AGCTTCGTGGCGTTCCAGCCCGACGTGGCCCTGCGCTACCGCGCCTTCCCGGACCATTGGGGCGGGCGTCCGCCCGTCGACAGCCTGGTCTTCTCGATCACCCCGAACGCGGCGGTGCGGCTCGCCAAGGTCCGGGCCGGCGAATGCCACCTGATGCCGTTCCCCAACCCGGCCGACCTCGACGCGATAATGGCCGATCCGGGACTGACCCTGATGCGCGAGGAGGAGCTGAACGTCGGCTACCTCGCCCTCAACGTCACGCGCCCGCCCTTCGACGACCTGCGGGTGCGCCGGGCCGTCGCGATGGCGATCGACAAGGCGGCGATCGTCGCGGGCGTGTACGGGCCGGGCGGCACGGTCGCCCGCTCGCCCCTGCCGCCGAACCTGTGGGGGCACGATCCCGGCCTCGCCGACCCGCCCCTCGACCGGCCGGCGGCCCAGAGGCTGCTGGCCGAGGCCGGCTTCCCCTCCGGCTTCGAGGCCGAGCTGTGGTACCCGCCGGTGAGCCGGGCCTACAACCCGAACGGCCGGCGCGTCGCCGACATGATCCAGGCCGACCTCGCCCGGATCGGCGTGCGGCTGCGGCTCGTCACCGACGAGTGGGCCGCCTACCGGGCCAAGATGCTGGCCGGCGTGCCGGCGATGGCCCTGTTCGGCTGGACCGCCGACAACGGCGACCCCGACAACTTCCTGGGTGTCCTGCTCGCCTGCGCGCCGGCCCGGCCCGGCGGCAGCAACGTCGCCCGCTGGTGCGACCCCGCCTTCGATTCCCTGGTGACCCGGGCCCGGCGCCTGCCGGACCAGGAGGCCCGGGCCGCGCTCTACCGGGAGGCGCAGGGAATCGTGCGGCGCGAGGTGCCGTGGGTGCCGATCGCCCATTCGGCGGTGTTCGTGGCGGCGCGCCGGGAGGTCACCGGCTACCGCATGGATCCGCTCGGCCGCCACCTCTTCCGCGGCGTCGGCCTGCGCGGTCCGGACCCCGGACCCGGCACGAATGCCGGCGCCGGTCCTCAGGGCGCCGCCGGCCGAGTGCCGTAGGCCCCCGCCATGGCGTCGATCGCCGCGAGCTTGGCGTGGTAGGCCGACCAGTCGTCGCCCTCCGCGATCGGCGCCCACAGGGCCTCGACCTCGTCGATCAGCATCGTGCACGGCGTGGCCTGCGCGAAATACGGATGGTCGAGCCGGGCCGCCGGATCGGGCGAGAGGGCGCCGAGCGCTTGGCGCACCCGCGAAAAACCCTCGCCGGCGTAGTGCGCGGCGGCCGGGCTGCGGGCGGCGCGGTCCTGGCTCGCCAGGCCGCCGTACCAGTCGAAGAAGACCTGCTCGAACGGCGCCCGGCTCGTCTGCAGGAAGGCCCAGAACGCGCCCACGAGGGCGTGCATCGCCGCCTCGTCCGCCGGCATCGCGAGGCCGAGCCGGCGCAGGATCGCCTCCGCGAAGGCCTCCTGCAGCGCCGGGCCGTAGACGTCCATGGCCGCGCCGAGCCTCGCCTCGTCGGAGAGCGGCAGCAGGCACTCGGCGAGCCGCGCGAGGTTCCAGCCCAGGGCCTCCGGCTGGCGCCCGAAGGCGTAGAGGCCGTACTCGTCGAAATAGGCGGCGGTGAAGGCCGGGTCGTTGACCGGCGCGAAGCGCCACGGACCGTAATCGAAGCTCTCGCCGGTCACGTTGATGTTGTCGGTGTTGAGCACCCCGTGGACGAACCCCGCCGCCATCCATTGCGCGCCCATCCGGGCGACGCGCCGGCAGACGTCGGCGAGGAAGGCCGCCGCCCGGTCGGCCGGGTCGTCGCGCCACGCCTCCGGCCGGTAGGTCGCGACCGCGTGGTCGAGCAGGCGCAGCAGGTTGTCCCGGTCGTCGTAGGCGCGGAAGCGCTGGAACGTGCCGATGCGGATGTGCGAGTGGCTGAGCCGCACCAGCACCGCCGATCGCGTCGGCGACGGCTCGTCGCCGCGTATAAGCGCCTCCCCGGTCTCGATCAGGCTGAACGACTTCGATGTCTCGACGCCGAGCGCCTCCAGCATCGTGGTGGCCAGCACCTCGCGCACCCCGCCCTTCAGGGTCAGGCGGCCGTCGGCGGTGCGCGACCAGGGGGTGCGCCCGCTGCCCTTGGTGGCGAGGTCGAGCAGGCGCCCGTCGGCGAGATCGTGGAGTTGCGCGAACAGGAAGCCGCGGCCGTCGCCGATCTCGGGGTTGTAGTTGCGGAACTGGTGGCCGTGGTAGCGCAGGGCCAGCGGCTCGGGAAAGCTGCCGGGCAGCGGCGCGAAGCGGCCGAAATGCGCGACCCACTCCTCGTCGGTGAGCGAATCGAGCCCCACCCGCGCCGCCCAGGGCCGGTTGCGGTGGCGCAGGATGTGGGCCGGGAAGCGGGCGGCCGCCACGACGTCGTAGAAGTCGGGCCCGAGATCGGCGTGGCGGCGCGAGGGACGGAACGGAGTGGCCGGCATCGGGACCTCGACGAAGGAGCGGGGTGGCCGGGCCGATCGACGGGAGGCGAATCGGTCGGGCGGGGTCGGTGGCGCAACGCGCCGCCCGCGATCCCGGGTCCCGGATGCCCCTCGGGCACCCGTTCCGGCATCGCCGCGGCGGGTGCATGCATGTCACAGTGATGCGTCAACGACACGCGGAAAAGGGTGCGAATCGGGCTGTCAATCCGCTTCGCGACGTGAGAAAGTGTCCCTCGTCATCGCCACACGTGGCAGATCCGCCTTGCGGGACGGTCTGAGTTGCGTCAGGAGTGTGGCGGTCATCTTGGTCACCGCAACCGGGAATGGAACGATCTCGAGGCGTCCGCTGTCAGGTACAGAACGCACCGGGGTACAAGGGTGGTCGGCGGTTTTTACGTTTTGGCGAGCTTCTAATGGGACGTGGTCGTGATTTCAGGGAGCCGCGCCGTCGCGGCTTCGACGAGGGTGGTGGCGAGCCGCGGTGGCCTGACCAGGCCCCGCAGGGCAGCAGCTACGGCGGTGGCTATGGCGGCGGCGGTGGTGGCGGCGGCTACGGTGGCGGCGGTGGTGGTGGTTACGGCGGCGGCGGCTTCGGCGGCGGCGGCGGTGGCTTCGACCGCGGCGGCCCGCGCAGCGCTGCCCCCTCGGGGCCGGAGCGTGACGCGACGGTCAAGTGGTTCAACAAGGAGAAGGGCTTCGGCTTCGTCGAGCTCGGCGACGGCTCGGGCGACGCCTTCCTCCACATTCGCGCCGTCGAGGCGGCCGGCCACGCCGATCTGATGCCGGGCACCCGCCTGAGCGTGCAGACCGCGCAGGGCCAGAAGGGCCCGCAGGTGACCAACATCACCAGCGTGGACACCAGCACGGCCGAGGCCCCGGTCCGTCGCGATCCCCGTCCGCCGCGCAGCGGCGGCTTCGGCGGCGGCGGTTTCGGTGGTGGTGGCTACGGCGACCGTCCCGAGCGTGGCGCCGGCGGCGGTGGCCGCTTCGCCTCCGGTCCCTCGACCGAGATGACCGGCACCGTGAAGTGGTACGATCCCGCCAAGGGCTTCGGCTTCGTGTCGGTGAACGACGGCGGCAAGGATGTCTTCATCCACCGCTCGGCGCTCGCCCGCGCCGGCCTCGAGTCCCTCGCCGAGGGCCAGCCCGTAACCATGGGCGTGGTCGAGGGCATGAAGGGCCGCGAGGCTCAGAGCATCAGCGTCGACTGATCCTCGGTGCATTCCAGCACGGATGATCGACTGATACGGACGGAGCGGTGGCCCATGGCCACCGCTCCTTTCCGTTTGCGCGTCGTCCCGGCGGGGCTCGCGCTGCTCGGATTCCTGGCGGTCCTGGCCCTGCCGGGCCGTGCCGCGGCCGAGGATTTCACCGGCTTCTACGCCGGCATCAATGCCGGCTACGGATGGCACAAGCGGCCCGATATCCGCTCCGGTTCCTCCCTTCCCGCCTGGGGCGGGACGCCGGAGGCCGACGCCCTGCCGCCGAGCGCGACCCGCGCCGCCGACCGCAACCCGTTCCTGACCGGCAAGGAAGCCGCCAAGGGAGCCGGCGAGCGAGCCGGGCGCTGAGGAGGCGCCCGTCCTCGGGCAGGACACCGAAACAGCGGGGACAGCCGTAGCGCGGCCTCCCGGTACGACCAGGGTCGGACGTGCGGAACGGCAGCGCTTGTGGCATGGTGGCGCTCGAACCCAACCGGGCTCGGGACCCCTTCACGATGACCACCGTTCACGACGTCACCCCGGACCAGCTGCGCGGGCTGGAAGCCGCCGGCGAGGCCGCGCTCAATGCCGCGCTCGGCCGCCTCCCGGCCCACGAGCGCGAGGCCTACTGGGCCTCGGTGCGCCGGGCCTACAACGCGCCCTACAACGATGCGGTGAAGAAGCCGCGCGCCGCGCAGGCGCGGGCGGTCTGAGGACGGCGCCTCGACCGGGGACGTGATCCGCGCCGGTCGGTACGCAGAAACCCTCCCCCCGCACAGGAGGGAGGGGTCGCGTGGCGGCCCGCCAGGGGCGAGGCGGGCGCGGTCGGCGCCCGCGCCGGCGTCACGCCTTCTTGGCGCGCTCGATGCCCTCGAGGATCAGGCGCTGTGCCTCGGCCTTGTCGCCCCAGCGCACGATCTTCACCCACTTGCCGGGCTCGAGATCCTTGTAGTGCTCGAAGAAGTGCTGGATCTGGTGGATCGTGATGTCGGGCAGGTCGGTGTAGTTCTCGATCCGGTCGTAGCGCTTGGTCAGGTTGCGCGACGGGACGGCGATGATCTTCTCGTCCTCGCCGGCATTGTCCTCCATCACCAGCACGCCGACCGGGCGCACGCTCATCACGGCGCCGGGGACGATCGCCCGGGTGTTGGCGACGAGCACGTCGCACGGGTCGCCGTCGCCCGACAGGGTGTGGGGAATGAAGCCGTAGTTCCCCGGGTAGTGCATCGCGGTGTAGAGGAACCGGTCGACGATCAGCGTCCCGGCCTCCTTGTCCATCTCGTACTTGATCGGCTCGCCGCCGACCGGGACCTCGATGACGACGTTGACGTCCTCGGGCGGGTTCTTGCCGATGGAGATGGCGTCGAGGCGCATGAGCGAACTCCCTGCAAGGGCGGACGCGCCCCTGAATGGCGCGGTCCTTAGAGGGCCGCAGGCGCCGGCACAAGCGCCTGCGCGCCACGGTGACCATGACAGTCGAGGACAAGGTCCCGTCCGGCCACGCTTCGCGCGAAAACCGGCGTGGACGGTCCGTTTGCTGCCGATGAGCACGCGTTGAGCAGATGACGGCGCGCCGGCGACCAAACGGGAGGCAGGATGCCTCCCGCCCCGGCCCTCAACCGAACAGGTAGGCGACCTTGGGCAGGTCGGCGCCGGCGATCCGGTCGCAGGCCTCGGCGACGACGCGCCCGCCCATCCGCTCGTAGAAGTCCCGCGCCCGGTCGTTCTCGGCGAGCGACCAGACGGCGATCCGGCGCACGTCCCGGTCGGCGAGGTCGTTGCGCACCGCCCGGAACAGGCGGGTGCCGTAGCCGAGGCCCTGGTAGTTCGGCGCCAGGTAGATCTCGTCGATCTCGCCCTCGGCCTTGAGGGCCCGGTCGCGGCAACGCCCGTAGGACACGTAGCCGATCACGCTCTCGCCGATCTCCAGCACCACCAGCGGCCGGCTGCGCCCGATGGTGGAGCGCCACCAGCGCGGTCCGCGCCGGGCGAGCATCCGGTCGAGGGCGACGCCCGGGATGATGCCCTGGTAGGCCTCGCGCCACGCGGCGTCGAAGATCTCCGACAGCATCCCGGCATCCTGCTCCCGGGCCCTGCGCATGCTGACGACCTGAGTGCTCACGGTCTACCCCCTCGATTGTTAGCCGACGGATCGCGTCCCCACGATGCGGGGGAGACTTCGCAAGCGCAATGCCACGCTCGTGCGCCGGCTCATCGAACGGCCGGTCGTTGCGGCCGGGTCACGCGGCTGGTAGAGCGGCCTACTGTCCTCCACGCGAATCGCGTTCTCCCGTCCCAGCCAGGCGCCCGTCCCTTCGTGCTCAACCGCTTCCTCCCGCCCGAGACCCGCTACGCCCGCCGCATGGCCCGGATCGCCCGCTGGGAGCAGCCGATCGCCGGACCGGGCGGGCGCCTGCGCGCCTGGGCGAACATGCTGCTCGTCGATCACGGCGTGTTCCGCCTGGCCTATCTCAACCGCCACCGGATCGGCCGCGGGATGGTCTGGCGCTCGGCCCAGCCCGGCCCGCACGACCTCGCCTGGTTCCGGCGCCAGGGCGTGCGCACCATCATCTCGCTGCGCGGCGGGCGCGAGCACGGCTCCTGGCAGCTCCAGCGCGAGGCCTGCGAGCGCGAGGGGCTGGCGCTGGTCGAGTTCGTGATGCGCTCGCGCGAGGCGCCCGACAGGGCGACGCTGCTGGCCGCCAGGGACTTCTTCGCCGGCCTCGCCTATCCGGCGGTGCTGCACTGCAAGTCCGGCGCCGACCGGGCGGGGCTGGCCGCCGCCCTCTACCTGATCCTGCACGAGGGCCGGCCGGTGCGCGAGGCGGCGCGCCAGCTCTCGGCGAAGTTCGGCCATTTCCGCTTCGCCAAGACCGGCATCCTCGACGCGTTCTTCGAGCGCTACCTCACCGAGGGCGAGCCGAAGGGCCTGAGCTTCCTCGACTGGGTCGAGCACCACTACGATCCCGAGGCGCTCAAGCGCGACTTCCGCACCGGGGTGTGGTCGGACCTGCTGGTGGACCGCCTGCTGCGGCGGGAGTGAGGCTCACCCCCGCGTCGTCAGCAGCACGCCCGCGCCGATCGCCAGGATGGCGCCGACATGGAGCGGGTCCGGCACCTCCCCGAGCACCGGAATCGCCAGGAGCGTCGCGATCACCGGCACCAAGGCCGTGAAGGCCGGGGTGCGCCGGCCGATCAGCGCCAGCGAGCGGTTGAAGGCGATGAGCGCCACCACGCTCACCAGCACCCCCTGGTAGAGGGCCTGGATCGCGACCTCCGCCATCGGCGCCTGCGCGAGCCGCGACACGCCCGAGAGCAGGTAGACCGGGATGTAGGTGAGAAGCGAGCTGACGCAGATCAGCGCCGTGGCGTCGATGGCCGACAGGCCCGAGCGGCGCATCCGCACCGTGCCGGCGGCCCAGATCAGCGCCGCGGTCAGGAAGATGGCGTAGCCGAGGAGCTCGTCGGCATCGCGAAACCCGCCCGCCAGGGTGAGCGCCCCGGCGGCGATCAGCCCGAGACCGGCCAGCGCCAGGCGTCCCGGCCGGTCGCGCAGCACCAGCGCACCGAGGAGCGCGGCGAAGAGAGGCATCGTGCCGGGCGTCAACGCCGCCCCGTGGCCCGCGGGGGCGAAGCGCAGGGCGGTCGAGATCAGCAGCGCGAACGGCGCGCCCTGGGCGACGAACAGCACCGTCCCGTCGAGAACGGTCTTGCGGTCGGGCCGCAGGCCGCGCAGGCGCAGCAGCAGCACCGGCAGCAGCACGAGGCCGCCGATGCCGAAGCGGAGCGCCACGAGGTCGGCGGGGCCGAGCACGCCCCCCGCCCCCACCGCGCGGCGGGTGATGACGAACCAGCCGCCCCACAGGCTGACGGCGAGGAGCGCGAAGGCGACCCCCTCGGCGAGGCGGTGTCCGGACGGCGCCTCGGCGGGCGCTTGCCCGTCCTCCGGCCTCACGACGCCTGCGCCGCCGCGGCGGACTCCCGGTCGTCGGCGAGCTGGAGCCGGTGCAGGCGCGCATAGGTGCCGCCCCGGGCGATCAGGGCGGCGTGGCTGCCGGTCTCGGCGACCCGGCCGGCCTCCATCGCGACGATCAGGTCGGCGTCGCGCACGGTCGAGAGGCGGTGGGCGATGACGAGCGTGGTGCGGCCCCGCATCAGCCGGGTCAGCGCCGCCTGGACGAGCTGCTCGGATTCGGCGTCGAGCGCCGAGGTCGCCTCGTCGAGGAGCAGGATCGGCGCGTCGCGCAGGAAGGCGCGGGCGAGCGCGATGCGCTGGCGCTCGCCGCCCGACAGCCGGTTGCCGGCCGGCCCGACGCGGAACTCGTACCCCTCGGACCGGGCGGCGATGAAGTCGTGCGCGGCGGCGTTGCGCGCGGCCGCCTCGATCTCGGCCCGGCTCGCGCCCTCGCGGCCGAAGGCGATGTTTCGCGCGATGGTGTCGTCGAACAGGACGACCTCCTGCGACACCACCGCGACGGCCCGGCGCAGCGAATCCAGCGTCACGTCGCGCACGTCCTGCCCGTCGATGACGACCCGGCCCTCGGTGACGTCGTAGAGCCGCGGCACCAGGGACAGGAGCGTCGACTTGCCCGATCCCGACCGGCCGACGAGCGCGGTGGTGCGTCCGGCCGGGACGGTGAGATCGATGCCCTCCAGCGCCGGGGCATCGTCGCGGTAGCGGAAGCGCACCCCCTCGAACCGGACCTCGCCGCCGGCGACGGCGAGCGCCGGCGCCCCGGGCTTCTCCCGGATCGTCGGCGCCTCGTCCATCAGCGCGAAGGTGCGCGACAAGGCGGCCAGGGCCTCCTGCAGGATGGCGTTGAGGTTGCCGAGCGCGCGGGCCGGCTGGGCGGCCAGCAGCAGCGCCGCAACGTAGCCGGTGAAGTCCCCGACGGTCTTCTCGCCCGACAGGATACGGTGGCCGATGAAGGCCAGCACCCCGGCGACCGCGAGGCCGCCGCCGATCTCGAGCAGCGGGTCGAGCCGGCCGCGGGCATTGGCGGCCTTCATCTTGAGCCGGCGCACCTCGTCGAGGGCGTCGCGGGTGCGGCCCTTGAGGTAGCCCTCGAGCCCGTAGGTCTTGGCGACCCGGGCGCCGGCCAGGCTCTCGCTGATCAGGCTCGCGGTGAGCCCGACCTGTTCCTGCGTCGATGTCGAGACCCGGCGCAGCTTCTTGCCGATCCGGGCGATCGGCCCGGCGACGAACGGCACGGTGACCCCGGCGACGAGCGTCAGCCACGGGTCCATCCACACCATGGCGCAGACGAGCGCCACCAGCATCGCCACGTCGCGCAGGAGCACGGTGGAGATGCGCGTCAGCGCCTCCTTGATGAAGGCGAAGTCGGTGGTGAAGCGCTGCGTGAGGCTCGCCGGGCTCTCCCGGCCGAGCTGGGCCAGGTCCTGGTCGATCATGTGGCCGTAGAGCGCCGCCTGCATGTCGGCCTCGACCCGGGTGACGACCCGGTTGGTCAGCACCGTCTGGCCGAGCAGCGCGAAGCCCCGCACCGCCGTCACCGCGATCACCAGGACGGGACCGTAGGCCAGCGCCCCGGCATCCTTGGCGTCGAAGGCGTCGAAGGCGGCCTTGATCAGGGTCGGGTAGAAGCCGGTGGCGGCACCGATGACCGCGATCAGCACCAGCACGACCGCGAGCGTCCCGGCATGCGGCCGCAGCCAGTCGCGCCAGAGCCGGGTGAGCAACGGCAGCATGTCGCCGGAGAGGAGGGGGCGCCGCGCCATTGATGCTTCGCTTCGTCCGTGGGGTGTGGACGGTGGCGCTAGCACGCGGGTCGGGCGGGCGGCAATTCGGGGCGGCGCGGGGCTGGGCTGCGGGACCCTACCGCATCAGCGCCAGGACGGCATGGATCAGCGTCGCGCCGCCGATCGGCGCCATGAACCACAGCAGCACGTTGACGAGGATGATCCAGACCAGCGTGCGCTCCTGGCGCCCGGTGAGCCGGGGCTGCGGCGGGCGCGGCGGCGGCTCCCAGGACGGACGCCATCCTCCCTCGACGAACATCGGAGCCTCCCCGTGCCGGCCTGAAGGCCAAGGGAGCTAGGAGGCCGCGGCGGCGGCGACAGTGCGGCGTGTCGTACCGGCGCGCCGTGCCCTCGTGCCGTGCCGGGCTCAGCCCTTGTCGCGCAGGAGCCGGGCCTTGTCTCGCTGCCAGTCGCGCTCCTTGGCGGTCTCGCGCTTGTCGTGGAGCTTCTTGCCGCGGCCCAGCCCCAGCTCGACCTTCGCCCGGCCGCGCTCGTTGAAGTAGATCTTCAACGGCACCACCGTGTAGCCCTCGCGCTGGGTCGCGCCGATGAACTTGTCGATCTGGCGCCGGTGCAGCAGCAGGCGGCGGGGGCGCTTGGTGTCGTGGTTGAAGCGGTTCGCCTCGAGGTATTCGGGGATGTAGGCGTTGAACAGCAGCAGGTCGTTGCCCGACGGCCCGGCGAAGGCCTCGCCGATCGTCGCCTTGCCGCCGCGCAGGGACTTCACCTCGGTGCCCGTGAGCGCGATGCCCGCCTCGACCGTGTCGGTGATCTCGTAGTTGAAGCGGGCCTTCCGGTTGTCGGCGACGACGCGGTTCTTCGGCTCGGGTTTCTTGGCCATCGGGCGGCGGAGGTCCTGGGAAGCGGGCGACGGGAGCCCCGGGGGCTCCCGTCGTATGTAGGGTGCGGCTCAGCCGTTGGTGAGGCCGGCGTGGCGCAGGGCGCCGTCGACGAGGGCGCGGGTGCCCTCCCCCACCGGCACCATCGGCAGCCGCACCTCGTCGCCCATCAGGCCGAGGCGGGCGAGCGCGTACTTCGTCGGCGACGGGTTGGTCTCGGCGAAGAGGTGGGTGTGGAGCGGCATCAGCCGGTCCTGGAGCGCGAGCGCGGTGCGGAAGTCGCCGGACAGGCAGGCCTCCTGGAAGTCGGCGCACAGGCGCGGCGCGACGTTGGAGGAGACCGAGATGGTGCCGTGGCCGCCATGCGCCATGAAGCCCAGCGCCGTCGCATCCTCGCCCGAGAGCTGGATGAAGTCCTCGCCCATCGCCTGGCGCTGCAGGCTGACCCGGGCGACGTTGGCGGTGGCGTCCTTCACCCCGGCGATGTTCGGCAGCTCGTAGAGCCGGGCCATGGTGTCGACGCTCATGTCGATCACCGACCGGCCGGGAATGTTGTAGATCAGGATCGGAATGCCGACCGCGTCGTTCACCGCCTTGAAGTGCTGGTACAGCCCCTCCTGCGTCGGCTTGTTGTAGTAGGGCGTGACGATGAGCAGGGCGTCCGCCCCGGCCTTCTCGGCATGACGCGAGCGCTCGACCGCCTCGGCGGTGGAGTTGGAGCCGGCGCCGGCCACCACCGGCACCTTGCCGGCGGCCTCGTCGATGCAGGCCTCGACCACCCGGTCGTGCTCGGCGTGGCTCAGCGTCGGGCTCTCGCCGGTGGTGCCGACCGGCACCAGGCCGTGGGTGCCGTTCTCGATCTGCCAGGCCACGAAGGCCCGGAAGGCGCGCTCGTCGAAGGCGCCGTCGCGGAACGGCGTCACCAGGGCGGTGAGCGAGCCCCTCAGGCGCTGCGAGATCTGCGTCGACGTCATGCTGGCGTTCCTCGCCCGGTCGGGGCGGCGCCCCCGGGATGTCTGGTTGGGAGGCCGGCCCGCAGGCGGACCGCCACCGGGTCCGATGCGGGAAGCAGCAGGGTGGACACCTCGGCCGTCCGGCGTTCGACACATATGCCCTCGCCGGGCCGCGCGCAAACGCTCCGATGTCCCCCGGCGTTCCGGCCCGACCGGGTGCCAGGGTTAATCGCTTCTTAACGTGGCGCTTCCACCATGGGGCGTCCGGTCGTTCGGGCTCCGATCGGCCGAACTCTCGAGTCCTCGCTCGATCGCTCCGCGGTCGAACGGGGCCATCAGGTCTTCTGTTTGCCGCATTTTCTCAGTCGAACCAGTCTCCACTCCGCCGGACACTGCTCAAGGGGAACGGGATCCATGCTGCTCTCGCCTCGTCGGCGCCGCCTCGCGGTCCTCGCCCTCACGGTGTCGGGCGCCGCGCTGACCTCCCTGGCCTCCCTCGGGGGCACCGCCCTCGGCGGCTCGACGCTCACGCCCGCGCCCGTGGATGCGGCGGTTCCCGCCCGCGTGGTCGAGCGGGCGGCCGAGGAGGGCTTCGTCCAGGGCGACGGCCTGCCCCAGGCGGAGGGCTTCGCGCCCGCCGACGGCCTGCGCCGGGGCGCCGAGGGCGGGAGCCGGCTGCCGGCTGCCGCCGCGGCGTTCGCCTCCGCCGACACCGAGGCACCGATCCCCTTCCCGATCCCGGATGCGGCGATCGCCCCCCCGGCCCCGGTGCCGCCGGTGCCCGATCCGGGCCGCCCGGCGCTCGGCACCGAGGTCGACGGCCCGGCCCTGCGCAGCGCGGTCGAGGCCTACCGGCGCGGCCAGGTGAGCGAGGGCGACCGCCTGCGCGACGGGCTCAAGGACCCGGCCGCCCGCGCCCTCCTCGACTGGGTGGCGATCCGGGCTGGGGCCGGCATCGGCTTCGAGCGCACGGTCTCGTTCATCCGCGACAACCCGGACTGGCCGGTGGGCGGCCTGGTGCGCCGGCGCGCCGAGGAAGCCCTGCTCTCCCAGCGCAAGGCGCCGGCCCTCGTGCGGGCCTATTTCGCCGCCCGCAAGCCGCAGAGCGCGCCGGGCAAGTTCGCCCTGGCCCTCGCCTTCAAGGCCGACGGGCTGCCCGAGGATGCCGCGTCCCTCGCCCGCGACCTGTGGCGCGAGGACACGTTCGGCCGCACCCTGGAGCTCAAGGTCCTCGACGCCTTCCCGGGCACGATCACCGAGATCGATCACCGCTACCGCATGGAGCGGGCGCTGATGAAGGAGGACTGGGAGACCGCCGGCCGCGCGGCCGCCTATGCCGGCAAGGCCTACGGCACCCTGGTGCGGGCGCGCCGCGCCGTCGAGGCCAAGGCCGCGAATGCGGGCGCGGCCCTCGACGCCGTGCCGCCGAGCCTGCGCCAGGATTCCTCCTACCTCTTCTCCCGCGCCCAGTACCTGCGCCGCCTCGACAAGCCGGCGGAGGCCGCCGCCGTGATGGCTCAAGCGCCCCGCAACCCCGAGGTCCTGGCCGATCCCGACGAATGGTGGGTCGAGCGCCGCATCGTGGCCCGCAAGCTCCTGGATTCCGGTGACGCCAAGACCGCCTACGCGGTCGCCGCCGGACACAGCGCCCGCTCGGTCGAGAAGCGGATCGAGGCCGAGTTCCACGCCGGCTGGATCGCGCTGCGCTTCCTCGACGACGCGGCCCTCGGCGCCAGGCACTTCGCCAACGCCGCGGCGATCGCCGAGACGCCGATCTCGGTCGCCCGCGCCGCCTACTGGCAGGGCCGCGCCGCGGACGCGATGGGCCAGGCCGCCGAGGCCCGGACCTTCTACGAGCGCGCGAGCGCCCAGCCGATCGCCTATTACGGCCAGCTCGCCCGGGCGAAGCTCGGCCAGGCCTCCCTCGCCCTGCGGCCGTGCCAGATCCTGGACGAGGCCGCCCGCACCGCCTTCGAGAACCGCAACGCCGTGCGGGCGCTGCGCCTGCTCGCTGGGGCCGGCCTCAAGGAGTTGATGCTCCCGCTCTACATGGACTTCGCCCAGCGCCTGACCGACCCGGCGGAGCTCAACGCGCTCGGCGACGTCGCGATGGCGCTCAACGATCCCCGGGCGCTCGTGGCGATCGGCAAGACCGCGGTGCAGCGCGGCCTGCCGCTCGACCGGCACGCCTACCCGACCAACGGCATCCCGACCTACGAGGCGTCCGCCGCCGTGCCGCAGGTCGAGCGTGCGATGGTCTTCGCCATCGCCCGGCAGGAGAGCCAGTTCGATCCCCGGGCGCAGTCGAGCGTCGGGGCGCGCGGCCTGATGCAGATGATGCCGGCGACCGCGCAACGTACCGCGCGCCGGGTCAGCGCCGCCTTCGACACAGACCGCCTGACCAGCGACCCGGCCTACAACGCCCGCCTCGGCCAGGCCCATCTCGGCGAGCTGATGGAGGATTGGCGCGGCTCCTACATCCTCGCCTTCGCGGCCTACAATGCGGGCGGCGGCAACGTGAAGAAGTGGATCGACGCCTACGGCGATCCCCGCAGCGCGGCCGTCGACCCGGTCGACTGGGTCGAGCGCATCCCCTTCACCGAGACCCGCAACTACGTCCAGCGGGTGACCGAGAACCTCCAGGTCTACCGCAACCGCCTGGCGGAGGCCGGCGACGGGCGCAGCGCGCTGCTGATCGCCGACGACCTGAAGCGCGGCGCGCGGTGAGGCGGGCCCGGGCCGCGGGCGACCCGCCTCAGGCTCCGGCGCCCGCCCCGAAGACCCGCCGGCAATAGGCGGCGAGCCGCTCGGGCCGGTCGGCGGCGTCGCGGAAGGCGATGTGCCCGTCCGGCCGGACCAGGATCACGGCCGGCCGTCCCTCCAGGCCGTAGGCGCCGTGCGCCTTGCCGTCGAGGTCGGAGAGTACCGGCGCGTCCCCGATCTCGAACGCCGGGCCGGCGAGCACGAGGCGCGGCCGTACGACCGGCCAGGGCGCCACCGCCGCGATCGTCGCGCGCAGGGCGTCGGCGGACGCCGGGTCGCGGCCATCGAAGCAGAGCAGCGCCCAGCCGGTCGTCCGCCCGTCCGGGTTGGCGAGGAAGCGAAACAGCGAGGTCGTCTCGCCGTCCCGCACGACCTCCGCGTCGGGCGCGCGCTCGCCGGGCCCGGGCCCGCGCCGGAACAGGTGGGCGAGGCCCGAGAGATGGTCCTCGTTCAGCGGGCTCTTCGGGTAGCACACGGAGAGCTGCTGGAGGTCGTCGGTGCCCTGGAGCAGCGCCCCGATGCCGGGAATCGCCTTGGCGGCGAGGCCGAGCGCCGCGTCGGCGACCGGCCCGCGATAGACGGTGCGGCGAAACCCCTTCGCCTGCTGCGCGCTCAGCCGGGCGTGCTCGCTCCCTCGCTCGGCGTCGTAGGACTCGAGCACGACCGGCGCGGCCTCGCCCCGCAGGGTCATGGCGAGCCGCCAGGCGACCTCGACCGCGTCGTGCAGGCCGGCATTCATCCCCTGCCCGCCGATCGGCAGCGACAGGTGGCCGGCATCGCCCGCGAGCAGGACCCGGCCCCGGGCATAGGCCGGGGACACGCCGTACTGGAAGCGGCTGTGGGTCAGCCATTGCGGATCGGTCAGGGTCAGGGTCTCGTCGCCCGTGACCTCGCGCGCCACCACCTGCATCTCGTCGAGCGTCGGGTCGCGGTCGGGCACGCCGGTATCGTCGGCGAGGAAGAACAGGCGGTGGTAGCCGCCCCAGACCGGCATCACGCCGCAGAAGCCGCGCTCGTAGTAGAAGAACCAGAGCTGGTCGGGCTCCCGCGAGCGCCGCCAGGACAGTTTCGCGTCGACCTGCCGGTTCATGCAGCCCTCGAACCGCTCGGGTTCGAAGTCGAGGCCGAGCAGCGGACGCAGCGTGCTCTTCGCGCCGTCGGCGGCCACGACGTAGCGGGCGCGCAACCGCTCCTCGGCCCCGTCGCGCCGCACCGTGACGGTCACGCCGTCCGCGTCCTGCGCCGCCGCCACGACCTCGCGCCCGCGCGCCAGCCGGCCGCCGCGCTCCTCGAGCGTCGCGGTCAGCGTGGTCTCGATCACGTCCTGGCCGCTGTAGAGCACCCGCGGATACGGGCTCTCGACGTCGTCGATGGCGATCGGGGTCGTCGGCGTGCCGTTCAGGAGGAAGTTGACGAGCCGGATCGGGTAGGCCCGCTCCGCCAGGGCGTCGCGCAAGCCGATCCCGGCCAGGAGTTCCTGCGGCCGCGCCCAGAGGTTGTTGGCGCGGGAATAGGCCCGCACCTCGGTCCGCTCCTCCAGGACCAGGCAGTCGATCCCATGGTGGCGCAGCGCGCAGGCCGTGGTCAGGCCGATCGGGCCGGCGCCGACGACGATGACCTCGGCGTCGAAGGCGGAAGAGGACGTCGGGGACATGGCAACCTCGCATCGGATTCGGGGAAGGGATCAGTCGTCCTGCGCGGCCGCGCCGATCCGGCGCTGGATCTCGCGCAGCAGGCCCGCGGCGGCCGCGATGCCGTCGGGGGGCAGGCCGGCGCACAGGTCGGCGAACCAGACGTCCTTGCGGGCGATGGCCTCGCGGTAGGCGCTCTCGCCGGTCCCGGTCAGGGCGATCAGGTGGGCGCGCCGGTGGTGCGGGTTCGGCTCGACCCGCAGGAACCCGGCCGCATGGAGGTCGTCGACGACGCGCTGCACCGCCTGGCGGGTCAGGCCCATGTTGCGGGCGATGTGCGCCACCGGCAGCGGGACCGGCGAGAGCGCGACCGCGCCCAGCACCTGCCAGCGGGCGCTGGTCAGGCCGAGATCGTGGACGAGCGCGTCGCCCGCGGCGAGCAGGTCGCCGTTGAGACGGAACACCGCCAGGACCAGCTCGGTGAGGGCGGGACGGCCGCCGTCCGGGTCGGTCCCCGGCGGCGATGCGGAAGGAGTCGTCGGCTCGGGCACGGTCGCTTCGCTACTGGCTGTCGATATGACAGCGTACTGTCATCTTGGGCGGAGAACCGCCGGATCGGGCGCTTGGTTCCCACTTGCGCGGGAGCGCCGCGTCGCGAGTATCGTCTCGGGTGTGCCGCGCGACGAGGAAGGGCGCGCCGATCCGGTCGGGCGCGGCTGGCGGGATCTAGGGAGAGCTTTCGGGGTCCGGCCGACGCGCAGGCAGCCCCGCGCGGCCGCCGGTCAGGCGCCGGCCTCGAACCGCTCGCCCTCGTGGTCGAGGTGCAGGTAGTCCGGATCGAACCGGGCGAGCGCCGTGAGGGCGTCGAGGTCCGGGAGGACGAGGGACTTGTCGCGCCAGTCGATCAGCCCGGACTGGCGCAGCTCGCGCAGGGTGCGGTTGACGTGGACCGCCGAGAGGCCGAGCGCGTCGGCGAGCTCCGCCTGGGTGACGGGCAGCTCGCAGCGGTCGTCCTTCACCCGGCCCACGGCCTGCTGGCGGACGAAGATCTCGCACAGCAGGTGCGCCACCCGTTCGAGGGCGCTGCGCCGGCCGATGTTGACGAGCCATTCCCGGTGGATCGCCGCCGTGACCAGCACCTCCCACCACAGGGCCCGGGTCAGGCGCGGGTCGGCGTTCAGCATCCGGTCGAGGAGGTCGCGGGAGATCTTGGCGACCGTCACCGGGGTCAGGGTGCCGAGCGCGTGGTCCATCCGGCTCAGCAGGAAGATGTTCAGGTCGCACAGGTCGCCCGGCAGCAGGAACGACATGATCTGGCGGCTGCCGTCGGCGAGCTGCTTGTAGCGGCAGACCCAGCCGGCGAGGATCAGGTTGACGTCGCAGGGCTCCTCGCCCTCGGCGATGATGTCCTGGTGGGTGTCGTAGTTGACGATCCGCGCCGAGGCGGCCTGCTGCAGCAGGCGCTTGTCGGCATCGCTCAGGCGGGTGAACCGTTCGAGCTTGCGGATCAGCGGGTTCATCGTCTCCGGGCCCTCCACCCGCGGTTCGCCAGCGCGGGCTGCCGTCATGACGGAGCGGAAATTAGCGCCGGTGGCGCGACAGTAAAGCGGGAGGCGGCACGTCCCGGCCCGGGGCTCCGCCGGACGCCGCCCGCGTCGCGCCGATCGTTCGCCGGGTACCCGCCGCCGTGCCGGCGGGCCCTCCGGGGACGGCGACGTCTTTCGGTTCTTCCGGAAACGGGCCGGACGCGCAGGAGGCCCGCGCGTCCGGCGTCGCGGGGCGGCGACGCCCCGGCGGGGTCAGCCCTGCGCGAGCGCGCTCGCCACCCGGCGGGCGAAGGCGACGGGATCGCGCGGCGGGTCGCCGCCCTGGACGTGGGCGAGGTCGACGAGGGTCTGGGCCGCCTCGCCGACATCCTCCCCGGCCGCCGCCCGCTCGGCGATGCGGCGGATCAGCGGGTGGCGCGGGTTCAGCTCCAGCACCGGCTGGCCGCCCATCCCGGCTCCCATGCCGGCGCCGCGGCCGGCCCGGCGCAGCAGGCGCTGCATCTGCAGGTCGGGCCCGAAGGCCGGGGCCGAGAGCAGCACCGCGCTGTCGACGAGGCGCTGGCTCGCCTTCACGTCGGAGACGTCGTCCTTCAGCGCCTCCTTCAGCTTCGGCAGCAGGTCGGCGAGGTCGGCCGGGGCGTCGCCCTCCGCCACCTCGGGCTCGAAGGCCGAGAGGTCGTCGCTGCCCTGCGTGATGCTGCGGATCGGCTTGCCGTCGTGGCTGTCGTAGCGCTCGGGCCAGAACGCATCGACGTGGTCGGAGAGCAGCAGCACCTCGATGCCGCGGGCGGAGAACCCCTCGATCTGAGCCGAGCGCTTGAGCGCGTCGACGTCGTCGCCGACCAGGATGTAGATCGCCTCCTGGTTCGGCTTCATCCGCGACACGTAGTCGGCGAGCGAGACCCAGCCCTCGGTGGTCGAGGAGCGGAAGCGCAGCAGACCGGCGATGTCCTGGCGGTGGTCGGCATCCTCCCACAGCCCCTCCTTCAGCACCGGCCCGAAGGCCTGCCAGAAGGTGGCGTAGGAGTCCGCGTCCTTCGACCGGCTCTTCAGCTCGGACACGACCTTGGCGGTCACCGCCCGGCGGATGCGGGCGAGCACGGGGGTCGCCTGCAGCATCTCGCGCGAGACGTTGAGCGGCAGGTCCTCGGTGTCGACCACGCCCTGGACGAAGCGCAGCCAGGACGGCAGCAGCCCGGCCTCGTCGGTGATGAACATCCGGCGCACGTGCAGGCGCACCTTGCTCTCGCGCTGCTCCTCGATCGCCATGAAGGGCTTCATGCCCGGCACGAACAGCAGCGCGTTGAACTCGAGCTGGCCTTCCGCCCGCCAGTGCAGGGTCGCCCACGGCTTGTCGAACGCGTGCGCCACCTGGCGATAGAACTCGGTATACTCCTCCTCGCTCACCTCGGACTTCGGCTTGCGCCAGAGCGCCGTGCCCTTGGTCCCGGCGACCTCCTCGCCATCGCGCACCAGCGTCACCGGCACGGTGATGTGGTCGGCCCACTTGCGCAGGATGGTCTCGAGCCGGATGCCCTCGAGGTACTCCTCGGCATCGGCCTTCATGTGCAGGACGATATCGGTTCCGGGCTCGGCCCGGGTCGCGGGCGCGAGCGTGTACTCGCCCTGCCCTTCCGAGGCCCAGGTCCAGGCCTCGTCGGAGCCGGCCTTGCGCGAGGTGACCTCGACCCGGTCGGCGACCATGAAGGCGGAGTAGAATCCGACGCCGAACTGGCCGATCAGGCTCGGGCGCTCCTCGGGCTTGGCGTCGGCCAGCGACTGGCTGAAGGCCCGGGTGCCGGAGCGCGCGATGGTGCCGAGATTCTGCGCCAGCTCGTCCTTCGTCATGCCGATGCCGGGATCGGACAGGGTCAGGGTGCGGGCCGCCTTGTCGGGGTTGATCCGCACCTTGGCGTCCGCGGGCAGCGCCAGGGCGGAATCCGTCAGCGCCCCGAACCGGCGCCGGTCGACCGCGTCGGCGGCGTTGGCGACCAGCTCGCGCAGGAAGATCTCGCGCTCGGAGTAGAGGGCGTGGACCACGAGGTCCAGGAGGCGCCCGACCTCGGCGCCGAAGGAATGCCGCTCCACAGTCTCGCTCACGTCTCGGTTCTCCGCATGGGAACAATTCGTCGCGGGCGGATATGCGGGCCGGAGGCGGGCTTTTCAAGGAAGCGGGGCGGCGAGCCGGGCGACGATCGCCCGCACCTCGTCGCGGCCGGCCGGCCGGGGGTCGACCGAGCGGTGGATCGTCAGCCCCTCGATCATCGCGTCGAGGGCCCGCGCTTCCTCGGGCGAGAAGTGGCGCTCCAGCGCCGTCCGGCTCTTGCCCATCCAGGCGCGCATCACCTCGGCCAGGGCCGGCACCCGGGCGGCGTAGGCGTAGAGCTCGTAGCTCAGGAGCATCGTGCGGGGCGTCGCCCAGTCCTCCTCGACGACGAGGTCGACCACCGCCTCGCAGGCCTCGGCTCGGGTCGTCGCCGCGTCGAGCCGCGCTTCGAAGCGGGCCGAGACCGTGTCGGCGAGCAGCGTGAAGGCCTCGGTCAGGAGGTCGTCGAGGCCGGCGAAATGGTAGGTCAGCGAGCCGAGTGGCACGTCCGCCGCCGCGGCGATGCGCCGGTGCGTGGTGCCGGCGACGCCGTGCGCGGCGATCACGTCGAGGGTGACCCGGATCAGGCGGGCGCGGCGGTCGGGATCGTGACGGCGCGGGGAGGCGGTCAAGCGGAGGTCTCGCGGGGCATGTCGGAGGCCGGGGCGGGTTGGCTTCCGTTGGCTATGTGTACATATGTACGCATCGCGGCCCAATACCAACCGACAGCGAGGATTGCATGACCCCGACGAGCCAGAAGCAGCGGATGCTCTCCGGCGCGCTCTACGTCGCCGACGACCCGGAACTCGACGCCGACAACCGGCGCATCTCGGCCTGGATGGACCGCTACAACGCCCGCAGCACCCTGACCCAGCCGGAGCGCCAGGCCCTCCTCGCCGAGGCCTTCGCCCGGGTCGGCGAGGGCTGCAACATCCGCCCGCCGTTCTTCTGCGACTACGGCTACAACATCAGCCTCGGGCGCGGCGTCTTCCTGAATTTCAATTGCTGCATCCTCGACGTGGTGCAGGTGACGATCGGCGACATGACCCAGATCGGGCCGGGCGTGCAGATCATGACCGCCGACCACCCGCGCGATCCGGCCCAGCGCCGGCAGATGCTCGAGTTCGGCCGGCCGGTCGCGATCGGGGCGAATGTCTGGATCGGCGGCGGTGCCCAGATCCTGCCCGGCGTCACCATCGGCGACGATGCGATCGTCGGGGCGGGCAGCGTGGTGACCCGCGACGTGCCGGCGGGCGGGACCGTCGTGGGCAATCCCGCGCGGTTACGGGTTCCCGGATAGGCGCCCACCGGAGAAGGCGGCGTCACCCCGCCGGCCGGCGTACCACCAGGAGGTTGGCAACCAGCACCTGCACCGCCTCGCCGTGCTGGTTGAGGGTCGTGGTGCGCACCTTGGCGAGGCCCTGGCTCGGGCGCGAGCGCGAGGGCCGCACCTCCAGCACCTCGCTCTCCAGCCGGATCGTGTCGCCGGGGCGCAGGGGCTTGGGCCAGCGCACCTCGTCCATGCCCGCCCCGACGATGCCCCCGGCGATCCGCATCTCGCTGTCGACGAGGAGCCGCATGGTGAGGGCCGCGGTG
This sequence comes from Methylobacterium sp. ap11, assembly GCF_900110515.1. Classification (NCBI taxonomy): domain Bacteria; kingdom Pseudomonadati; phylum Pseudomonadota; class Alphaproteobacteria; order Hyphomicrobiales; family Methylobacteriaceae; genus Methylobacterium; species Methylobacterium sp. ap11. Next base: position 141,945 of record NZ_FOEB01000004.1, on the reverse strand, counting down.
TGCCAGCCGCTCGCCGCGAGGCCGCCGAAGAACGTCGTGCGCGCCGCCTCGGCGTCGAGGTGGAAGGGCTGCGGGTCGAACTCGCCGGCGAAGCGGACGATCTCGGCCTCGCTCACGGTCCTCTCGCCGGAGCGATAGACCTGGCCCGCGGCCAGATCGTCGAGGTAGAGTTCGCGTGTCATCGCCTATTTCCCTCCCGCCGCGACGAGGGCGGGCGATGCCCGCTCGCCGCGAAACCACGCGCCGGTCGCGACTGCGCCGGTATTGATCAACCCGAGCGCGGCGAGCCCGAGGCCGAGCGCCAGGAAGACCCCGTCGAGCGACAGCCCGAGGCGCAGGGCGAGGAGGCCGCCGCCGATCGACACCGCCATGCGGGCAAGCCCCGCGACGAGGGGCCACCCGACCCGTCCGGCGCCCTGAGAGGCGAAATAGAGCGCCAGCCCGATGCCGGCGAAGCCGTAGAACGGTCCGACGAGGTGGAGGTAGCGCGCGCCGACCGCGAGCATCTGCGGGTCGTGGCCGAACAGGCGCAGGAACGGCAGCGGCCACAGGGCGGCGGCAAGGCCGATCGCCTCGGTCAGCGCCCCCGCGATGGCGGCCCCGGTCCAGGCGACCCGGAGCGCCCGGGCCCGGTCGCCGGCCCCGATGCAGGTGCCGACCATGGCGCCGATCGGCGCGCCGAGGCCGAAGACCAGGGGCACCAGCAGGTATTCGAGCCGCGCGCCGGTGCCGTAGCCCGCGACCGCGGCGGGGCCGGCGGCCCCCGCGAAGGCGGTGGCGGCGGCGATCGTCGCGTTGGTGGTGGCGCTGACGATCGACGAGACGGCGCCGATCCGCAGGATGTCGCGCAGCGGCGCCCATTCGAGGCGCGGCGGGCGCGAGGCGGGCCGCAGCAGGCCGCGCCCGGCCCAGAGGTGGTGGGCGAACACGACCGCGCCGGCCGCGTAGTAGGCCAGCACCGCGACGCCGCCCCCGACGATGCCGAGGCCCGGGAGCGGCCCGACGCCGTAGATCAGCGCCGGCGAGAGCGGGACCAGCACGGCGGCGCCGACGCTCGTCACGATCGCCGGCAGCGCCATGTTGCCGGTGCCGCGGATCACCGCCGCCAGCGCGTTGAACAGCCAGACCAGCACCGCGCCGGAGAACACCACGCCGCCGTAGGTGGAGGCCGCCGCCAGCGAGGCGCCCTCCCCGCCCATGATCCGGTAGAGCGCCGGGCCGAAGCCGAGGGCGAGGAGCGTGGTGAGGAGGCCGAGACCCAGCCCGATGGCGGCGGCGTACCACGGCAGCGCGTCGGCCTGCGCCCGCCGCCCGCCCCCGAGGCTGCGCGCCACCGCCGACAGGATGCCGCCTCCCATGGCGCCGGCGGAGATCATCTGCACCAGCATCAGCACGGGGAAGACCAGCGCCATGCCGGCCAGCGCGTCGGTACCGAGCCCGGCGACGAAGGCGGTCTCGATCAGGCCGACGAGCGCCTGGACCAGCATCACGACGACGTTGGGCGCGGCGAGCCGCAGGAGCGTCGGCCCGATCGGGGCGTGGAGAAGGCGGTGGGTGCGCGCATCCATCGGGCGGCGCTCCTCGGCTGGAACCGGCGATCCCGGCGCCGGCGATTTAGTGGCATATGCCGGTTTTTCGTCAAGCGGGTTGCGCGACGCGGCAATCCCCTTCGCGGAACATGCGCGTCAGGCCGCGGTTTCCAGGGCCTCCAGCCGCTCGGCCTCGACGGCCGTGAGGTCGAGGTCGTCGTCGGGGACGCGGGGCAGGAAGCGCTCGACCTGCTCGCACAGCACGAGGTCGGGCAGGATCCGCTCGATATAGGCCCAGTCGAGGTTGGCCGACCAGATGAAGTGGACCTCGCGAAAGGTCTCGGCCAGCATCGCGGTCAGGCCGTTGCCGGAGAAGTTGGCGCAGGAATCGCCGAACAGCACCAGGGTGCGGGGGTCGGCCTCCGGCGAGGCGTTGCGGTAGACCGCGTGCGCCCCGGTATGAAGCTCGCCCAGGCGCCCGGCGGCCGTGTAGGCGTCGATGAGGGTGCCGCCCGAGACCCGCACGGCGTCCCGGAAGAGCTGGTAGTTGTGGACGGTCTCGAGGGGCTGGGCCTCGAGCTTGTTGCCGATGTCGAGCACCGCCTCGAAGCGCTGGTGCGGCCGGTCGAGGAAGTCGGTGCGGGGCGTCGCGCCGCAGGCCCGGCAGACCAGCCGGTAGGCGAGCAGGCAGCCGTGGATGTTCCAGTGCGTGTCGGTGCGGTAGTGCAGGTCGCGCTCGTTCCGCCGCGCCCGCATCGGCTCCAGGAGCTCGATCCAGGCCCGGCGCCCGGTCAGCGACCAGCGCATCAGGTCGCCGAGGCGGCGGGCCGGGGCGAGGCGCGGATCGAGGGTCAGCCCGTCGAAGCGGTCCTCGTAGACGCTGAGCTTCTCCGGCACCACGAGGTGCAGGTAGCGGGTGCCGAGGCCGCGGCAACGCTGCACGCGCTGCACGATCCGCCGGCGCCACTGGCGCAGGACCCGCTCCATCGGGCGCACGCGGCGGTACTGGTCCGCGACCTCGTTGGTGCCCCCGGTGAGGAACAGCCAGCCGTCCTTGCCCGCGTGATACATCCGGTTCCCTGCCCGCGGTCCCGCCGCGGCACGGGCGGGGCGCGGCCCCGCCTGAGCGATCAGTTGCCGGGCGATCTGATACCGCAGGATGGAAAAATAAAGGTGACCGGCGCGGCGGTCCGGTCCGCCCGCCGGTCGAGCGGGGTCGGCATCCGGGTCGGCGGCGACCCCGGTCGAGCCCCGCAAAGCCACGCAATCCCGCGCTCCGGCACCACCGCCCCGACCGCCGGCTTCCCGGTGCAGGTCCTCGCGCGCCATCGTCCGCACGCGCCCGACGCGGCGGCGGTGATTCGCCGGCCGGGGGAGCCGACGTCGATGAAAACGTTGTCATGCGGTGAGGCGCCGCAGGGGAGTGGTGCGTTCAAAACTTGACGGTGACGCCGCCGCAGGGGGGCCACACGGTGCGCCAAATGACGCCGCGCCGGGGATAGGTCGTTGATATTGCCGGTTATTCCCCAACGGGAGGGTACCCACGCGGCCCCGACATGCTCTAGGATCGGGCACGGACCGTATCCAGAGACGCCACGGTATGACCCAACCGACTCCGCCAGTCGCCCTGATCGCGGATGACGACGATTTCTTCCGCCTCGCCGTGGTGGCGATTCTGACGCGCAACTTCGGGTTCACCGAGGTGATCGAGACCGGCTCCCTCGACGCGGCCGTCGACCAGCTCTCGACCCGGCGCGGGGCCGTGACCCTGGCGCTGTTCGACCTCGCGATGCCCGGCATGGAAGGCCCCGGCAGCCTGAGCGCGGTGCGGGAATGCTTCCCGGCCGTGAAGGTGGCGGTCGTCTCGGCCTCGACCGAGCGCAACAAGATCCTCACCGCCCTCGAGGTCGGCGTCCACGGCTACGTGCCGAAGGGGATCGGCTCGGCCGAGCTGACCCGCGCGGTCGGCATGATCCTCGACGGGCATATCTTCGTGCCGGCGTCCCTGGCGGTGCTCGACGGTGCGGGCCCGCGCCCATCCTTCGAGGCGCGGATCCCCGGCCCGGACGGCCGCGGCGACGGGCGCCCGCTGCGCATCCCCGACCTGACGCCGCGCCAGCGCGACGTCCTGGCCCTCCTGGTCGAGGGACGCTCGAACAAGGAGATCGCCAGGCGGCTCCAGCTCGGCGAGGGGACCGTCAAGGTCCACATGGCGGCGCTGCTGCGCAGCCTCGGGGTCCAGAACCGGGCCGCGGCGGCGGTGGTCGGGGCCCGGCTGCTGGCGGAGTGACGCCGGCCGGCGGGCTTCGAACACCCTCGTTCCAGTCGGAGCCGGCCCGGCGGCAGGCATTCGTGCCGGAATCGCGATCCCGGTGACGGGATAATTCGGCAAGTGCCTGATTGCGGCAAGCACTGCGTCGATCCGGCGCCGGCTCACTCCTTGGCAAGCCGTTTCGGCAATCCAGTCGCAATTGACCGGTATGCTCGATCTTGCTTCGCCTCCTCCGATTTCGTCCATCGTCGCGGAATTCCAGCCCGATGGTCTCTCATTATTAGACGAAGGTCGCGGGTCGATTTCCCCGTTGTGACGCATGGTCAATCGAGCGCCTGCGCTGGTCGCTTGACACTGTGACCGTCTGCCGTATCACCTTGCGGTGGTGCGAGGCGGACGATGCACGGCGTCGCATCATCGGCCGAATACAGGAGCGCGGCGAGACGAATCGCGGCGCGTGACCAGCACGGCCGCTTGCGCCGGGCGGGGCGGAAGGTGACGGGAACGGACATGGATCGGGAAGCGATCGGAAGCGAGAACATCCACGCTGCCCTGGACGCCCTGCTGAACCTGCCGCCGTTGAAAAAATCGCCGCAGCTCTCGGCGTTCCTGTCCTACGTCGTGCGCGAGAGCCTGGCCGGGCGCGGCAGCCTGCTCAAGTCCTACACCATCGCGACCGACGCGCTCGGCCGCTCGACCAGCTTCGATCCGGCGACGGACGCCATCGTGCGGGTCGAGGCGCGGCGCCTGCGCCAGGTGCTGCAGCAGATCTACGCCGACCCGACCTGCCCGATCGGCGTGCGCATCGACCTGCCGCTGGGCCGCTACGAGCCGAGCTTCCGTCACGTCGCCCCCCCGCCGCCCGGCGCTGCGCCGGTGCGGGCCGAGGACGAGCCCGACGGCGTGCGGGAGAGCGAGCAGCGCTACCGCGCCCTGGTCGAGGCGAGCGCCGCGGTGGAGTGGCGCACCGGGCCGGATGGCGGGCTGGTCCAGACCTTCGGCCTGAGCGCCCGGACCGGCCTGAGCGAGGCCGAGCTCCAGGGGTTCGGCTGGCTCGACGCCCTGCACCCGCACGACCGCGGCGGCACCGAGGTCCTGTGGCGGGCCTGCTGCCAGAGCGGCACGCCGCTCGACGCGACCTACCGGGTACGCCACCGCGACGGGCAGTACCGCTGGATGCTCGGCCGGGCGATCCCGATCGAGAGCGCCGACGGCGCGATCCGCGAATGGGTCGGCACCATGGCCGACATCGACGAGCAGGTCCGCGCGCAGGAGGCCCTGCGCACCAGCGAGGAGCGGCTGCGCCTCGCCATGTCGGCGGCCGAGATGATGACCTGGGACATCGACGCGGCGACCCGCGAGGTCAGCTGCTCGGAGATCGGCGAGAGCCTGATGGGCGTGACCCGGGGGCCGCTCGACGAGTTCCTGGCGATGATCCTGCCGGAGGACCTGCCGGTCGTTCTCGCCAGCCTGGAGCCGGCTCTGCGCGGCGAGGGAGCTTACGACGCGCAATACCGCATCACCGACCACGAGGGGCGCCTGCGCTGGCTGTCCGCCCGCGGCAGCCTGGTGCGGACGCCCGGCGGGGGCGCCCGGCTCATCGGCGTGGCCTGCGACGTGACCCGGCGCTATCCCGACCCGGTCGTGATCGAGCGCCAACGCCTGACGGCCTGACGGCCTCAACGGGCGTCCTCCCGCTGGGCCGGATCGTCGACGTCTCCCCTACGCCGCAGCCCTCCTATGCGGCAGCCTTGGCCGGGCGCGGTCCCCGGGGCGGCGCGGCGCGCTTGCGCGGCGGCTTGGCCGCCGGGGCGGCAGGCGCCGGGGCGCGAACGGGCGCGCGCTCGGCCGGTCGCTCGCCGCCGTGCCACCAGCCCTGCCAGCTCCAGCCGCCGGGGCCGGTGACGGCATAGAGCACGAAGCCCGCGGCGAGGCCGAGCTGAGCGAGGAACAGCTCCTGCTCGACCCGCGCGCCCGCGCCGGAAAAGTCCCAGAACCGGTGCAGCAGCAGCCCCGCCACCACCGCGTGGACGGCGAGCCCGAGGCCGACGACGCGCGGCAGCACCCCGAGCAGCAGGAGCAGCGGCCCGAACAGCCCGATCACCACCGACACCGTCGCGACGGCGTTCGGGTAGGGCATGCCGGTGGCCGCGAGCGTGAGGGCGAAGCCCGAGGGATTGAGCGCCCGCCCGATCGCCGCCGGCAGCAGCGCCGAGGCCAGGAGCAGCCGCCCGGCGAGCAGGATTCCGTCGTTGCGCGCAGCCATCCCGAGACACTCCCGTCGTGATGGCCGGACGGTGGCGCCCGAGGGGTTAAGGGGGCTCTACCGGGCGCCCGCGCCGAACAGCCGGCCGCGCTCGGTCCACAGCACCGTCGCGAGGGCGAGCCCGCTGAGCGCGCAGTAGCCGACCGCGAGCGGCGTCACGGTGCCGTCGAAGGACTGGCCGACGATGAGGCCGCAGAAGGCGGCGAGGAGAGTGGTGTAGAAGCCGATGAACGAGGAGGCGGTGCCGGCGATGGCCGCCAGCGGCTCCATCGCCAGGGCGTTGAAGTTCGGCATCGCGAAGCTCATCAGGAACTGGCAGGCCGACAGGGTGGCGATCAGCACCCAGACCGGCGGCTTGCCGCCGAAGGCCAGCATCAGGACGAGCTGCAGGCAGGCGACCGCGAACAGCCCGACCGTGCCCATATGCGCCAGCCGCCGCATGCCGAGGCGGCGCACGAAACGGGCATTGATCAGGGTGGCGACGCCCATCGCCCCGGCGATGAGCGCGAAGGCGACCGGAAACAGGGCGCCCAGGTGATAGAGGCCGGTGTCGAAGATCGCCTGCGCCGAGCCGACATAGCCCATGATGCAGCCGGTGGTGAGCCCGAGCGCCGTGGCGTAGCCGAGTGAGGTCCGGGTGCCGACCGTGACGGCGATGCCCGACCCGATCGCCCGGGCCGAGACCGGCCGGCGGAAGGCCGGGTGCAGGGTCTCGGGCAGGCGGGTGCCGAACCAGGCCAGGGTGACGAGGGCGAGCGCCAGCATGGCGCCGAAGATCAGCCGCCAGTTGCCGAACACCAGGATCGCACCCCCCATCGAGGGAGCGAGGATCGGCACGATGAGGAAGACCATCATGCAGAACGACATCACCCGGGCCATGTCGCGGCCCTCGTAGCGGTCGCGCACGATCGCCACCGCCAGAACCCGGCCGGCGGCCCCGCCGATGCCCTGGATGGCGCGGGCGAGGAGCAGCATCTCGAAGCTCGGCGCCAGCATGGCGAGCACGGTCCCGGCGAGGTAGATCCCGATGCCGGCGATCAGCGCCGGCCGCCGCCCGGTCCCGTCCGAGACCGGACCGTAGAACAGCTGGGCGATGCCGAAGCCCAGCATGTAGACGTAGACGAGAAGCTGCAGCCGGTTGGGATCCTGGACCGCGAAGTCGCCCTGGATCGCCGGGAAGGCCGGCAGGAAGCTGTCGATCGTGATCGCGGTCAGGCCCATCATCAGGGCCATCAGGGCCACGAACTCGACGAAGCCGGGCCCGGCCCAGCCCGGCTCGGTCCGGGTGGTCTCGACGGAGGTCGCCTCGCCGCTCGCGCTGCTCGCCATGGTCATCCTGAAGGGGCCGGCCCGTGGAGGGAGGAAACGACCCGGCGGGCCCGCGCGAAGCGGGCGGCACGGGACCGGGGTCGTCCCGAACGGGGTCCTTGTCGACCGGTGTCCGTTCTTGCGGGTCCGTCTTGGCGAAGGCCCGCGCCGCCCGCAAGGGAGGCGGCGTCATGGCTGCGATGCGACGGGGCCGCGCGGTATCGGGGCTGCGTGGCAGCCGGCGGCCCGATCGACCCCGCTCGCCGGACCGGCGGCCGCACGTGCCGCATCGGTCATCCTATCGGCAGCAGCGATCCGGGAGGTTCGACGCACCACATTAACAGTCGCGTAGCGGTTCTGCCCCAGGGTATCGGCCGGTGCCGGGACGCCGGTAGGAGAGTAGCCGTGACCGCCGTCGCTCCGCTGGAGCCCGATACCCTCGGCCGCCTCGATCGGCTGCTGCGCCTCCATCCCCGCACCGAAGCCCGCTACGAGGCGGAGCATGGCCCCCAGAGGGTCGCGGGCCTGCGGCAACTGATCCTGGTCGGGCTGATCTTCTACAACGTCTACAATTTCACCAGCGTCTGGCTGATGCCGGACATCCTCGATCTGAGCGTCGCGATGCGGCTGCTCGTCGTGACGCCCGGCTCCCTCGCCCTGGCCTGGATGCTGTCGCGGGTCGGGCCGGCGGCCCGCGAGGGTCTCGTGCTCGGCGGCATGATTGGGTCGATGGCGCTGCCGATGCTACTGTTCTGGTTGACCACGGCTCCGCTCGGCGTGTTCACGTTCGGCGAGTCGATCCTAGTCGTGATCTACGGCAACCTGCTGCTGGCGCTGCGGTTTCGCCACGCCCTGGTCTTCACGGCCGTCGCCTTCCTGTGCGCCACGCTGGCCGTGTTCACGAAGGCGGGGCTCGATCCCGACCTGCGGTACGCCCTGCCGGTGCAATACGCCACCGGCTGCGCCTTCAGCCTCTACGCCAACTTCCGCATGGAGCGGCAGCGGTGCCGCGATTACCGGCGCACGCTCAAGGCCCTGCTCGCCTCCGAGGCGGCGGAGGCGGCCCGGCAGCGGTTCCAGGGCCTGTCGCACACAGACCCCCTCACCGGGCTGCCGAACCGTCGCCTCCTCGACGAGACCGTGGCAGCGTGGTTCGCCGAGGACCGCGCCGTCGCGCTGCTGATGATCGACGTCGACCATTTCAAGCCGTTCAACGACGCCCTGGGGCATCCGGAGGGCGATGCGTGCTTGCGCCGGGTGGCGGCCCTGTTCGAGACCTTCGTGCCGGATCCCGGGTTCCCCGATCCCGATGTCCTGGCGGCCCGGTTCGGCGGAGAGGAATTCGCCTTCGTGGTGCGAGATGCGGGCGCGCCGGAGGCCGCCCGGCTCGCCGCCGCCCTGGTCTCCGCCGTCGAGAATCTCGGCATATCCCATCCCGCGCGGCCGGACGGGGTCGGCGTCGTCACGATCAGCGTCGGCGTTGCCCTCGAGCCGGCGGGGCTTCCCCGCGCCGGGGATGCCAGGGACGCCTTGTTCGAGGAGGCCGACCGGGCCCTCTACCGGGCCAAGCACCGGGGTCGGAACGGTTACGCCCTCGCGGACGGGTGCGCCGGCGTTGCGGTGTCCCTGGGCGCGCGACCGGCCTGATCGGGTCGTCTCGCCGCCGCCTTCCGCGCGCCGCCCGCCCGGGCCGCGCTCACCGCCCGGTGCAGCGCAGGGCCTCGCGCTGGCAGGCGAAACCCGGGGTCGAGCAATGGACCCCGTCGGCCCCGCGGGTGCAGACGCGGCAGGAATCGGTCCATTCGCGGCAGCCTGGATCCTCGGCCGGCGAGACCGCCGCCGGCCGGGGAAGCGGCGCCGGCCCGGAGGCCGGCGCGAAGTTGGCGATCAGGATCGTCGCCAGGGTCGCGCTGGCGGCGATCCACGCGAAGCGGGCGTCGCGGGAGCGGTCGGGTCGGGGGTCTGCCGGGAGGTCTGCCATGCCGGCCGTCGTCACCCGCCCCTCTGCGCCTGTCAATCCGCCCGCCTGTGGAGAGGCGACGGGCGGGAGGCCCGCTACTCGGCCGCCCGGGCCTCGGGCGCGCCGACGCCGGCGGCGGCGAGGCGCGGCGAGGCAGCGGCCTCGGCAACCGGAAGCTCGTCCTCCTCGGCCAGGACCACGAAGCGGCCGGCCTCGCCGTCATAGACCAGCAGGTGGCCGGTCTCGATCTCGAACAGCCAGCCGTGCAGGGTGAGCTGGCCCGAGGCGAGCGCGCTCGCCACCGCCGGGTGGGTGCGCAGGTGGTTGAGCTGCACCAGCACGTTCTCCATGGCGAGGGCGTGCAGGCGGCGCTTGTCGTCGATGTCGTCCGGGTAGGCGTCGCAGACGATCTTGCGGGCGGCCTCGCCGTGGCGCAGCCAGGCGGCGACGCTCGGCATCTTCTCGCCGAGGCCCGGGGTGAGCAGGCCCTTCATGGCGCCGCAATCCGAGTGGCCGCAGACCACGATGTCGCGCACGTTCAGCGCCATCACGGCGTACTCGACCGCCGCGGTCACGCCGCCCATCATGGTGGCGAAGGGCGGCACGATGTTGCCGACGTTGCGGGTGACGAACAGCTCGCCCGGCCCGGCCTGAGTGATCAGCTCGGGCACGACGCGGGAATCGGCGCAGGAGATCACCAGGGCCTTCGGCTTCTGGCCGTCATGGACGAGGCGCTGGTAGACCGAGCGCTGGCTCGGAAACACCTGCTCACGGAACTGGGTGAACCCCTGAACGATATTGTCCATCATCGGCGACCTCCTTTCGCTGGCCGAGACTGCGCCGGTCGACGTCACGTCGACCACGACGCTGCGGGCCCGCTCAGGGGCCGCGCCACGAAGCCGAGAACGTCGCAGCCGCCGCCGGGTTGCCCTAGGTCGCCCCTCTACCCGTGCGTCATCTGGCCCGCCGGCGTGGCGGGATGAGATTTTGGTCCTCGACCGTGGCGGTTCCCACGCGCGAGCGCCCTGCGATCCTGCGGGCGCCCCTCTCGGCGCCAAGCCGCTGTTCCAGCTGATCTTTCGGTGACGGCCCGATCCCCGAGGCCTCGGGAAAAAGCCCGCTAGGCCGCCGGGGCGATTTCTGCGACGAAGGAGCCTTCGCGCCTGGAGCCGAATCCCGGAGACCGCCCCGTCATGCACCCCCACACCTTCCTGTGCGTCGACGCCCATACCTGCGGCAACCCGGTGCGGGTGGTCGCCGGCGGGGCACCGGTCCTGCCCAACGTGTCGATGGGCGAGAAGCGGCAGATCTTCGTCGCCGAGCACGACTGGGTGCGCCGGGCCCTGATGTTCGAGCCGCGCGGCCACGACGCGATGTCGGGTTCGATCCTCTATCCGCCGTCGCGGGAGGATTGCGATCTCGGGGTCCTGTTCATCGAGGTCTCGGGCTGCCTGCCGATGTGCGGCCACGGCACGATCGGCACCGTCACGGTGGCGCTGGAGCAGGGCTTCGTCGTGCCCCGCACCGAGGGGCGCCTCGCCCTCGAGGTGCCGGCCGGCCGGATCGAGGTCGAGTACCGCCGCGACGGCCGCTTCGTCGAGGAGGTCCGCCTCTACAACATCCCGAGCTACCTGCACGCGGCGGACGTGCGGGTGGAGGTGCCGGGCCTCGGGCCGCTCACCGTCGACGTCTCGTACGGGGGCAACTTCTACGCCATCGTCGAGCCGCAACCGGGATGGGCCGGGCTCGACGGCACGACCTCGGCGGAGATCCTGACGCTGAGCCCGCTCGTGCGCCAGGCGGTGCAGAAGGCGGTGGCGCCGGTCCACCCGGAGGATCCGCGCATCCAGGGCCTCAGCCACGTCATGTGGGCCGACCGGGCCAAGCACCCGCAGGCGCACGCCCGCAACGCGGTGTTCTACGGCGACAAGGGCATCGACCGCTCGCCCTGCGGCACCGGCACCTCGGCCCGGATGGCGCAGAGGACCGCCAAGGGGCTCCTGAAGGTCGGCGACGACTTCGTGCACGAGAGCATCATCGGCACGCTGTTCCACGGCCGGGTCGAGGGAACCGCCGAGGTCGGCGGGCATGCCGCCATCCGCCCGAGCATCGGCGGCTGGGCCCGGGTGATCGGGCACAACACCATCCTGGTCGACGAGCGCGATCCCCTGGCCTTCGGCTTCCAGCTCGCGTGACCGCGCGCGGGGCGTCCTATTGCGACGCCCCCTCCCCGATCACCGTGAACCCCTGCGCCTCGAAGAAGCGCCGGGCGGCCTTGCTGCGCAGGTAGCCGAGGAAGCGCGCGCCGCCCTCGCCCTTCGCCTCGGCGGTCACCGCGAAGGGGTAGATCACCGGCTTGTGGCTGTCCTTCGGGAACACGCCCACCACCTTCACGCCGGGATCCGACCGCGCATCGCTCTCGTAGACGACGCCGAGCGGCGCCTCGCCGCGCGAGACCAGCGCCAGGGCCGCCCGGACGTTGTCGGCCTGGGCGAGCCGCGGCTGGAGCTGCGTCCAGAGCCCAAGCGTCTCGAACGCCGCCTTGGCGTACTTGCCGATCGGCACCGAGCTGACCTCTCCCGTCGCGAGCCGCCCGTCGGGACCGAGCGCCCGGGCGAACCAGTCCGGCGTGAACGCGGCCTCGGCGACCGTCGCGTCCTTCGGCGCCACCACGACCAGGCGGTTGCCGAGGAGGTCCACCCGGGTCTCGGGCCGGATCAGCCTGCGGGCGGCGAGGTAGTCCATCCATTCGAGGTCGGCCGAGGCGAAGAGGTCGGCCGGCGCACCCTGCTCGATCTGGCGCGCCAGGGCCGATGAGGCGGCGTAGCTCGCCCGCACCGGGATGCCGCTCTCGGCCGTGAACGCCTTGCCGGCCTCGTCGAGGGCGTTCCTCAGGCTCGCCGCCGCGAACACCGTCATGGGCTCCGCCGCCGCGGCCGGGACGGCGGACGCGGCGACGAGGAGGAGGCAGGCGGCCCGGAGGGTGCGGGGAAGTCGCATGGAATCGTCCTCGGCGCGGTTCTCGTGCATCTCGGCCGGCGCGGCCACCCGGTCATATGCAGGCAAACCTGGCGCCGGCCAGCCCGGGCGGCGCCGTGTGTCCAAGTTTTTCCGCCTCGGCCGATCCCGTCTGCTTCACCTGCCACGCTGCCGTGTGCGAAGGTGGCGCAAACGAACGAAACGGCTCCGGGGGGAACCGACGTCATGCTGCTCTACGAGCACCCGCTCTCGTCCTATGCGCAGAAGGTCAAGATCGCCCTGCGCGAGAAGGGCGTGGCCTTCACCGCCGAACTGCCCGAGAGCTTCGGCACCGGCCGCAGCGACGGTCCCTTCGCGCAGGCCAACCCGCGCACCGAGGTGCCGGTGCTGGTCGACGGCGCGCTGAGCATCTTCGAATCGACCGTGATCCTCGAATACATCGAGGAGCGCTGGCCCGAGCCGGCCCTGCTGCCGCAAGACCCGGCAAAGCGCGCCCTCGCCCGCATGACCGAGGAGATCTGCGACACCCAGTACGAGGCGGTGAACTGGGGGTTCGGCGAGATCCTGTGGTTCCGCCGCGCCACCGGAGCGCTGGCCGAGCGCCTGCGGGCGGAGGCCGCGGCGCAGACGGCGGTGCTGCAGGACTGGCTCGCCGCCCGCCTCGGCGACGCGCCGTGGTTCGGGGGCGAGGTCTTCGGCTGGGCCGACGCGGCGGCGGCCCCGATGGTCAACCGTTCGGTCCATTACGGCCTAGGACCCGCCGACGGCAGCCCGCTCGGGCGCTGGCATGCCCGGATCCGCGAGCGCCCCTCGGTCGCCGAGACCTTCCGGGAGTTCGACGCGGCGGCGGCCCGGATGGCGGAGGCCTCCGAGCTCTACACCACCGGCGGGCGACGCCGGGAATACCGCGACCACCGCCTCGAATGGATGGTGAAGTCCGGCGGGGTCGAGGTCGTGCTGGCGGGCCTGCGCGACGGCAACATCCGCTTCCCCTGGCCGGGCGCCGGCCAGTCCTGACGCCCCGTCCCGCGCCGCTCCTCGCGCCCCTGCCGCCTCCGGGAGACCCCATGCACCCCCTGCGCATCCTCGACCGTCTCGAGGAGATCCTGATCGCGAGCCTGATGGCGGGCGCGACGCTGCTGATCTTCGTCGCGGTGGTCCACCGCTACGCCTCCGGCATCGACGCGCTGTATCCGATCACCACGGCGATCCACCTCTCCTGGGCCCAGGAGCTGTGCATCTACATGTTCGTCTGGATGGCGAAGTTCGGCGCCGCCTACGGGGTGCGCACCGGCATCCATGTCGGCGTCGACGTGGCGGTGAACCAGCTGCCTCCCGCCTGGCGCGACCGGATCGTGCTGTTCGGCCTGCTTTGCGGCGCGCTGTTCACGGTGATCGTCGGCACGATGGGCGCCCGCTTCGTCTACGGCCTCGTCGACACCGACCAGACCACGCCGGACCTCGAGATCCCGAGCTGGGTCGTCTACCTGGCGATCCCGCTCGGCTCCTACCTGATGTGCTTCCGCTTCCTGCAGGTCGCCTGGAGCTTCTGGCGCACCGGCGAGCTGCCCCACCACGATCCCGGCCACGTCGAGGGCGTGGTCGAGAGCCCGCACGCGGCGCAGGACCTGGCCGATGAAGCCCGCACCGGAGGCACCGCCCGATGAACGCCGCCATCATCTTCGGGCTGCTCATCGCCCTGATGCTCACCGGCATGCCGATCTCGATCGCGCTCGGCCTCTCGGTGCTCACCTTCCTGTTCACCATGACCACCGTGCCGATCGAGGCGGTGGCGCTCAAGCTGTTCACGGGAATCGAGAACTTCGAGATCATGGCGATCCCGTTCTTCATCCTGTCGGGCAACTTCCTCACCCATGGCGGCGTCGCCCGGCGGATGATCAACTTCGCGACCTCGATGGTCGGCCACTGGCACGGGGGCCTCGGGCTCGCCGGCGTCATGGCCTGCGCGCTGTTTGCCGCCATCTCGGGCTCGAGCCCGGCCACCGTCGTGGCGATCGGCTCGATCATCCTGCCCGCCATGGTGGCGCAGGGGTTCCCCAAGCGCTTCGGCGCCGGCGTCATCACCACCTCGGGGGCGCTCGGGATCCTGATCCCGCCCTCGATCGTCATGGTGATGTACTCGGTGGCCACCAGCGGCGCGGTGGTGACCGGGCCCGACGGCCAGCGCGTCTCCTCGGCGTCGATCTCGACCCTGTTCGTCGCAGGCGTGATCCCGGGCCTGATGCTGGCGGCGCTCCTCGGCTTCACCACCTGGTACCGGGCGCGCAAGTTCGGCTACCCACGGATGCCGAAGGCGAGCTGGCGCGAGCGCTGGGTCGCGTTCCGCAAGTCGGTCTGGGGCCTCCTGCTGATCGTGCTGGTGCTGGGCGGCATCTACAGCGGCGCCTTCACGCCGACCGAGGCGGCGGCGGTCAGCGCGGTCTACGCCTTCGTCATCGCGCTGTTCGTCTACCGCGACCTCACCTGGAAAGACGTGCCGCGGGTGCTGCTCGATTCGGCCAACATGAGCGCGATGCTGCTCTACATCATCACCAACGCGGTGCTGTTCTCGTTCCTGATGACGAGCGAGCAGATCCCGCAGGCGATGGCGAGCTGGATCACCGGGGCGGGCCTCAACTGGGTCGTCTTCCTGCTGATCGTCAACATCCTGCTGCTCGTCGCCGGCAACGTGATGGAGCCGTCCTCCATCGTGCTGATCATGGCGCCGATCCTGTTTCCGATCGCCGCCAAGCTCGGCATCGACCCGGTGCATTTCGGCATCATGATGGTGGTCAACATGGAGGTCGGCATGTGCCACCCGCCGGTCGGCCTCAACCTCTACGTGGCGTCCGGCATCACCCGCATGGGCATCACGGAGCTGACCATCGCGGTCTGGCCGTGGCTCCTCACGATGCTGATCTTCCTCGTGGTCGTCACCTACGTCCCGGCGATCTCGCTGTGGCTGCCGCGGATGCTCGGCATGATGTGAGATCCTGCCGAGACGGTGTAGGCTCCGGGGAGCGTTCTCGCTTCCCGGAGTCCCGCCATGTCGCTCGTGTTCCCGGTCGTCCTCGGTTCGGTGCGCCAGGGACGCAACGGCCTGCGCGCCGCCCGCTACCTCGTCCGGGCCCTCGAATCCCGCGGCCACGAGGCGCCGCTGGTCGACCCGGCCGAGCTCGGCCTGCCGCTCCTGGAGCGGATGTACAAGGAATACCCGAAGGGCGAGGCGCCGGAGCCGCTGGAGCGGCTCGCCGCCCTCCATCGCCGCGCGGACGGGCTCGTCGTCGTGTCGGCGGAGTACAACCACAGTATCCCGCCGGCCCTGTCGAACACCCTCGACCACTTCCTGGAAGAGTATTTCTGGAAGCCCTCGGCGATCGTCTGCTACTCGGCCGGCCGCTATGGCGGCGTGCGGGCGGCGATGCAGCTGCGCGCCATGCTGGGCGAGCTCGGCACCCCGAGCATCCCCTCGCTCCTGCCGATCCCCGAGGTGCACAAGGCCCTCGACGAGGACGGCCGCCCGCTCCAGCCGTGGCTGGAACGCCCGACCGGGCGCTTCCTCGACGAACTGACGTGGTACGCCGAGGCGTTGCGGGAG
The DNA here is from genome assembly GCF_900110515.1 of Methylobacterium sp. ap11. Classification (NCBI taxonomy): domain Bacteria; kingdom Pseudomonadati; phylum Pseudomonadota; class Alphaproteobacteria; order Hyphomicrobiales; family Methylobacteriaceae; genus Methylobacterium; species Methylobacterium sp. ap11. The sequence goes on along the minus strand of NZ_FOEB01000004.1, from coordinate 126,033 downwards.
AAGCGGCGGGGTGGGGTGCCGTATTGAGGGGAGCGACGGTTGCGCGCGAGAACCCTCCCCCCTCTGCGGGGGAGGGTGGCCCCTGCGTCAGCAGGGGTCGGGAGAGGGGAACCACGCCGCCGGATAAAACGGAGCCGCTCTGAAGGGCGCCATACCAAGCAGCGTCGCGCTGCCCCTCTCCCGGCTCACTTCGTTCGCCACCCTCCCCCGCAGAGGGGGGAGGGTTCTTGGGTGGAAAGGGCGTCTTGGGGGGAGGGTTCTCGCGCACGGCCGTCGCTCCCGCACTGCGCCCCCGCCGTGACGTATGCCGGGCCCGACCTCGTCGAGTCCCGGATGACACGGCGCGCCGTCCAGGTGTGTGGCCGGCCGATGGCCTCAGACCACCCCGGCCCGAAGAATGTCGTGGATGTGCAGGATGCCGACCGGGCGCCCGCGATCCACGGCGACAGGGCGGTGATCTGGGTCCGGTTCATCAACTCCAGGGCGGCGCTGGCGAAGGTGCCGGGGGTGGTGGTGATCGGCTTTGGCGTCATGATCTCCTCGACGCGGCGGTCGAGGAGGTCGCCGTGGCCGACGCCCCGGCTCATGTGGCGGCGCATGTCGCCGTCGGTGAACATGCCGACGAGCCGACCGCCCTCGTCCACGATGCCGGCACAGCCGAAGCGCTTGCCCATCACGGCGATCAGCGCCTCGGAGACCCGGACCCCGCGGGGCTCCAGCGGCATCTCTTCGCCCGCGTGCATCAGCTGGGCCACGGTCTCGAGCCGGGCCGCGAGCGTGCTGTCGGGGTTGGAGGTCATGCCGATCAGCGTCACGGCGAAGCGCTTCGAGAAGCTGATCAGGTCGCCGAGTTCGGTCGTCTCGCCCGACCAGGACAGGGCGATGACGATGTCCTGCTGGGTGATCATGCCGAGGTCGCCGTGGCTGGCCTCGCTCGGATAAATGAACGAGGCCGCCGTGCCGGTCGAGGCGAGCGTCGAGGCGATCTTGCGGCCGATATGGCCGCTCTTGCCGATGCCCGACACGATCACCCGGCCCGGGATGTCGTGGATCGCCGCGACGGCGGCGCCGAACCCGGCCTTCAGCTCGTGGTCGAGGGCGCGGGCCAGCATCGGAGCGCCTCGGCCTCGGTGCGGATGCTGCGGGTGGCGGAGAAATGCGCCGCCTCGACCACCTGGCCCGCCGCGCTCTCCGGCGCGTCGTCGCTCCCGGCCCGGTTCGAGCTCTCCATCGTGCTCCACGACCCCGCCATGATCTCTCGTGCGTCACGGCGACCCTGTCGACTCGTTTGCGGCCAGAATGCCTGTGGCGGCCGGTCTCGCGGGCGCCTCAGATCCCGCGCCGCGCGGTCCCGCCGAGATAGCCCTCGACCAGGCCGGTCAGCTCGCCGGCGGTCTCGGCCACGGTGTGGTCGGCGGTGTCGATTACCGCCCGGGCACGGGCGTAGAGCGGCTCGCGGCTCATCAGCACCGCCCGGATCTCCCGCAGGGCGTTGTCGCTGTCGGGCATCCGGGCCTGGGCGAGGCCCTTGGCCGCCTGCTCGCGCACCCGGTGGATGTGCTCCTCGGGCCGCGCCTTGAGCCAGACGGTGAAGAACGAGGACAGCAGCAGGTCGTAGGTGACCGGCTCGGCGACGATGCCGCCGCCGGTCGCCAGCACCATCGGGCCCGGCCGCTCGGCGAGCTGGCGCAGGGCACCCTGCTCGAGCCGGCGATAGGTCTCCTGGCCGTAGATCGCGAAGATCTCCGCCACCGACAGGCCGTTCTCGCGCTCGATCTCGCGGTTGAGCTCGACGAACGTCCAGCCCATCCGCTCGGCGAGGATGCGCCCGAGGGTCGACTTGCCGGCCCCGCGCAGGCCGATGAGCGCCACGCGCTGCGTCGGGCCCTCCCCCGGGGCGGCCGCGCCCGACAGGACGCGCTTGGCCTCGGAGATCTGTTCGGCCCCCGCCTTCTCCAGGAGGTCGCGCACCACCGGCCAGTCCGGCGGGCTCTCGACCGCCGCGATCAGGTCCTCGAGCCGCACGCCCATCGCGATGGCGACGCGGCGCAACAGGATGATCGAGACGTTGCCCTGCCCGCCCTCGAGCTGCGCGATGTAGCGCTCGGACAGGCCGGAGGTCTGCGACAGCACCTTGCGCGACATCGCCCGCACGGCGCGCATGGTGCGCACCCGCTGGCCGAGGACGGTCAGGAACTCGGCCTCGGCGTCGCCCGCCTCGGGCTCGTCGGAGTCGGTGGCGGCCGCGTCGGGGCCGGAGCGCGATCCGGTTCTGTTCGGCATCGCGGACCTCACCGGGACCGGAGGGCGAAGCGTCGGCTTCGTCCGGGAGACGGGAGGGCGGGGCCGGGAAGGAGGATGTGGCGGCTCATGCGATCGTTGGCGCCCCGGCGGCGCACCAAGCAGGGCGCGGCGTCCGGGCGGTTCCTTGGGACAAGCGAGAACGCCCATGCTTATCCCATGCCGCCCGGCCCCGCCATGGTGCAGTGCGAGATGGGCGCCGGGATTTCGAGGGGGCGGTCCGCCCGTCCCGAGGGGCGGCGGGGCGGCCTGCGGCGCCCCGCCGCGGAGGACGGAAGGTCAGCCGACCCGTTCGACCGCCAGCGCGACGCCCTGGCCGACGCCGACGCACATCGTGGCGAGGCCGAGCCGGCCGCCGCTGCGGGCGAGCTGGAACGCGACGCTGCCGGCGATCCGCGCCCCCGACATGCCGAGCGGATGGCCGAGCGCGATGGCGCCGCCATGCGGGTTCACGTGGTCGGCGTCGTCCGGCAGGCCGAGGCCGCGCAGGCAGGCGAGCGCCTGCGAGGCGAAGGCCTCGTTGAGCTCGACCGCGTCGAAGTCGGACGGCTTGAGGCCGAGGCGCGCGCACAAGCGCTCGACGGCGGGGATCGGGCCGATACCCATCACGCGGGGCGGCACGCCGGCCGAGGCGAGGCCCAGCACACGGGCGATCGGAGTCAGGCCGTGGCGCTCGGCCGCCTCCCGGGTCGCCAGCACCAGGGCGGCGGCGCCGTCGTTGACGCCCGACGCGTTGCCGGCGGTCACCGTGCCGTCCTTCCTCACGAAGGGCTTCAGCTTGGCGAGGCCGTCCGCGGTGGTGTCGGCCCGGGGATGCTCGTCGCGCTCGACCTTGACGTGGCCGCCCTTGCGGTCGGGAATCTCGACCGCGACGATCTCTGCCGCGAAGGTGCCGTCGGCTTGCGCCCGGGTCGCCCGCTGTTGCGAGCGCAGCGCGAAGGCGTCCTGGTCCTCGCGGCCGATCCGGTAGTCCTCGGCGACGTTCTCGGCGGTCTCCGGCATCGAATCGACGCCGTACTGGTGCTTGAGGACCGGATTGACGAAGCGCCAGCCGATCGTGGTGTCGTGGATCTCGGCCTGGCGCTGGAACGCGCCCTCGCTCTTGCCCATCACGAAGGGCGCCCGGGTCATCGATTCGACGCCGCCCGCCACCGCGAGGTCGAGGTCGCCGGACCGGATCGCCCGCGCCGCCGCACCCACCGCGTCGAGGCCGGAGGCGCAGAGCCGGTTGAGCGTCAGGCCGGCCACCCGCTCGGGATAGTCGGCGAGCAGGAGCGCCATGCGGGCGACGTTGCGGTTGTCCTCGCCGGCCTGGTTGGCGCAGCCGAGAAACACTTCCTCGACAGCCTCCTTGAGCGAGGGGGTGCGGCGCGCGAGCTCGGCGAGCGGCACGGCGGCGAGGTCGTCGGCCCGCACGCGGGCGAGCGCGCCGCCGTAGCGGCCGATCGGCGTGCGCACGTAATCGCAGATGTAGACGTCCCGCACCGCGCTCATGGTCTCTCTCCCGGGTCGTGATTTCGAAAAAGCGGTACGGCGGCGCGCCGGATCGATCAAGCCCCCGTCGGGCCGGAGCCCGGGCCTGACAGAATGTCGCGGCATCTTGTGCGGTGCGGCCGGAACCCCCACTGTCTCGCTCTGTGACCGTTCGTCTCTGGACATCTCTCGCGCGTTGCTGCGCGACCGCCTTCCTCGGCCTCGGCCTCGCCCTCCTGGCGATGTCCGCGGCGGATGCCGCGGCCGGCCGCCCCGAGCCGGTCCTGCGCGCCAGCCACGGCGCCTCGCCGATGGCGGCGCTCCACGCGCATTGGGTGAAGAGCCCGGCCTGCACGCTCACGGCGAGTGGCGTCGACAATCCCCGCCCGGACGACGGCGGCGCGGCGAGCACGAACCTCGCCTGCCCGGCCGAGAACCCGGCGGCGGGTGCCGCCACGCTGCTGCCGCCGCGGCGCCTCGGCGCCCTGGTCCGGGCCCGCGCCGCCCTGCCCGAGCGCCCGCCGAAAGCCGGCGCCTGACGGGCCTCCTTCGTCTTCCTTAACGGAAGCCGATGCATCGTCACATCTCCGCCTCGGAATCTTGCGAGCCTGAGGCCCGCTGCCGCCGCCCGGCGGCCGCGCCGACGCGCGCATCCGAGGCTCGCGCCACCGCGAGCCCCGCCCGACCCTATGCCCGGACGCCCGGCGGCGCGACGCGCCCCGGCCGCTTCCGCAAACCGCGCAGGAAAGACCGCCCGTGATCCAAAGCCGCCGCCTCCTCCTCGGAGCGACCGCCCTCCTCCTCGGGCTCGCCGCCTGCAAGCCGGCCCAGCAGGCCGCCGCGCCCACGGCGCCGGCCGCGCCGCCGGAGGTCTCGATCGTGACGGTCAAGCACCAGCCGATTCCCTACGAGCGCGACCTGCCGGGCCGCGCCGCGCCGACCCGCATCGCCGAGGTTCGGGCCCGGGTCGCCGGCCTCGTCACCAAGCGCACCTTCGAGCAGGGCAGCCAGGTCAAGGAGGGCGACATCCTCTACAAGATCGACCCGATGCCGTTCCGCGCCGACCTCGCCAGCGCCGAGGCGGCGCTCGCCAAGGCCGAGGCCGCCCTCGTGCTGACCCGCCAGCAGGCCGAGCGCCTGGAGACCCTGCTGTCGCGCCAGACCGCGAGCCAGGCCCAGTACGACGCCGCCTTCGCGGCGCAGAAGCAGGCCGAGGCCGAGGTCGCCGGCGCCAAGGCGGCCCGCGACCGGGCCCAGCTCAACCTCGGCTACACGGACGTGCGGGCGCCGATCTCGGGCCGCATCGGCCGGGCGCTCGTCACCGAGGGCGCGCTCGTCGAGCAGGGCGGCGCCAGCAACTTGGCGACGATCCAGCAGCTCGACCCGATCTACGTCGACATCACCCAGTCGGTCGGCGAGTTGAACAAGCTGCGCCGGGATCTCGCCAGCGGCGAGCTCGACCGCCTCGCCGCCGACGTCGCGAGCGTGCGGGTCATCATGGACGACGGCTCGCTCTACCCCGAGCCCGGCCGCCTGCTCTTCTCCGACGTGACCGCCGATCCGAGCACCGGCCAGGTGACGCTGCGCGCCGTGGTGCCGAACCCCCACGGCGAGCTCTTCCCCGGCATGTATGTCCGCGCGCGCATCAAGCAGGGCATCGATTCCGACGCCATCGCGGTGCCGCAGCAGGCGGTCCACCGCTCCAACGACGGCCGCGCCCAGGTCTGGCTCGTCGGTCCCGACCAGAAGGTGATGCTCCAGCCGGTCGAGGTCGGCCCGGTGGTCGAGGGCCAGTGGGTGATCCGCGACGGGTTGAAGGAGGGCGACCGGGTCGTCGCCGAGGGCTTCCAGAAGATCGTCGCCGGCACCCAGGTAGCGGCGGTGCCGTTCGAGACCACCACGGTGGCGTCGGCGGGCTCGCACCCCGCCCCCGCCTCGACCGAACAGCGCTGAGGAGGACACCACCTTGGCGAGCTTCTTCATCGACCGGCCGATCTTCGCCTGGGTCGTCGCGCTGTTCATCTGCCTGGGCGGCGTGCTTACGATCCCGATGCTGCCGGTGGCGCAGTACCCGATCATCGCGCCGCCCTCGATCGCCCTCTCCACCGCCTTCCCGGGCGCCTCGGTGGAGGACCTCTATACCGGCACGACCCGCCTCATCGAGGATGAGCTGAACGGGGCGGCCAACATCCAGAGCTTCGAATCGGCGAGCGACTCGTTCGGCGTCGTCGAGATCACGGCGAACTTCGAGCCGGGCACCGATCCGGGCTATGCCGGCGTCGAGGTGCAGAACCGCCTCAAGCGCGTCGAGGCCCGCCTTCCCGCGGAGGTGCGCCAGCAGGGTATCCTGGTCGAGGAAGCCTCGGCCGCGACCCTCAACATCATCACGCTGGTCTCCAAGGACGGGTCGATGGACGAGGTCGCGCTCGGCGACTTCCTCATCCGCAACGTCATCAACGAGATCCGCCGCATCCCGGGCGTCGGGCGTGCCACCCTGTACTCGACCGAGCGCTCGTTGCGGGTCTGGATCGACCCCGACAAGCTGCGCGGCCTGTCGCTCAACGCCGCCGACGTGACCCAGGCGATCACCCGCCAGAACGTCCAGATCGCGTCGGGCGCCGTCGGCGCCCAGCCGAGCCCGGAGACCAACGCGGTCAACTACCCGATCACCGTCAAGGGCCAGATGCGGGCCCCTGAGGAGTTCGGCGCAGTGGTGCTGCGGGCCAATCCCGACGGCTCGACCGTGCGGCTGCGCGACGTCGCCCGAATCGAGCTCGGCGGCGAGGACTACAAGTTCACCACCCGCCTCAACGGCGGCCCGGCCGCCGGCATCTCGGTGACGCTCGCTCCCGACGGCAACGCGCTCGACACCGCCAAGGCGATCCGCGCCAAGATGGTCGAGCTGTCCCAGTTCTTCCCCGACACGGTGAAGTGGGACATCCCCTACGACATCACCCCGGCCGTCGAGGCCTCGATCGAGAAGGTGCTCCACACCCTCGTCGAGGCGGTGGTGCTGGTGTTCATCGTGATGTTCCTGTTCCTGCAGAACATCCGCTACACCCTGATCCCGACGATCGTGGTGCCGATCGCCTTGCTCGGCACCTGCACGATCATGCTGCTCGCCGGTTTCTCGATCAACGTCCTCACCATGTTCGGCATGGTGCTGGCGATCGGCATCCTGGTCGACGACGCCATCGTGGTCGTCGAGAACGTCGAGCGGATCATGTCCGAGGAAGGACTGTCTCCCAAGGAGGCGACCCGCAAGGCGATGACCCAGATCACCGGCGCGATCATCGGCATCACGCTGGTGCTCGTCGCGGTGTTCATCCCGATGGCGTTCTTCCCCGGCTCGGTCGGCATCATCTACCGCCAGTTCTCGATCGCGATGGTGACCTCGATCGCCTTCTCGGCCTTCCTGGCGCTGTCGCTGACCCCGGCGCTCTGCGCCACGCTGTTGAAGCCCGTCGAGGCCGGCCACGGCCACGCCAAGAAGGGTTTCTTCGGCTGGTTCAACCGCATCGTCGACCGCGAGACCGCACGCTACGGCCGCGGCGTCGCCTGGGCGGTGAAGAAGTCCGGCCGGATGATGGTGGTCTACCTGATCCTGGTCGCGGGCGTGGCCTACGCCTTCGCGCGCCTGCCGGAGGGCTTCCTGCCGGTCGAGGATCAGGGCTTCTTCACCGTCGACATCCAGACCCCGCCGGGCTCCTCTTTCAACCGCACGCTCGCCGCGGTGAAGAAGACCGAGGAGCACCTGCTGGCCCAGCCGGGCGTGGCGACCGTGACGATCGTCAACGGCTTCTCGTTCTCGGGGCAAGGCCAGATGACCTCGCAGGCCTTCGTGACGCTGAAGCCCTGGTCGGAGCGCGGCAAGGACCAGTCGGCGGCCGCCCTCGTCGCCGCCACCAACAAGGCGATGGCGAGCTACCGCGACGCGGTGATCCAGGCGCTGGAGCCGCCGCCGATCGACAACCTCGGCAACGCCTCCGGCTTCAGCTTCCGCCTCCAGGACCGGGCCCAGAAGGGCTACGCGGCCCTGATGGCGGCCCAGGAGCAGTTGCTGGCGCTCGCCCGCAAGAGCCCGATCCTCAAGAACGTCTACGTCGAGGGCTTGCCGCCCGCGCCGCAGGCGGAACTGGTGATCGACCGCGAGAAGGCGGCGGCGCTCGGCGTCAACTTCTCCGACATCAACGACACCATCCAGGTCAATCTCGGCTCGGTCTACACCAACGACTTCCCCAACCGGGGCAAGATGCAGCGGGTGATCGTCCAGGCCGACGACTCCCAGCGCCTCAACGCCACCGATCTGCTGAATTACGGCGTCAAGAATCAGCAGGGGACGATGGTGCCGATGTCGTCCTTCGCCAGCCTTAAGTGGAGCGTCGGCCCCGCCCAGATCATCGGCTTCAACGGCTACCAGTCGGTCCGCATCACCGGCGAGCCGGCGGCGGGCTTCACCTCGGGCGAGGCCATCGCCGAGATGGAGCGGCTGATGACGGAGTTGCCGAAGGGCTTCGGCTACACCTGGACCGGCCAGTCGCTTCAGGAGAAGCAGGCCGGCTCGCAGGCGACCCTGCTGCTCGCCCTCTCGGTGCTGATCGTGTTCCTGTGCCTCGCCGCGCTCTACGAGAGCTGGTCGATCCCGCTCGCGGTGATGCTGGTCATCCCGCTCGGCGTGATCGGCTCGGTCGCCGGCGTGCTCATCCGCGACATGCCGAACGACGTGTACTTCAAGATCGGCCTCATCACGATCATCGGCCTGTCGGCCAAGAACGCGATCCTGATCATCGAGTTCGCGCGGGAGCTCTGGAAGCCCGGTACCAAGCTGGTCCCGGCCACGGTCGAGGCCTCGCGCCTGCGCTTCCGCCCGATCGTGATGACCTCGCTCGCCTTCATCTTCGGCGTCGTGCCGCTCGCCATCGCGACCGGCGCGGCCTCGAAGAGCCAGCAGGCGATCGGCACCGGCGTGATGGGCGGGATGATCTCCGCCACCGTGCTGGCGGTGATCCTGGTCCCGGTGTTCTTCGTCGTCGCGATGCGGTTCTTCCAGAGGAAGCGCGTGCGCGAGGAGAACCTGGAGGCGGCACCCGGCGCCGTCCACGCGTCTGAGCCGGCCCGCGAGCCGGCCTCGGCCCACGGGCACTGACGGGCGCGCGACCGTCCGGCGCATCGTGACGACATCGACGGCCCGGGACGCGATCCGCGTCCCGGGCCGTTCCGTTTCAGACCTCCAGCACCCCGATCGTCTCCTCGTCGAAGGCGACGCTCTTCACGATCGCCAGCACCGGCAGCCCCGGCGCGAGGGCGAGCTCGTGGGCGGCGAGCCGCGTGACCTCGGCGACCAGCACCGCGTCGCCGCAGGCGATCTCGACCCGGGCATGGGCGCCCTCCCCCGGCGCGACGGCGACGACCGTGCCGGGCAGGACGTTGCGGGCGCTCAAGCCGCGCGGCGCCTCGCGGGCCACCAGCACGTCGCGGGCCCGCACCCGGACCCGGAGGCTTGAACCGGTCGGCAGGGGAACGCGCGGCACGGTGAGCCGGCCCGGCGCACCGTCGAGGTGGGTCAGCCCGAAGGCGTCGTCGTGGGCGGCGACGCGCAGGGACAGGAGGGCGCCGGTCTCGGCCGTCTCGCGGCCCGGGAAGAGGGCGGCCCGGCGCAAGACCTCGGCGGCGGGGCCGCAGGCCGCGACGCGCCCCTCATCCAGCACCACCACGGTATCGGCGAGACGCGCCACCTCGGCCACCGCGTGGCTGACATAGACGATCGGCACCCGGGCCTCGTCGCGCAGCCGCGCGACGTAGGGCAGGATCTCGGCCTTGCGCGCTGCGTCGAGGGCCGAGAGCGGCTCGTCCATCAGGAGGAGCCGCGGGCGGGCGAGCAGCGCCCGGCCGATCGCCACCCGCTGGCGCTCGCCGCCCGACAGCCCGGCGGGCCTGCGCTCCAGGAGGGGCGCGATGCCGAGGAGATCGGCGACCGCGTCGAGGCTCGGCCCGCCGGAGCGGGTGCGGGCGAAGAAGCGCCCGAACAGCAGGTTCTGGCGCACGCTGAGATGCGGCATCAGCCGCGCCTCCTGAAAGACGTAGCCGATCCGGCGCCGGTGCACCGGCACGCGGATCCGCGCCGCGGTGTCGAGGAGCGTGACGCCGTCGACCACGATGCGCCCGTGATCCGGCCGCACCAGTCCGGCGATCACGTCGACGAGGGTCGACTTGCCCGAGCCCGAGCGGCCGAACAGGGCGGTGACCCGGCCCGCCGCCGCGAACTCCGCCTCGAGCGCGAAGGCGCCGCGGCGATGCCGCACCGAGACTTCGATCATGCAGGGGCGCCCGTCATGCCCCGAGCCGGGCCTTGGCTCGCCGGGCCAGCCACTCCGATGCGACGAGCGCCGCCATCGACAGGGCGACCGAGACCAGGGTGAGGCGCAGCGCCCCCGCCTCGCCGCCCGGTACCTGGGTCAGGGTGTAGATCGCCGCCGGCAGGGTCTGGGTCTCGCCCGGGATGTTCGACACGAAGGTGACGGTGGCGCCGAACTCCCCCATCGCCTTGGCGAAGGCCAGCACCGCCCCGGCGAGGATGCCCGGCAGCGCGAGTGGCAGCGTGACGACGAGGAAGATCGCGGCCGGCGCGGCGCCCAGCGTGCCGGCGGCCTGTTCGAGCTTCGTGTCCACCGCCTCGAACGACAGCCGCATCGCCCGCACCATCAAGGGAAAGCCCATCACCGCGCAGGCGAGCGCCGCCCCGGTCCAGCGGAACGAGAACACGATGCCGATCTCGGCGAGCGCCGGCCCGAACCAGCCCCGGCGGCCGAAGGCGAGGAGCAGCAGGTAGCCGGTCACCACCGGCGGCAGGATCAGCGGCAGGTGGACCAGCCCGTCGAGGAGCGCCCGGCCGCGGAACTCGCGCCGGGCGAGCAGGTAGGCGACCGCGAGGCCCGGCAGCAGGCTCGCCAGCGTCGCCATGCTCGCCACCAGCAGGCTGAGCCGCAGCGCGCTCCACTCGTCGGGGGTCAGGAACAGGGCATGGACTCCCCGGTGGGACGATCCCGCACCATGGCGGATCGGCGTCCGGAGTCCAGGCCCCGCACGGCAACGCTGCGTTTCAGTCCGCAGCGGTTGATCCGCGCCGGCAATTGGGGAGTGTGAGAGCGACCGATCGCGATGGAGCCCCGGATGATCACCTTCTACTTCAACGGTTCACCCAACCCGACCAAGGTCGCGCTGTTCCTCGAGGAGGCCGGGCTTCCCTACGAGGCCGTGGCGGTCGACACCCGCAAGGGCGAGCAGTTCGCCCCCGACTTCCTGAAGCTCAATCCGAACGGCAAGGTGCCGGCGATCGTCGACGACGGCCAGGTGGTGTTCGATTCGAACGCGATCCTGCTCTACCTCGCCGAGAAGACCGGCCGCTTCCTGCCCCCGTCCTCCGAGCGGGCCGCCCTCCTGTCCTGGCTGATGTTCGTGGCGACCGGCATCGGCCCGTTCTCCGGGCAGGCGGTACATTTCCGCAATTTCGCGCCGGAAAAGGTGCCCTACGCCAACGACCGCTACCAGTACGAGGCGAAGCGCCACTACGGCGTCCTCGACCGGCACCTCGCCGAGCACGAATGGATGGTGGGCGAGGCCTACGGCATCGTCGACATGGCGGTGTGGGGCTGGGCCCGGATGCTGCCCTTCGTGATGGGCGAGGACGCCTATACCGATCTCCCCAACGTGAAGCGCCACGTCGACGCGATCGCGGCCCGCCCGGCCGCCGCCAAGGCCGTCGCCCTCAAGGACCGCTTCACCTTCAAGGCGGAGTTCGACGCCGAGGCGCGCGGTCACATGTTCAAGCACCTGGCCAAGGCGGGGTGATTTCGGACGGATGATAGCGTCCGTCCCGTTCGCGACCTCGTCCGGGGGCGCGGTTTGGGACGGACGACGACGGACATTCGACAAGACCGACAACAAAAGCCGGGAGGACACGCCATGAAATCCTTCGACAACCCGTTCAAGCGCGGCCTTGCCGAGGACCGCCGGCTCGCCGGCCTGTGGATGACCACGGGCTCGGCCGGCATCACCGAGCTCGCCGCCGGCGCCGGCTTCGCCTGGATGCTGATCGACATGGAGCACTCGCCCAACGACCTGATCCAGGTCGTCGACCACCTGCGCGCCGCCGAGGGCGGCACCGCCGAGCCGGTGGTGCGGGTGCCGTGGAACGAGCCCGTGATGGTCAAGCGCCTGCTCGACCAGGGCGCCCGCTCGCTGATGTTCCCCTTCGTGCAGACTGCCGAGGAGGCGCGCCGGGCGGTCGCGGCGACGCGCTACCCGCCGCACGGCATCCGGGGCTTCGCCGGGGCCTCGCGCGCGACCGGCTACGGGTTGCGGCCGGACTACCACGCACGCTCGGCCGGGGAGGTCTGCGTCGTGGTGCAGATCGAGACCGCGCAGGCGCTCGAGGCCGCCGGCGAGATCGCCGCGGTGGAGGGCGTCGACGGCGTGTTCATCGGCCCCAACGACCTCGCCGCCAGCATGGGTCACCTCGGCCAGCCCGGCGCGGCGCCGGTGCGGGCGGCGATCGCCGCCGCCCTGCCGCGGATCCGCCGGGCCCGCAAGGCGGCGGGCATCCTCAACTTCGACGAGGCCGGGGCGAAGGCCGAGTTCGAGGCCGGGTTCGGCTTCGTGGCGGTGGCGGGCGACGCCGCGCTGCTTGCCCGCGAGACCCAGCGGGTCGCGAAGCTCTTCGGCGCCTGAGCGCCGCATCCGGAGGATCCCGATGGCCGCCCTGTCGTTCCAGCACCGCTTCGAGCCCGCCGCCGACCCGGCGCTCCCGCCGCTCCTGCTCCTGCACGGCACCGGCGGCGACGAGGACGACCTCCTGCCCCTCGGCCGGGCGCTGGCGCCCGGGGCGGCCCTGCTCTCGCCCCGCGGCCAGGTGCTGGAGGGCGGCGCGCCGCGCTTCTTTCGCCGCCTCGCCGAGGGCGTGTTCGACGAGGCCGACGTGGTGCGCCGGGCCGGCGACCTCGCCGGCTTCGTGGCGGCGGCGCGGGCCCAGTACGGCCTCGCGCCGCCGCTCGCCGTCGGCTTCTCCAACGGCGCCAACATCGCCGCCGCCCTGATGCTGCTGCATCCGGGCGTGCTCGCCGGCGCCGTGCTGCTGCGGGCGATGGTGCCGCTCGCAACTCCGCCGGCCGGACGCCTCGACGGTGAGAGGGTGCTGATCCTGTCGGGACGGATGGACCCGATCGTGCCGGCCGACAACGCGGCCGGCCTCGTCGCGATGCTGCGGCAGGCGGGTGCCACCGTCACCCACGAGGTGCTGCCCGCCGGCCACGGCCTGTCGCAGGCCGACCTGGTACGGGCGAAGGCGTGGCTCCGCGAACGCGCGTAGCCGTCACGACGCCAGCGCCGGCCACCCGAACGCCTCCCGCAGCCGCGGCAGGGCGAAACCCACGAAGGCGCGCACCTTGGGCACAACGTTGCTCCCCTCCCCGGGGCGACGACGTGGATCGACCGGGGCGGCTCGGCCGGCGCGAGCAGTAGGATCAACGCACTGCCTCGGCGATCCGCTAGGAGAAGCCGCGCACGATGCCGTCGCCCGTCTTCGCCGAACCTGGGGCGGCCTCGATGCCGTCGGCGAGGAGGCGCGGCGCGAACCGCACGACCCGCGGCGCCCCGATCCGGTCGATGATCGTTGCAGTTTCCGGAATGCTGACTGCCGGATCGCGACCATTCTGCCGCGCCGCGCGGGAGACTATCTCGGACCACGGCGCCGGTCAGGATCCGATCCGGCCGGGCGCGATGGGAGGCCGGTCATGCGGCGGTTCTTCGAGATCCTGTTCACCCCGGCGGTGCGGGCGGCGCAGAGCCGCCTCGATTCGCCCTTCGCCGGCCACGACGTGTCCGGCCCCGCCCTCGACGCCCGTCTCGGGCCGAACGAGGCCGAGTTCCTGGCGGCCCGCGACAGCTTCTTCCTCTCGAGCGTGTCGTCGGACGGCTGGCCCTACATCCAGCACCGCGGCGGGCCGGCGGGGTTCGTCCGTGTCCTCGACGCGGACACGATCGCCTGGGCGGAATTTTCCGGCAACCGGCAATACCTCACCCTCGGCAACGTCGCGGGCGACGACCGGGTGGCCTTGTTCGTTCTCGACCATGCCGCCCGGCGAAGGCTGAAGCTGATCGGCCATCTCGCCTTCCACGAGGCCCGGGAGCGGCCGGACCTCGTCGAGGCGGTGAGCGTCGCGCCCTACCGGGCCCGGATCGAGCGGGTCGCGGTGCTGCGGGTCGCGGGCTTCGACTGGAACTGCCCGCAGCACATCACGCCGCGCTTCACCGCCCCCGAGATCGAGGCGGCGATGCGGGCCTCGCGAGAAGGCTGAACCGGCGACAGGGAGACGACGTTGGGGATCAATCGCGACAGCCCCCGACCGAAGGACATCGGCATGACGCCCTTGCGCTATTCCCCCGACATCGAGACGCCGGCGCCGGACGAGCAGGAGACGATCGACGGCATCATCAAGGGCATGACGCAGCAATCGGAGACGGTCGAGAAGCGCGAGCACCATGCCGTCCGGGCGAGCCACGCCAAGAGCTCGGCCTGCGTCGTCGGCGAACTGACCGTCGCTCCCGATCTGCCGGCGGAGCTGGCGCAAGGCCTGTTCGCGCAAGGCCGCACCTACCCGGTGGCCGTGCGCTTCGCGCAGGGACCCGGCGAGACCCTGGGCGACCGGGTCTCGACCCATCGCGGCATGGCGATCAAGGTGTTCGGCGTCACCGGGGAGAAGCTGCCCGGCCACGCCGAAGACACCCAGGACTTCGTGCTCGCGACCGGCACCACCTTCCCGTCCGGCACGGCGGCCGGGTTCCTGCGGGACGGGGCGGTGATCGGCAAGAGCGCCGGCTTGCCGGAGGGGGTGAAGAGCGCGACGGCGGCAGTGGCGCGCAACCTCAACAAGGTGCTGCACGCCTTCGGCACGGAGAGCGCCATGGCGGATTTCTTCGGCCATCCCTTCAGCCATCCGCTCGCCGACAGCTATTTCAGCCAGGCGCCGATCCGCTTCGGCGACTACGTGGCGAAGCTCGGGGCGGTGCCGGATTCCGCGGCCCAAGCCGCGCTCGCTGCGTGGCGCCTCGACCCGAAGACCGACGAGGACGGTTTCCGCCACGCCGCCGTGGCGTATTTCCGCGAGAGCGAGGCGGTGTTCACGCTGAAGGCCCAGCTCTGGTCCGACGCCGAGACGCAGCCGATCGAGGATGCCTCCGTCGACTGGCCGGTGGGAACCAGCCCCTACCGCACCGTCGCGACGATCCGGCTGCCGCGCCAGGACGCCTACGGCCCCGAGCGGGTGCGCTACTTCGACGAGGTGATGACCTTCCGCCCGGCCCACAGCCTGGCGGCCCATCGCCCGCTCGGCTCGGTGATGCGGGCACGGCTCCAGGTCTACAAGGCGCTGAGCGCTTTCCGGCACGCGGAGAACGGCGTGGCGGAGCGGGAGCCGACGGGTGTGGAGCAGATCCCGGCGTGAGCCTCGCGCGGTGACGGACCGTCTTCCCTCTCGCCTGCGGGAGAGGGAAGACGGGTTCCGCTCACTGTGCCGAGAAGAACTTCGGGTCGAGCGCCGAGAGCGAGAGCAGCGGCGCCGGCATCACCACGCCGGCGACCCGCATGGCCCGGGCCGCCGCGCGGCAGGCCTGGATGTCGCCGCTCGCCGCCGCCGCATCGACCTTCGCGACCAGTTCCGGGCTCGGGCCCTTCGGCGCCGGTGCGGCGGCCGGCGCAGGCGCGGCCTGGCTCTGGGCCTGGCCCTGCGGGCCTGCGGCCCCCGGCCCGGTCTGGGCCACCGGGCCGCTCAGACCCGACTTCTGCTGCGTCTCGCCGGCGCCGTTGCTCGGCTGCTGCGCCGCGCCCTTGTCGGGCGCCTGGACGGCGGCGGTGGCGGGCTGCGCCGGGGCCGGGGCCGGGGCGTCCGGCGCCTTCGGGTGCACGAAGGCGACGAGCTCCTGGCACAGGTTGGCCGGCGGGCCGCCGGCCTGCGCCGCGGTCGCGCCCGCGGCGAGGCCGGCGGCGGCGAGGAGGACCAGGCCTGTCTTCACGAGCCCGCCTCCGCCTTGTGGTGCCCGCCCTGGCCGGGCTCCCTGATGCCGCCGGTCCAGCGCGGGCCGACGAGGTTGGTGCCGGGGTCCGAGACCCGGGCGCCCGAGGTGGCGAAGGCCTGGTAGGCGAAACGCTGGTTCTCGGCGAGCAGGAAGCTCGCCGCGGTGGCCAGGACCACGGCCGCCGCCACGGCGACCAGAAAGGCTTTCATCGCTGCTGCTC
The DNA here is from genome assembly GCF_900110515.1 of Methylobacterium sp. ap11. Lineage (NCBI taxonomy): Bacteria > Pseudomonadati > Pseudomonadota > Alphaproteobacteria > Hyphomicrobiales > Methylobacteriaceae > Methylobacterium > Methylobacterium sp. ap11. The sequence continues at coordinate 109,970 of NZ_FOEB01000004.1, read as the reverse complement.
TCCCCGCCCGTTCACTCGGCCGGCACCTGACCGCGGCCGAGCTGCGGCCCGCTCGCGGTCTTGGCCTGCTGCTCTTTCACCCAGAGGTCGTGGTGGACCTTGGCCCAGGCCAGGTCGACCTCGCCGCTGCCCATCGCGTCGTAGGCGCCCTCCATGCCGAGCGACCCGATATAGATGTGGGCCAGGATGCCGGCGATGAACACCACGCCGATCAGCGAGTGGATCACCTGCATGATCTGCATCCCGTTGATGTCCGTGACCGCGAACGGGAAGATCATCATCAGGCCGGTGGCGCTCATGGCCAGCCCGAAGCCGACCACCATCCAGAACACCATCTTCTGGCCGGCGTTGAAGCGGCCGGCGCTCGGATGCGCGTCGCCGATCAGGCCGCCGCCCTGCTTGAGCCAGATCCAGTCGATCTTGCCGGGGATGTTGTCGCGCACCCACAGCACCAGCATGAACAGCACGCCGAGCATGAACGGCCAGGCGAGGTAGATGTGAGCGTACTTGCCGTACTGGGCCAGGGTTGCGAACGCCTCGGGCCCGATCAGCGGCATCAGCAGCCGCTTGCCGAAGATGTAGTTGAGGCCCGACAGCGACAGCACGATGAAGCAGGATGCGGTCATCCAGTGCGAGAAGCGCTCGAAGCCGTTGAAGCGCAGGATCTTCTTGCCCGATTCCTCGCTGTGCTCGAGCCGGATGCGCCCGCGGGTGAAGTAGAACAGGCCGAGCGCGGCGATCATGCCGAGCACGGCGAGCGCCCCGATCCACGGCATCCAGGATTCGCGGAACGCCCGCCATTCCCGCCCCTGAGGCTGGATCAGGTTGGCGGCGGTGGCGTTCGGGATCGAGATCCGGCCGTGGATCTTCGGGTCCTGCTTGAACAGCATCTCCTCGTTGACCGAGGAGGCGGTGGGGTTGGGCGCGCCGTCCGGCGCGCGGACCTGGGCGAGGGCGGGAGCCGCCAGCGCCAGGGTCGCCGCCAGGAGGGCGATGGAGGTGAGCCTGCGCATCGACATCCCTCAGATCGCGATCGTCTCGCGGTAGGCCGTCTTCCAGCCCCACGCGCCCGAGCCGTAGCCGCGCTTGATCACCCGCTCCTTGTAGATCTGGGCGATCATCTCGCCGTCGCCGGCGAGCAGCGACTTGGTCGAGCACATCTCGGCGCAGAGCGGCAGCTTGCCCTCGGCGAGCCGGTTCGAGCCGTACTTCTCGTACTCGGCGACCGAGAGGTCGACCTCGGGGCCGCCCGAGCAGTAGGTGCACTTGTCCATCTTGCCCCGCGAGCCGAAGTTGCCGACGCGGGGATATTGCGGCGCCCCGAACGGGCAGGCGTAGAAGCAGTAGCCGCAGCCGATGCACAGGTCCTTGGAGTGCAGCACCACGGCATCCGCCGTGGTGTAGAAGCAGTTCACCGGGCACACCGCCGCGCAGGGCGCGTCGGTGCAGTGCATGCAGGCCATCGAGACCGAGCGCTCGCCGGGCTTGCCGTCGTTGAGGGTGATGACCCGGCGACGGTTGATGCCCCACGGCACCTCGTGCTCGTTCTTACAGGCGGTGACGCAGGCGTTGCACTCGATGCAGCGGTCGGCGTCGCAGAGGAACTTCATTCTGGCCATGAGGATCCCCCTTACGCCGCGCTGATCTGACAGAGGGTCACCTTGGTCTCCTGCATACCCGTGACGGGATCGAAGCCGTAGGTGGTGACGGTGTTGACGCTCTCGCCGAGCACCACCGGGTCGGCGCCCTTCGGATAGAAGTCGCGCATGTCCTTGCCCTGGAACCACCCCGAGAAGTGGAACGGCATCCAGGCGACGCCCTTGGCGACGCGATCGGTCACCAGCGCCTTCACCTTGGCCTTCGACGAGTTCTCGGGGCCGTGTACCCAGACGAACTGGCCGTCCTTGATGCCGCGCTCGGCGGCGTCCGCCGTGTTGACCTCGACGAACATGTCCTGCTGCAATTCGGCGAGCCACGGGTTCGACCGGGTCTCCTCGCCGCCGCCCTCGTACTCGACGAGGCGGCCGGACGAGAGGATGATCGGGAACTGCTTGGCGATGCCGCGATCGACCGCCGCCTTCTGCACCGAGAAGCCGACATTGGGCATGCGGAACTGCCGCTCGTCGGGCCGCGTCGGGTACTTGGCGACGAGGTCGGGCCGGGGCGAGTAGACCGGCTCGCGGTGGACCGGCACCGGGTCGGGGAGGTTCCAGGCATTGGCCCGGGCCTTGCCGTTGCCGAACGGGATCACGCCGTGGTCGAGGCAGACCCGCTGGATGCCGCCCGACAGGTCGGTGGCCCAGCTGACCGCGTCCGGGTTGTTCCCGCCGATCCGCTTGATCGTGGCGAGCTCGGTCTCGGTCAGGTCCTTGTCCCAGCCGAGCTTGCGGAACACCCCGAAGGTGAACTCGGGGTAGCCGTCGGTGAGGTCGGAATCCTTGGTGAAGGAATCCTCGGCCAGCAGCGTCTGCCCGTTGCGCTCGGTGCCGAACCGCGCCCGGAAGGTGCTGCCACCCTCCTTCACGTGAAGCGACGTGTTGTAGAGGATGTGGGTGCCCGGATGCTTCAGCTCCGGCTTGCCCCAGCACGGCCAGGGCAGGCCGTAATAGTCGCCGCCGACCTCCGGGTCGTCCTTCGGCGCGCGCAGCGTCACGAGGTCGAACTTGTGCTGGTTCTTCATGTGCGCCTTGAGGCGCTCGGGGCTCTGGCCGCTGTAGCCGGTCGACCAGCCGCCGCGGTTGATCTCCCGCAGGAGGTCCTCCGCCACCGGGATGCCGTCGACGACCTTGATGTTCTTGAACAGCGACTCGGCGAAGCCGAGCTTCACCGCCATCCGGTAGATCACCTCGTAGTCGTTCTTCGACTCGAAGGCCGGCTTCACGACCTGCTCGCCCCACTGCAGCGTGCGGTTCGAGGCGGTGCGCGATCCATCCATCTCCAGCGAGGTGCAGATCGGCAGGAGGTAGGTGTTGTCGCGCCGTGCATCCATCGCCGCGAAGGTGGTCGGGTGCGGGTCGGCGACGACCAGCAGCTCCAGCTCCGCCATGCCCTTCACCGCCTCGGGCATCCGGGTCACGGTGTTGCCGCCGTGGCCGAACACCATCATGGCCTTGAGCGGCGTGCGCTGGTCGACCTGCTCGGGCGGCAAGCTCACCGCGTCGAACCACCGGGTCGAGGTGAGACCGGGGGTCTCCATGTTCTCCTTGCGCGAGCGGGCCTTGCGGCCGGCGCTGGCGGGCACCTCGTCGAAGCGCGACTGCAGCCAGTCGTACTCGACCTCCCAGACCCGGGCCCAGTGCTTCCAGCCGCCCTCGACGAGGCCGTAATAGAGCGGCAGCGTCGTGACATCGAGGCCGAGATCCGTCGCGCCCTGGACGTTGGTGTGGCCGCGGAAGATGTTGGCCCCCGTCCCCGGCTTGCCGACGTTGCCGGTGGCCAGGCACAGGATGCACAAGGCCCGCACGTTGGCGGTGCCGACCGTGTGCTGGGTCGCGCCCATGCACCAGATCAGCGTAGCGGGCTTCTCCTTGGCGAAGAGCTCGGCGACGCGCTTGAGCTGCTCGCCGGGCACGCCCGACACCCGCTCGACCTCGTCGGGCGTCCACTTGGCGACCTCCTTGCGGACGTCGTCCATCGCGTAGACGCGGCTCTCGATGAAGGCCTTATCCTCCCAGCCGTTCTGGAAGATGTGCCAGAGGATGCCCCACACCACCGGGATGTCGGTGCCGGAGCGGATGCGGACGTACTCGGTCGCGTGCGCCGCTGTGCGGGTGAAGCGCGGGTCGATGACGATCATGTTGGCGCGGTTGATCTCCTTGCCCGACAGCACGTGCTGCATGGAGATCGGGTGCGCCTCGGCGGGATTGCCGCCGAGGATGATCATCGTCTTGGCGTTGCGGATGTCGTTGTAGGAATTCGTCTGGGCGCCGTAGCCCCAGGTATTGGCGACGCCCGCCACCGTGGTCGAGTGGCAGATGCGGGCCTGGTGGTCGACGTTGTTGGTGCCCCAGTACGCCGCGAACTTGCGGAACAGGTACGAGGCCTCGTTGGTGAACTTGGCCGAGCCGAGCCAGTAAACCGAATCGGCGCCGTTCTTGGCGCGGATCGCCTGGAGCTTGTCGGTGATCTCGGTGATCGCCTGGTCCCAGGAGACCCGCTGCCACTCGCCGTTGACGATCTTCATCGGGTAGCGCAGGCGGCGGTCGCTGTGGACCAGCTCACGGATCGCCGCGCCCTTGGCGCAGTGGGCGCCTCGGTTGATCGGGCTCGCCCAGGACGGCTCCTGGCCGACCCAGACGCCGTTGACGACCTCTGCCGTCACCGTGCAGCCGACCGAGCAGTGGGTGCAGATGTTCTTGCGGATCACGGCCTGGGCGGGATCGGCGGACGAGCCGGCGGCCTGGGCCGGACGCACCGCGCCGAGCCGCACCGTGCCGAGGGCCGCGAGGCCGCCGGCGGCGAGTCCCGATTTCCGCAGGAAGCCGCGGCGGTCGAGGGTGTGGGCGGTCAGGCCCGCGGCCAGCGCCTGATGGCTGCCGCGGCCCGCAACGCCGCTCCTGCGCTTGGTCAGCATCGCCGGTCTCACTTCTTGAGCGTCTCGTAGCCGTTGGTGCGGTAGAAGGCCTTGACGTGATCGGTCTCGCGGTAGCGCGATCGGGTCTCGTCATTGCCGGGGTCGTAGGCCTGCGCCTCTGTGGGCGTCAGCGGCACGGAGGCGACCGCGGCCGCCGCCGCGGCGGTGCCGCCGCCGAGCGCGCGGAAGAACTGGCGCCGTCCGAGCCGCGAGTCGTCCTTGCGGGAGTCGTCCTTGCGCGAGCCGTCGTCCTTCCGGGTGTCGTCGTCCTGCCGCATCGCGGCTCTCCTCTTCGAAACCGTCTCGCTCGGCGCCGCCGCGACCGGCGCGCCGTGATGTCGTGAGGGGCTGACGCCCCGGTCTCCGTCCGTCGTCGGCCTACGCCTCCATGGCGAAGGCTTCCGTCTCGATCGTCGTGAACACCTCGCCGAGCTCGCCGACCGCACGGTAGAACGGCGTCGTCGCCTGCGCGGCAACGTCGGTGAAGAAGCGCCCGATCCACGGCTTCAGATGCCGCTCGAAGAAGCGGTGATCCGTGTCCGGCTCCGCCGCCAGGCGGCCCGAGGCGAGGCTCGCCATGACCTCGAGCAGGGTCGCGGCGTGGTCCTCCGGCTCGCTCGACGAGGGATCGCGCTCGAGACCGAGCGCGGCCAGGTCCTGGCGCACCCGCGCCAGCGGGCGCTCGTTGAGGAAGCCGGTGAGGTAGTACGAGGCGTATGGCATGATCAGCCCGCGGCCGACGCCGACGAAGAGCGCGAAGTAGTCGCGCCCGACCTCGCGCGCATCCGCCTCGCGGGCGGCGCGACCCAGCGCCTCGTGCGCGCGGCCGATCGGCGAGCCGTCGCCGGTCAGGCCGTGGAGCGCCGCGAGCAGGTCCGGCGCCGGCGCACGCCCGAGCAGGGTCGCCAGGAGGTCGTATTCCTGCGCGCGCAGCGCGTCGATCTCCTCGACCGGACCCGTCCCCTGACCCACCATCACCTCACGCCACGCAAACTCGACCTCCCGACGGGACCCGTTTCCCCTCTGTTTCTGGTGGAGGATCGGGCGGTCCGGGCCGGCACCATAGCCGGGAAACCGTCGCGCGCAATTCTACTTTCTAACGCTTCAAATCGGACTCGCCCCGCCATGGCGTCGCAGGCGGGGTGGAGCGGCGGGATCGGGAGGCGTCTCGGGATCGGGTCCACGACGATCCGGGGCGGTCGCGTCGCCGAGCGGCGACAAGACTGTCCGGGCGAACGGAAGGGCGGGGGTGTCCCCTCTCCCCGCGGGCCGGGAGAGGACGTCATCCCCCTCGTCGGGGATGACGTGAGCGGAGGCATAGCCGGAGCGAGGGTGAGGAGGTGTTTCGGAAGGAGCCTCGTCCGGCGCCACCCCCTCACCCTCGCGGCGAACCCCCGGTTCGCCGCTCGCTCCGCCGACTGCGAGGTCGGCGGAGCCCTCTCCCCGCCCGCGGGGAGAGGGGGAACGCGCGACCTCCCCGGAATCGTCGCTCACGGCGGGGGTAGACGGCTTCTCGGCCCCCCCGAACACCCGCTCGACCATCGCCCGCACCTCCTCGGCCGGGATCAGGCCGCCGGTGCCCGGCACGCCGCCGGGGGTGTTCCAGTCGTAGGCGTATTCCCGCGCCTCGCTGACGAAGTCGCGGATCGCGGGATCGACCGACCACATCCGGCGCAGCGCCGCGTTGCGCAGCACCCGCGGCACCCCGGCGCGCAGGAACGGCGCGAGGTCGGTGGCGGCGGTGAGGGTGTCGAGGGAGGGGAGCGCGGCCAGCTCCTCGGGGGTGAGGCTCCCCTCCTCCGCCAGCTCCGCGGCGACGTCGGTCGCGGGCGCCTCCGGCACCTCGACCGGCCGGCGCGCCTCGTCGCGCTTGCGCCGCGACCAGCGGGAGAGGAAGCCGTCGCTCACGGCTCCTCCGGCCGGCGCCGGGCGCCGGCTTCCTGGCGGGCCAGCGCCTCCGGGTCGGCCCGGTCGCGCTTGCGCTTGTGGAAGACCCGCTCGACGTGGAACGCCCGGTAGAAGGCGCCGATCTCGGCCTGGATCTCGGGCGGCATCGGCACCGCCTCGACGATCTCGCCGATACCCTCGGCGAGCGATTCGCCCTCGTAGGGATCCGCCGTGACGGTCGCGACCGCGTAGGTCTCCGGGCCGGTCTCGCGCAAAGCCACCCAGAGCGAGGGCTGCGCCGCCGCGAGGTTGTCGCCGTAATGCGCCGTCTCGGCCGGGTGCAGCTCGACCTCGTAGGCCCCGGCGTAGAACGTCTCTTCCTCCTCGGAGGCCGACAGGCGGGTCCAGGGCTCGGTGCCGGGGAGCCCCGGCAGCACCGCGACGGGCAGCCAGGCATGGCTCGCCCACGGACCCTTCAGCCGACGCTTGGCGACGACGACCCCGACGGTGATCAGCTGCGTGCCCATCAGGCCTCTCCGGTCGCAACGAGGGGGAGCCCGGCGATCAGGTTCTGCGGCTTCATCGTCACCAGCCGGTCCGGGCTCATGGCGAGGAGCAGGTAGACCGGCCGGCCGTCGAGCCGCGGGTCGGCCCGGGCGGGATCGAGGATCGCGAGGCGAAACAGCGCCAGCACCCGTTCGCTCGCGGCGGAATCCACCGTTTCGCCGCGCCACAGGGCGTTGCCGATCCGCGTCCCCTCGGCATCTAGGCCGACGAACCAACGCCAGTCCCTGTCCTCGATCGCGGGGATCGGCGCGACCGCCACCTCGACCGCCATCAGGTGGCGCAGGAAGGCCTCGATCGCCCGCGCCAGCCCCTCGCGGCTCCTGGGATCCGAGCCGAGGTTGAGCGCCATGCTGAAGGCGTCCGACCGGCTCCAGTAGGTCCAGGCGTTGTCGCCGGTTAGAACGTCGAGCTCCGAGACCGGCTCGCGCCCGAGCATCGCGACGAGGGGCGATGACCGCCCCGCCCCCTCGGCCTCGTCGATCAGCTCGGCATCGGCGAGCAGCAGCGATCCGTTGCTGACCGAAGCCCGCTGCGGCCGGAAGAACAGCTCGGCGGCCCGCAGGGTGTAGGGGTCGTTGCAGCCGTCGAGCGCGTTGCGCAGGATCAGGTGGACGAGCTGGTTGAGGAAGAGCGGCGGCGTGCCGGCCGCGCCCTTTCGCACGAAATCGAGATAGGCCGCCTCGACCGAGCGGGCGGCGAGCAGCCGGTCGCGGAAGGCGAGGATCATCTCCCAGTTCTCGCGGGCATCGGCGTCGGCCAGGGCCGCGACCTCGGTGGGTGCCACCCTGCGGCGGGGATCGGCGAGGAGCGCGGCGTACAGCGCCCGCTCGGCGTCGCAGGCCTCGTCCGGCGGCACCAGCTCGGGACGCGCGAGATAGGCCAGCAGCAGCTCGTCGGTGACGACGAGCCCGCCGCCCGCGTCGCGCCGGGTGAGATGATGGCCGCTCGAGACCCAGAATTCAGGCATGGTGGGGATTCGGAACCGGGTGAAGAATAGTGTTGCCAAAGATGGACGATGAGGCTTGGCATCCCACCCGCGACCTCATCCTGAGGCGCGACCAACGGGAGCCTCGAAGGAGGCCTCCAGAAGGCACAGGGATCATTGGAGCCCTCCTTCGAGGCTGCCGCAAGCGGCAGCACCTCAGGATGAGGTCGCGGGTGGGATCGCGGCCGGCGGCGTGAAGCGAGGAAACCGTCATCGCGGATCGCCGTCCGGCTTGCCGGCCAGCAACCCCGCGAGGTCGACCCGCTCCTCCGGCTCGTCGTCGGTTTCGTAGAAGTCGAAGGCGCGGGCATAGGCGTGGCGCCGGTCGGTGCCGGGGACGGCGCCCTCCCGGGGGCGCAACGCGCGGAAGCGCTCGCGGATCTCGCCGTCCTCCAGGGTCCGGTGCAGCGCCAGCACCGTGCCGACCGGCGGGCCGCAGAGCGATTCGGCGATCCCGATCTCGTCCCGGGCGGCCGCGAGCGCGCTCGCGCGGTCCGGGGCGCCGAGGCGGGCCTGGAACTGCGTCGCCAGGGCCTCGGTGGCGGCCTCGCGCTCGGCCTCGCTCGCCTGGCTCACCACCACCAGGGTCGAGAAGCCGAACGAGTCGATGCCGACGAAACCGGCCCGGAACGCCGCCCGCGCCTTGCCGGCGAGCAGGGCCGGATCCTCGTCGAGGAACAGGAAGCTGCCGCTCACCGCCCACTCGCCGGGAGGGGCGGCCACGGGAAAGACCAGGGTGTCGGAGGGGTCGAGGCGAAGGGTCCGGGGAAGCTTGAGACTCACAGGCGCGGTCCTCCCCGGGCCGGGTCGAACCAGCCGGCCCCGTCGAGGGCGGGCGGGCCCGCCTCCGTCCCGAGGAACCCGCGGGCGCGGGCCCGGGCACCGGCGGCCCCGTCCTCGGCCCAGAGCGCGAGGCCGCGCAGGAGGTGGCGGGCGAAGCTCTCGACGAGGGCGACGCCCGTGGTCGCGAACCCCTCCTCCTCCAGCGAGGTCGAATCCGGCGTGTGGCCGGGATCGCCCGCCTCGCGCTTCGAGGCGATCAGCATGCAGGAGAACACCAGCCAATCGGGTACCGCGTCCTCGCCGCAGGAATCCGGCCAGGCGAGCCGTCCGCCGCCGAGGCGGGCGCGGTCGAAGAACAGGGCCCCGGCCGCATCGACCGTCACCGGCTTGTCGGGCGGCCCGTGGCTGCCGACCGTCTCGGCCAGCGCCGTCAGGCCGACGAGCCCGGCGAGGCGGGCGACCGCGAGCGGCTCCTCCGGCGCCAGCACCACGGCGACGTCGACGAGATCGGGCCGGGCGCCGACCACCAGGGTACCGGCGGCCTCCGCGTCGGCGGCCGCGAGGGCGCAGGCCCGCTCGTGCGCCGTCTCGCGCGCGGCCGGCGGCAGGCGCACGGCCCGGAAGGCGGGGGGCAGCAGCAGCCCGGGGGAATCCGCGAGGGTCATGAGGGAGATGAGCGGCCTGCGCGCACGTGTCGGATCGTTCTTTTTAACGGCTCCTATATAGGGCTGGACCACTGAACAAGGGGCATGACGCCCCAGGGGGCGCGAGGCGCCCCGGCCTCCGGCGAGGCCGGGGACCGCGCCCGGTCGGAGACGCGCGCGGTGTCGGATCGGATCGTGATCGCCTGTTCCTGCGAGGGCAGCATGCCCCTCGATGCGGCGGCGATCGGCAAGGGCTGCGGGGGCAGGCTGGAGACGGGCGACCAGTTCTGCGGCCGCGAACTCCCGCGGGTGCGGGCCGCCCTGGCCTCGGGCATTCCCGTCACCGTGTCCTGCACCCTCAAGGCGCCGCTCTTTCGCGAGGTGGCCGAGGAACTGGGCGCGGAGGACCGCGTCGCCTTCGCCAACATCCGCGAGACGGCCGGGTGGTCGGCGCAAGGGCCCGCCGCCGGGCCCAAGATGGCCGCCTTGCTGGCCGCCGCCGCGGAGGCGATGCCGGCCCCCGCGAACGTGAGCTTCGAGAGCCAGGGCGTCGCCCTGGTCTACGGCCGCGACGAGGCGGCGATCGAGGCCGGGCGGCGTCTCGCCGACCATCTCGACGTGACGGTGCTGCTCTCGCGGCCCGGCGAGGTCGCGGTGCCGGCGAGCGGCGAGATCCCGGTCCTGAAGGGCACGGTGCGCGCCGCCAAGGGCCATCTCGGCGCCTTCACCCTCACGGTCGACGACACCGCCCTGCCCCTGCCCTCCTCGCGCCGGGCGCTCGCCTTCGGGCCGTCCCGGGACGGGGCGACCTCGACCTGCGACATCGTCGTCGACCTCACCGGCGGCACGCCGCTCTTCCCGGCGCACGACGTGCGCAGCGGCTACCTCCGGGCCGATCCCCGCGACCCGGCCGCCGTGGAGCGGGTGCTGTTCGAGGCCTCCCACCTCGTCGGCACCTTCGACAAGCCGCGCTTCATCGACTTTCACGCCGACCTCTGCGCCCATTCGCGCTCGCGCATCACCGGCTGCACCCGCTGCCTCGACGTCTGCCCGACCGGCGCCATCGCGCCGGCCGGCGACCACGTCGCGATCGATCCCCATGTCTGCGCCGGCTGCGGCTCCTGCGCCTCGGTCTGCCCGACGGGGGCCGCCGCCTACGCCCTGCCGCCGGCCGACGCGCAGATGCGCCGCCTGCGCACCCTGCTCGCCGCGTTCCGCAAGGCCGGCGGTACCGCGCCGGTGCTGCTGATCCACGACGACGCGCACGGCGCGCCGCTCATCGACGCCCTCGCGCGCTTCGGCGACGGGCTGCCGGCGGACGTGCTGCCGTTCCCGCTCAACGAAGTGACGCAGGTCGGACCAGAGCTCGTGGCCGCGGCCTTTGCGTACGGCGCCGGCGCGGTGCGGTTCCTCGTTCGCGCCCGGCCCAAGCACGACGTCGCCCCGCTCCTGCGCAACGCCGCCCGGCTCGAGACGATCGTGCAGGCTCTCGGCTACGGCGCGCCGGCCGGCGGCGCCGTGGTCTCGCTGATCGAGACCGACGATCCCGACGCGCTCGGCGAGGCCCTGGCGACCGGGCCCCGCGGCACCCCCGCCCCGGTCCCGTCGGGCTTCATGCCGGACGGCGACGTGCGCGGCGTCCTGCGCTTCGCGGTCTCGGAGCTGCACCATGCCGCGCCGCATCCCGTCGACCGGGTGGCGCTCGATGCCGGCGCGCCCTTCGGCGGCCTGTCCTTCGACACCGCGGCCTGCACGCTCTGCCACGCCTGCGTCGGCGCCTGCCCGACCGGCGCGCTCGCCGACGATCCCGACCGGCCGCGCCTGACCTTTGCCGAGAGCGCCTGCGTGCAGTGCGGCCTGTGCGCGGCGACCTGCCCGGAGGACGTGATCGGCCTCGTGCCGCAGCTCGACTTTACCGCCTGGGCGGTGCCCCGCCGGGTGCTGAAGGAGGAGGAGCCGTTCGAGTGCATCGCGTGCGGCAAGGCCTTCGGCACCCGCAGCACGGTCGAGCGGATCGTCGGCCGCCTGCGCGACCGCCACTGGATGTTCGCCGGCCCGGCCGGCGAGCAGCGGATCAAGGCGCTGATGATGTGCGACACCTGCCGGGTCTCGCACGTCCTCACCGAGGGCTTCGACCCCCATGCCGCGGAGGAGAACCGGCCGCGGACCTCGGAGGACTACATCCGGGCGCGGCAGGGCTGAGCCTCACCGCGTCGCCTTCTCCAGGAACCGCACCAGGGCGGCGCGGTCCTCGGCGTCCTGCACGACCTGCTCGGGCATCTTGGTGCCGGGGGTGAACCGGGCGGGGCCGATCTCGAACAGCCGCGCGATGGTGTCGGCGGTCCAGACGATGTCGAGCTGCCGGAAGGCCGGCGAGTAGGCGTAGCCCGGCGCCGTCGCGATGCGGCGGCCGAACACCCCGTGGAGCGTCGGCCCGGCGCGGTTGCCGCCGTCCGGCGTCAGGGCGTGGCAGGCCTCGCAGGCGCGGAAGACCTCCGCGCCGCGGTCGCCCGCGAAGGCCGCGAGCCCGTCGGCCGGGCGCGGCATGGCGAGCGGCCCGATCGGCTCGCCGGTGGCGAGGTCCCAACGCCGCACCAGCCGGTCGCCGCCGCCGGTGACGAGCTCGTCGTCGCCCCGGAAGGCCAGCGACCAGACCGGCAGGCCCGGCCCGACCAGGGTGAGGCGCACCCGCGCCGCCTCCCGGTCGATCACCGCCACCGCCCCGCCCACCGTCGCGGCGGCGAGCCGCTTCCCGTCGGGCGAGAGCGCCAGAGCCACCACCGGGCGGGGGCCGACCGCGACCTTTCCCCGGATCCCGCCCCCGGGCGCGAGCAGGTGGACCGCCCCGTCGGCGCCGGCCGCCGCGATCACCCCGTCCGGCGCGGCGGCGAGCGCGTTGACGGGCGCAGGCAGCGCGATGACCCGGGCCTCCCCGGCCTCCGGCCAGATCCGCACCGTCGCGTCGTAGCCGCCGGTGACGAGGCAGCCGTCGGGCAGGAACGCCACCGCGTTGACGTTGCCGCCATGCTCCCGGACCAGCACCGGCCCGCCGTCGAGCGGCGTCACCCGGGCGGTGCCGTCCCAGGCCGAGGAGGCGACGCTCCGCCCGTCCGGCGACACCGCCAGCCCCGTCACCGGACCGGCATGGCGGGTCAGGATCCGCTCCGGCTCGGGCCCGGCGCGCCACAGGGCGACGCGGCCGTCCTCGGCGCCGGTGAGCATCCCGCCGTCGGCCAGCCACGCCACCGCGTTCACCGCCCCCTCGTGGAAGCGCAGGACGCGCAGGGCCGTGCCGTCGTCGAGCGACCACAGGATCGCCGACTGGTCGAAGCTGCCGGTGAGCGCCCGTGCCCCGTCCGGCGTCACCGCGAGCGCCCGCACCGGGCCGCCATGCCCGCGCATCGGCATCTCGGCGCGGGACGCCGCGGGCAGCGCGACCGCGAGGGCGAGGAGGGCGAGGCGGAGGGGACGCATGCGGCGCGGGATTTTCCTTGCGGTGGCGCCCCGGCTCTACGCCGCGCCTTCCCGGGCTGGAATGGGCCGCGGTGCCACGGGCCGGACGCCTTGACAGGGAAAGCAATGTTATATTGTTACGAAACAGGAGGTGCCCATGCCCGACGTCGTGTCCCCTGTCCGATCGCCCGATGCCCCGGTCCCGGCCCCGGATTCCCGCCTGCCCGTCACGGTGCTGTCCGGCTTCCTCGGGGCGGGCAAGACCACCCTGCTCAACCACGTGCTCGCCAACCGCGAGGGCCGCCGCGTCGCCGTCATCGTCAACGACATGAGCGAGGTGAACATCGACGCCGACCTCGTGCGGGCCGGCGATGCCGGCCTGTCGCGCACCGACGAGCGCCTGGTCGAGATGACCAACGGCTGCATCTGCTGCACCCTGCGCGACGACCTGATGCAGGAGGTGCGCCGCCTCGCCGAGGAGGGCCGGTTCGACGCGCTGCTGATCGAGGGGACCGGCATCGCCGAGCCGCTGCCGGTCGCCAGCACCTTCTCGTTCCGCGACGAGGACGGCCTGGCGTTGTGCGACGTCGCCCGCCTCGACACGATGGTGACGGTGGTCGACGCCGTGAATCTCCTGCGCGACTACGGCTCGCACGACTTCCTGCGCGACCGCGGCGAGACCGCGGGCGAGGAGGACACCCGCACCCTGGTCGACCTCCTGGTCGAGCAGATCGAGTTCGCCGACGTCATCGTGATCAACAAGGCCGACGACGTGAGCGCCGAGCAGCGCGACCTCGTGCGCAAGGTGGTGCGCGGCCTCAACGGCGACGCCCGCATCGTCGAGGCGGCGTTCGGGCAGGTGCCCCTCGCCATCGTGCTGGAGACCGGGCTGTTCAGCGAGGAGAAGGCCCAGACCCATCCGCTCTGGTACAAGGAGCTGTACGGCGCCGCCGAGCACGTTCCGGAGACCGAGGAATACGGCATCGGCTCCTTCGTCTACCGCGCCCGCCGCCCGTTCCACCCGGCGCGGTTCGACGTCTTCACCAAGGAAACCTGGCCGGGGCTGATCCGCGCCAAGGGCCATTTCTGGCTCGCGACCCGGCCGGACTGGGTCGGCGAGTTCTCGCTCGCCGGCTCGACCGCCCGGGTGACGCCCCTCGGCCGCTGGTGGGCCGCGGTGCCGCGCGCCCGCTGGCCCGAGCATCCCGAATGGCGCTCCGAACTGGAGCGGCACTGGAGCGACACCTGGGGCGACCGGCGCCAGGAACTCGTCTTCATCGGTGCCGGCCTCGACGAGGCGGCGATCCGCCGGGCCCTCGACGCCTGCCTCGTCGGCGGGGAGGACGGGCCGGTCGCGGCCGACCGGACCCTGCCGGATCCGTTCCCGGCCTGGACGCCGGGCATGGCCTGATGTTCCCGAGCCTCAAGGCCCTGCGCGCCCGAGCGAGCGCGCAGGCCGCCGCGCGCAAGGATCTGGCGGAGCGCACCCGCCGGATCCTGGCGCTCGCCGAGGAGGACGCGCTCTCGGTCAACGAGATCGCCTGCGCCGATCCCGGCTGCCCCGACACCGAGACGGTGATCCTGCTGATGCGCGCCGGCGAGCCGACCCGGGCCATCAAGATCGCCAAGCCGATGGAGGCGGTGAGCGAGATCGATGTCCTGGCGGCTGCCTGCGGGGCGCAGACGTCGTAGGGCTCTCGCGGGCCTCCCGGCCCTCACGCCCGCGCCGGCCTCCGCTGCGGGCGGATGCGGGGCGCCGGGCCGCCCGGCGCGGCGAGCCAGGTCCGCCGCTCCGCGATCAGCGCCCGCAGCCGGGCGCGGCGCGCGTTGGGCCCGAGGCAGTCGCAGCAATCGAGGTCGAGCGATCCGCCGTCGAACAGGGCTGCGATCACCACCGCGATCGTCACGGCGACGAAGGTGGCGAGCGGCCAGGCGAAGCCGATCCCGACGATGGCCGCGACGACGAGCTTGCCGGCGAGCGAGCCGACGAGCTTGGCCTTCGCCAGCACCAGGAAGGCGCCGCCCCCGCCGAGCCCGCCCCGCACCGCCCGGACGACGCGCCGGCGCAGGCGATGCCGGGCCTCCAGCGCCTCGAGGCGCCGCAGGTGCCGCGCGACGCGGGCGGCGTCGGCGGACGGACCGGGCGGGAGATCGACGGTGGTCACCGGCATGATCGTATCCTCGTGCCGTTCGAGGCAGGCCGGAGCGACGGTCGGGACGAGATGGAGTCAGGGTCTCTTGTCTCCCCGCGGGCGGGAGAGGAGGCGGATGTTCCCTTTTATCGCCGCGGGCCGTCATCGCGCGAGCGGCGCAGGACTCGCAGCCACCGACGATCCGGCCACCGCGGATCCCCACCGCGACATTTTCTCCGCCGATCGCCCGCCCCGGCGCCGAAACCTTGATCCCGGCGGGCGCTTGCCGCATCGGCTCCCCTCCGCACCGGATTCGAGGACAGGCGCATGGCCGCCCCCCACCATCCGGGCGCCCGCCGGTGAGGCCGCGGGCGCCCACGACCGCGCTGATGCCCGTCGCCGAGGCGGTGGAGCTGCTCGCTCGCCTCGCACGCCCGGTCACCCCCGCCGGCGTGGAACTCGCCGAGGCGGTCGGCGCCGTGGCGGCCCGGGATGTCGCGATCGGAGCCGGCCTGCCGGCGCGGCGCACGGCCCTGCGGGACGGCTGGGCGGTGGAGGCGGCGGAGGTCGTCGGCGCCTCGCCGTACGCCCCCGTCCTGGTGGCCCGCGCCCCTGCCTGGGTCGAGGCCGGCGCCCCGCTGCCTACCGGCACCGACGCCCTGCTGGCGCCTGACGCGATCGGCGACGACCCGCGCTGGATCGAGGCCGAGGTCGCGTCCGGCGAGGGCACGCGTGCCCCGGGCGCCGAATTGCCCGCGGGCGCGCGTCTCGTCGCCGCGGGCGAATGGGTGACCCCGCTCCAGTGCCTCGCGCTCGCGGCGGCCGGGTGCACCGGGCTCGACGTGCGCCGCCCATCGTTGAGGATCCTCGCCGCCGCCCCGGAGGGTGCGCCCGACGCGCTGTCGCCGCTGCTCCGCGCCTGGATCGCCGCTGCCGGCGGCGCGGCCGTCATCGAGGGCAGGCCGGCGGACGGGCGGGATCTCGCCGCCGCGCTCCTCGCCCCCGGGGCCGACGCCGTGCTGGTCGTCGGCGGCACCGGGCCGGGCCGGTGCGACGCGAGCGCCGACGCCCTGGCGCAGGCCGGGCGGCTCGATGCCCACGGCATCGCCCTGCGGCCCGGCGAGAGCGCGGGCTTCGGCGAGGCGGCCGGCCGGCCGGTGCTGCTGCTGCCGGGCCGGCCGGATGCGGCGCTCGCCGCCTGGCTCGTCCTCGGTCGGCCGCTCGTCGCGGCGCTGGCCGGCGCCGCGCCCGAACCCGCCGCCCTCCCGCCCCTGGTCCTGCCCCTGACCCGCAAGGTCTCCTCCGTCATCGGCATCACCGACGTGGTCTTCCTGCGCCGGGTCGCCTCCGGCGCGGAGCCGGTCGGCGGGGCGGAGACCCCGCTCCACCGCCTGGCGCGGGCCGACGCCGCCCTGCTGGTGCCGCCGGCCCATGAGGGGTATCCCGCAGGGACCCCCGTCGAGGTTCTGCCGCTGTGACCGCTTCCCCCGCCGACGACTTCTCCATCCGCCTCGCCACGGCCTCGCGCCAGGAGCAGTTCCTGGCGGTGGTGAGCCGGGACGAGGCGATGGCGCGCTGGCGCGGGTCCGTGCCGCACGCCCCCCTGCCGGCCGAGACCGTGCCGCTCGCCGAGGCGCTCGGCCGGGTGCTCGCTGCCGACATCGCCTCGCCGATCGACGTGCCGCCCTTCGACCGCGCCCTCGTCGACGGCTTCGCGGTGCGTGCCGCCGACACCGAGGGGGCGAGCGAGGCCGAGCCCTGCCGCCTCCTCCTCAACCGCGAGATCCTGGCCTGCGGCGTCGCCCCGGCCCTGACCGTCGGCCCCGGCACCGCCACCCCGATCGCCACCGGCGGCGTGCTGCCCCGGGGCGCCGACGCGGTGGTGATGGTCGAGGCGACGGAGTTCGAGGAGGGTCCCGCCCCGGCGATCGCGCTGGCGCAGGCCGCCGGGCCGGGCCGCTTCGTGGGCTACGCCGGCGCCGACATGGCGCGGGGCGAGACGGTCTTGCGCCGCGGCGCGCTGGTCACGGCGCGCGAGATCGGGATGCTGGCCGCCTGCGGCCTCGCCGCGGTCCCGGTGGTGCGCCGGCCCCGCGTGGCGGTGCTCTCCACCGGCGACGAGCTGGTGGGACCGGGCTCGCCCCTCGGCCCGGCGCAGCTCTACGATTCGAACGGCGCCATCGTGGCGGCGAGCGTGACCGAGAACGGCGGCGTCGCGCTGCCGGGCGGCATCGTGCCGGACGACGAGGCGGCGCTCGAAGCCGCGCTCGCGCAGGCCCTGGCCTCGGCCGACCTCGTGGTCCTGTCCGGCGGCACCTCGAAGGGCGCGGGCGACGTCTCGCACCGCATCCTGTCGCGATTGGGCGAACCCGGCATCCTGGTCCACGGCGTGGCGCTGAAACCCGGCAAGCCGCTCTGCCTGGCGCTCGCCGGCACCGTGCCGGTGGTGGTGCTGCCGGGCTTCCCGACCTCGGCGATGTTCACTTTCCACGAATTCGTGGTGCCGCTGATCCGCGCGCTCGCCGGGCTGCCCGCCCGCGAGGAGGAGACCGTGGCGGCGCACCTGCCGCAGCGCCTGTCCTCGGAGCTCGGCCGCACCGAATACGTGATGGCGGCCCTCTCCCGCGGCGCCGACGGCCTCGTCGCCCTGCCGCTCGCCAAGGGCTCGGGCGCCGTGACGGCGTTCTCGCAGGCCGACGGGTTCTTCGCGGTGCCGGCGGGCCGGCCCGGGCTCGAGGCCGGCGAGACCGTCGCGGTGTCCCGGATCGGCCGGGCGGCCCGCTCGCCGGACCTGACAATCGTCGGCAGCCACTGCCTCGGCCTCGACCGGCTGGTCGGGCATCTCGCAGGCCGCGGCGTCTCGGCCCGCACCCTGTGGGTCGGCTCGGCCGGCGGGCTCGGCGCCCTGCGCCGGGGCGAGTGCGACCTCGCCGCCATGCACCTCCTCGATCCCGAGACGGGGCGTTACAACGCCCCCTACCTCACCGAGGGCCTCGCCCTCGCCCCGGGCTGGCGCCGCCTGCAAGGGGTGGTCTTCCGCGCCGGCGATCCGCGCTTCGCCGAGGCTCCGGCCGAGGCGGCGGTGACGCGGCTCCTCGCCGACGACGACGCCGTGATGGTCAACCGCAACACGGGCGCCGGCACGCGCGCTCTGGTCGAGGGCCTGCTGAACGGCGCCCGGCCCGCCGGCTACTGGAACCAGCCGCGCTCGCACAACGCGGTCGCCGCCGCGGTGGCGCAGGGCCGGGCCGATTGGGGCGTCGCCATCGCCCCGGTGGCGCGCGATTACGGCCTCGGCTTCCTGCCGC
This sequence comes from Methylobacterium sp. ap11, assembly GCF_900110515.1. NCBI lineage: Bacteria > Pseudomonadati > Pseudomonadota > Alphaproteobacteria > Hyphomicrobiales > Methylobacteriaceae > Methylobacterium > Methylobacterium sp. ap11. The sequence continues at coordinate 91,638 of NZ_FOEB01000004.1, read as the reverse complement.
TGACCGAGGAGCATTACGACTTCGCCTACCGGGCGGCCCGGCGGGACGAGCCGGCGCTCGCGGCGTTCCTCGCCCTGCTCGACGATCCGGCGCTGGCTGCCGACCTCGCCGGCCTCGGCTTCATCCGGCCGGACGCGTGACGATGAGGGTCATCGGCCTCGCCGGCTGGAGCGGCGCCGGCAAGACCACGCTGCTGGTCCGGCTGATCCCGGTGCTGCGGGCCCGGGGCCTGCGGGTCGCGACGGTCAAGCACGCCCACCACGCCTTCGACGTCGACCAGCCCGGCAAGGACTCCTTCCGCCACCGCGAGGCCGGGGCCTGCGAGGTGATCGTCTCGTCGAGCCGCCGCACCGTCCAGATCCGCGAGGTCGAGGAGGAGGCGCGCCTGCCCGACCTGCTGCGCCGGCTCGACCCCTGCGACCTCGTCGTGATCGAGGGCTTCAAGCGCGAGGCCCATCCCAAGCTCGAAGTCTACCGCCACGCCAACGGCCGGCCGCCGCTCCATCCCGAGGATCCCCGCATCGTCGCGGTGGCGAGCGACCACCCCTTTCCGGGCGCAACCCCGCCGATCGTGCCCCTCGACGCGGTGGAGGCGGTCGCCGATATCGTCATGGCACGGGCCGAGCCCCTCGTGGCGGTGCTGGCGCGGCTGGAATCCCGGGAGGGCGGAGAAGCGGGAGAGCGGGGATCATGGCGCAGCTGACCGACGACTGCTTCGCCTTCGGGGGGCCGCTCCTCTCCGTCGAGGCGGCCGCGTCCCTGATCGCCGAGCGGGTGCCGGTCCTGGCCGGCACCGAGACGGTGCCCCTCGCCGAGGCCGATGGACGCATCGCCGCCGCGGACGTGGTGGCGGGTCGCGACCTGCCGCCCTTCGACAATTCCGCGGTCGACGGCTACGCCGTGCGCTTCGCCGACCTGGCACGCGACGCCGAGACGGTGCTGCCGGTGCGCGGGCGCCTGCCCGCCGGGGCGGCGCCGGAGGCGGCCGTGCCGACGGGGGCGGCGGTGCGGATCTTCACCGGCGCGCCGATGCCGCCGGGCGCCGACACCGTCTTCATGCAGGAGGACGTGCGGCGCGACGGCGAGACGGTGGCGCTGCCGGCCGGCCTGAAGGCCGGCGCCAACCGGCGGCTCTCCGGCGAGGACGTCGCCCGCGGCAGCGTCGTGATCCCGGCCGGCCGCCGGCTGACCCCGCCCGACCTCGCAATCGCCGCCGCCACCGGCCATGCGAGCCTCGCGGTGCGCCGGCGCCTGCGGATCGCGGTGTTCTCGACCGGCGACGAACTCGCCGAGCCCGGGGCGCCGCTGCCGCCGGGCGCGATCCATGATTCGAACCGGATCCTCCTGGTGGCGCTCCTGCGCCGCCTCGGCGCCGAGGTCGCGGATCTCGGCATCCTGCGCGACGACCCCGCGGCCCTGCCCGGGCGGCTGAACGAGGCCGCCGCCGGCCACGACCTGATCGTGACCTCGGGCGGCGTCTCGACCGGCGAGGAGGACCACGTCAAGGCGGCGGTCGAGGCGGTCGGCCGGCTGGTGTTCTGGCGCCTCGCGATCAAGCCCGGCCGGCCGGTCGCGATGGGGCTCATCGGCGACACCGCCTTCGTCGGCCTGCCGGGCAATCCGGTCGCGGTCTACGTCACGCTGCTCTTCGTCGTCCGTCCGCTGCTGGCCCGCCTCGGCGGCGCGATCCTCGACGCCCCGCCGAGCGAGCCCGTCCGCGCCGCCTTCCGGTACGCCAAGAAGGCCGGGCGCCGGGAATATGTCCGCGTCTCCCTGCGCCGCGGCCCGGATGGGACCGTCGAGGCGGTGAAGTTTCCCCGCGACGGTGCCGGGCTCCTCTCCTCGCTCACCGGCAGCGACGGGCTTGCCGAACTGCCCGAGGTGGTGACCGGGGTCGCGGAGGGCGACCTGGTGGAGGTGTACCGCCACCCGCTCCTGTGGTGAGAGCCGATCTGCTCCCAACGATCCCCGCACGCGGAAACGGCGGGCCTCTCGGCCCGCCGCTCCGTTACCTCAGACCTGCGTCGGGCGCTCAGCGGGCGCCCGGGAGGCGCTGGGCCATCGCCAGGTGCTGCTGCATCACCGGCAGGGCCTGCTGGACGTAGTTGCGCAGCGCCGGGTTCGGGCCCGACTGGGCGTAGGCCTGGTAGCTCGACACGGTCATCCCGTGCGCCTGGACCTGCATGCGGGCGTAGGTCCGGTCGAAGGCCGGGCCGGCCGGGGTGTCGGCGAGCTCGGCGAGCATCGCCTGCTGCTGCGGGCTCAGCGGAACGGCGCGGGTGGCGGCAGTGGTGGTCACGTCGCCGTCGAGGTCGACCGCGTTCGCACCCATCCGGGCGCCACGGGCCGCGCCGCTGCCGAGACCCTCGAGGCCGCCGACCGGGCCGCCCTGGAGCGTGCCGCCGACGACGCCGGCCGCCGCGCCCGTGGCCGCGCCGACAGCGCCGCCCGCGATGGCGAAGGGCGCCTCGATCAGGCCGCCGATGCCGGAGCCGACGCCGTCGGCGACGTTCTCACGGCCGCCGAGCAGCGCCACGTTGGCGGCGCGGTGGTCGCGGATCATCTCACGGGCGTACTCGCGGATCCGCGGGTTGCGCGACTTGTCGAGGGCGATCTGGCTCGACTTCACCTCGAAGGCATTCGACATCAGCGCCATCGAGCGGAACTCGTTGAAGTTGCCGACCTGCTGCGCGAAGGCGGGGGTGGCGAGAGCAACGGCAAGGCCGGTCAGGGCAACGAGCTTCTTCATCGGTCAACTCCTGGTAGTCTGTTCTTGAGCGTATCGTGCCGAAGCCGCCGGACATCGAAGCATGTGCTCGGTCGCGGCCAGTGGTTGGCTTGACAGGACGCTTTCGGGCTGGACAACGACGTTGGGGCGGCATTGTTCCCGCTCCGGCGTCATGCATCCACCGCTCGGCGGCCCTGGCCGAACCCGCCCCGGCTCCGATAAGACCGCGCCCGGGTCCCGGCCGGGGACCCGTGTCCGGTGAGCGATGTCCCAGGCCCGTCCCACGTCCCTGCCGCTGATCCAGGTCCTGCGGGCGCTGGCCGCCGTGATGGTCGCCGCCGGCCATGCGCAGTTCGAGGTCGCGGGCCTCGCCGCCCGGGCGGGCCTGCCCTTCGCGCCGGCCGCCTGGCTGCCCTGGCCGGCGGGCGTCGACGTGTTCTTCGTCATCTCGGGGTTCATCATCGTGCACGCAGCCGCCCCGCTGCACGGCCGGCCGGGGGCCGGACGGGTCTTCCTCGCCCACCGGATCGCCCGGGTGGTGCCGCTCTACTGGCTCGCCACCACGCTCTACCTCGCTCTCTCCTGGCTGCGCCCAGGCCTCCTCGGGGCCGGCGGCGAGGGCACGGGCTACCTCGCGGCCTCCTACCTGTTCTGGCCGACGGCGCGGGCCGACGGGACGGTGCAGCCGCTCTACTCGCTCGGCTGGACGCTGAACTACGAGATGGCGTTCTACGTAGTCTTCGCCCTCGTGCTGCCGTGGGGCCGGCGCCCCGCCGTCGCCGGCGTGGCGGCGATCTTCGCCGGCTTCGCGCTCGTCGGGACCCTCGCGGCGCGGGGCGGCGCGGCGCTGCCGGTGCCGCTGGCGTTCTGGAGCGACCCGATCGTCCTCGAATTCGCCTGCGGCGCCGGGCTGGCGCTCGCACGCCAGGAGGGCCTGCGCCTTCAGGCTCTCCCGCGCCTCGCCCTGGCGGGCGCCGGCCTCGCGCTGCTGTCGCTCGCCGGAGAGGGTCCCTCCCTACCCCGCTGCCTCGCCTGGGGCGGGCCGGCCGTCCTCCTCGTCGCGGCCGCCGCCCTCGGGCCCTCAGGGCCGGCCGATCCGCGTCGGGCGCACCTCCTGCGCCCCGCGATCCTCCTCGGGGATGCTTCCTACGCGCTCTACCTCGCGCATCCGTTCGTGGTGCGCGGGGTCCGGGTCGTCGTCGAGGCGACCGGGCTCGCCGCCCGCCTCGGGCCGGGCCCGGTGGCGGTCGCCATGCTGGCCCTCGCCGGCCTCGCGGCGATCGTGCTGCACCGCATGATCGAGCGGCCCCTGACCCGCGCCGCCCGGGCGCTGCTGGAGCCGAAGCGAGCGGTGAATAAGCTCTGACGGGCCCGAATCCCCCTGCGGCAGGCCGGTCCCGCCCCGTTGACACTCATTCGGCGGCATGCTGTTTCGCTATGCGATACGCGCATAAGCGCGAGCGAGGAAACGCAGGGGTGACGCGCCGACATGGCCCAACCGTTAACCCACGCTGAGGCGGGCGCCAGGGGGCAGGACATCGTCCTGTCGACCGAGGGCCTGACCAAGGAGTTCAAGGGGTTTCGCGCCGTCAACGGCGTGACGCTCGAGGTCAAGCGCGGGACGATCCACGCGCTGATCGGCCCGAACGGCGCCGGCAAGACGACCTGCTTCAACCTGCTGACGAAGTTCCTGACGCCGTCGGCCGGCTCGATCCGGTACAACGGCCGCGACATCACCGGCATGAAGCCCGCGGACGTGGCCCGGCTCGGCCTGGTGCGCTCGTTCCAGATCTCGGCGGTCTTCCCCCACCTCACCGTCAAGGAGAACGTCCGCATCGCGCTCCAGCGGCGCAAGCGCGGCGACTCGTTCGACTTCTGGCGCTCCGAGACGGTGCTGCGCGCCCTCAACCAGGAGGCCCTGCAGCTGGTCGAGGCGGTCGGCCTGTCGGAATTCGCCGACATCCCGGCGGTGGAGCTCTCCTACGGCCGCAAGCGCGCCCTCGAGATCGCCACCACGCTGGCGCTGGAGCCCGAGATGCTGCTCCTCGACGAGCCGATGGCCGGCATGGGCCACGAGGACGTCGACCGGACCGCGGCGCTGATCCGCCGCGTCTCGAAGAACCGCACCATCCTGATGGTCGAGCACAACCTGTCGGTCGTCGCCTCGCTGTCCGACCGCATCACCGTGCTGGCGCGCGGCCAGGTGCTGGCGGAGGGCGACTACGCCACCGTGTCGAAGGATCCCCGCGTGGTCGAGGCCTATATCGGAGCCGGTCATGGGTGAGGCGGTGATGACGAAGCCGGTCCCGGCGGCCGCCGCGGGCACCGCCCCTCTCCTCTCCGTGCAGGGCCTTGAGGGCTGGTACGGCGAGAGCCACGTTCTCCACGGCATCACCTTCGACGTGAAGCCCGGCGAGGTGGTGACGCTGCTCGGCCGCAACGGCGCCGGCAAGACCACGACGCTGCGGGCCATCATCGGGATCCTCGGCAAGCGCAAGGGCTCGATCCGCTACGACGGCACCGAGACCATTGCCATGGCCTCGCGCAACATCGCCAAGCTCGGCCTCGGCTACGTGCCGGAGGAGCGCGGCATCTTCTCGAGCCTGTCGGTCTACGAGAACCTGATGCTGCCGCCGCGGGTGAAGCCCGGGGGCATGACGGTCGAGCAGATCTACACCCTGTTCCCGAACCTCAAGGAGCGTTCGGGCAGCCAGGGCACCAAGCTCTCGGGCGGCGAGCAGCAGATGCTCGCCATCGGCCGCATCCTGCGCACCGGCGCCAAGCTGATCCTGCTCGACGAGCCGACCGAGGGCCTCGCCCCGGTCATCGTCCAGCAGATCGGCCGGACCATCGCCCGGCTGAAGTCCGAGGGCTACACGATCATCCTGGTGGAGCAGAACTTCCGCTTCGCCCAGACCGTGGCCGACCGGCACTTCGTCGTCGAGCAGGGGCGGGTCATCGACATGATCCCGAACGCCGAGCTCGACGCCAACATCGACAAGCTCCACACCTATCTCGGGGTCTGATGCGGACCCGGGTCCTCCTCACGGCCCTGCTGGCGGGGCCCGCCTTCGGCCTCGGCCTGGGCGTGGCAGCGCTTGCGGCGAGCCCGGCGCGGGGCGTGCCGGTGAAGATCGGCGTGCTGAACGACCGCTCGGGCGTCTATGCCGACATCTCGGGCGAGGGCTCGGTCGTCGCCGCCCGCATGGCCGTGGAGGATTTCCGCCCGCAGGGACACGGCCTCGCCGTCGAGGTCCTGTCCGGCGACCACCAGAACAAGCCGGCGATCGGCGCCGGGCTCGCCCGGGCCTGGTACGCCCGCGAGGGGGTGGACGCGATCTTCGACGTGCCGACCTCCTCGGTCGCGCTGGCGGTGCACGAGGTCGCCCGCGAGGCCAACAAGGTCTTCGTCGATTCGGGTGCCGGCACCGCGGACCTCACCGGGCCGCAATGCTCGCCCAACACCGTGCACTGGACCTTCGACACCGTGGCGCTGGCGAACGGCACCGGCGGGGCCATGGTCAGGCGCGGCGGCGACACCTGGTTCTTCGTCACCGCCGACTACGCCTTCGGCGAGGCGGTGCAGCGGGACACCACGGCGCTGATCGAGCGCCGCGGCGGCCGGGTGCTCGGCGCGGTCAAGACCCCGTTCCCGGCCTTCGACTTCGCGCCGGCGCTCCGGCAGGCTCAAGGGTCCGGCGCCAAGGTGATCGGGCTCGCCAATGCCGGCGGCGACACGATCGGGGCGGTGCGCGAGGCGGCGCGGCTGCGGCTGGCCGAGGGCGGTCAGGCGCTCGCCGGCCTCCTGATCTTCTCCTCCGACATCCACGCGCTGACCCCGAAGGTGGCGCAGGGGCTGGTGCTGACCGAGCCGTTCTACTGGGACCTCAACGACGGCACCCGCGCCTTCTCGGACCGCTTCGCGAGGTTCGCCGGCGGCAGGAAGCCGACGGCGGCCCAGGCCGGGGTCTATGCCGGTGTGCTGCACTACCTGAAGGCGGTCGAGGCCCTGGGCTCGGCCGCCGACGGATCCAATGTCGTCGCCAAGATGAAGGAGATCCCGACCGACGATCCGCTCTTCGGCAAGGGTACGATCCGGGCCGACGGCCGCAAGATCCACGACATGTACCTGTTCGAGGTCAAGAAGCCCGCCGAGTCGAAGGGCGAGTGGGACCTCTACCGGACGCTGGCGACCATCCCGGGCGCGGAGGCCTTCCGGCCCCTCGACCAGGGCGGATGCCCGCTGGTCGTCAAGGCCGCGCGGGCGGACGGGACGAGGCCCTGACGGGCCTCGCCGACCCAGACGAGAAGCGGGCACGGCGCCGTCGCGAGCGCCCCGAGCCCGCCGACACCACGAGCGAAACGCTGCCGCGTGCGGGCGGCATCCACAGGGAGGAAGAACGATGCTGAAACGGTTGTTGCTCGCCAGCGCCCTCTGCGCCGCCGCCATGACACCGGCGCTCGCGCAGACGCCGGTGAAGATCGGCGTGCTGAACGACCGCTCGGGCGTCTATGCCGACATCTCGGGCGAGGGCTCGGTCGCCGCCGCCCGGATGGCGGTCGAGGACTTCAAGGCCGCCGAGAAGGGCCTGAAGGTCGAGATCGTCGCCGCCGACCACCAGAACAAGCCCGATGTCGGCGCCTCGATCGCCCGGCAATGGTACGACCGGGACGGCGTCGACGCGATCTTCGACGTGCCGACCTCCTCGGTGGCGCTCGCCATCAACCAGGTCACCCGCGAGAAGAACAAGGCTTTCGTCAATTCGGGCGCCGGCACCGCCGACCTCACCGGGCCGCAATGCTCGCCCAACACCGTACACTGGACCTACGACACGGTGGCGCTGGCCAACGGTACCGGCGGCGCGATGGTCAAGCGCGGCGGCACCACCTGGTTCTTCCTCACCGCCGACTACGCCTTCGGCCAGGCGCTGCAGCGCGACACCACCGAGGTGGTGAACAAGAACGGCGGCAAGGTGATCGGCGCGGTCAAGACCCCGTTCCCGACCGCCGACTTCTCGTCCTTCCTGCTCCAGGCGCAGGGCTCCGGCGCCAAGGTGATCGGGCTCGCCAATGCCGGCGGCGACACCATCAACGCCATCAAGCAGGCGGCCGAGTTCGGCATCACCGAGGGCGGCCAGGCCATCGCCGGCCTGCTGATCTTCTCCTCCGACATCCACGCGCTGACCCCGAAGGTGGCGCAGGGACTGGTGCTGACCGAGCCGTTCTACTGGGACCTCAACGACGGCACCCGCGCCTTCTCGGACCGCTTCGCCAAGCTCGCCGGCGGCAAGAAGCCGACCGCCGTGCAGGCCGGCGTCTATGCCAGCGTGCTGCACTACCTGAAGGCGGTCGAGGCGGTGAAGTCGGCCTCCGACGGGTCCAAGGTCGTCGCCAAGATGAAGGAGATCCCGACCGACGATCCGCTCTTCGGCAAGGGCACCATCCGCCCCGACGGCCGTACCATCCACGACATGTACCTGTTCGAGGTGAAGAAGCCGGCCGAGTCGAAGGGCCCCTGGGACCTCTACAAGACCCTGGCGACCATTCCCGGCAACGAGGCCTTCCGCCCGCTCAACCAGGGCAACTGCCCGCTGGTGAACAAGAGCTGACGCTCCTTCCGGCGGCGCCTCGCGGCGCCGCCGGCCCTTTCCGCACCAGGCCCGGTCCCCACGCGAGTCGCCAGACCCCATGCCCACGATCCTCGGCGTCCCCATGCAGGCGCTCTTCGGCCAGCTCCTGCTCGGCCTCATCAACGGCTCGTTCTACGCCATCCTGTCGCTCGGGCTGGCGATCATCTTCGGGCTGTTGAACATCATCAACTTCACCCACGGCGCGCAGTACATGATGGGCGCCTTCGTCGCCTGGATGCTGCTGAATTACGCCGGCCTCGGCTACTGGTGGGCGCTGCTGCTCGCGCCGATCATCGTCGGCCTGTTCGGGGTGATCCTCGAGCGGCTGCTGATCTCGCGCCTCTACAAGCTCGATCACCTCTACGGCCTGCTGCTGACCTTCGGCCTCGCGCTGATCATCCAGGGCCTGTTCCGCAACGAGTACGGCGTGTCGGGCCTGCCCTACGCGATTCCGTCCGAGCTGTCGGGCGGCCAGCGCCTGCCCTTCATGTTCCTGCCGAACTACCGCGGCTGGGTCGTCGTCGCCTCGCTCGTGGTCTGCATCGCCACCTGGCTCGTGATCGAGAAGACCAAGCTCGGCGCCTACCTGCGCGCAGCCACCGAGAACCCGACCCTGGTCCAGGCCTTCGGCGTCAACGTGCCCCTGCTGCTGACGCTGACCTACGGCTTCGGCGTCGCGCTCGCCGCCTTCGCGGGCGTGCTCGCCGCGCCCGTCTACTCGGTGAACCCGAACATGGGCGCCGACATCATCATCGTGGTGTTCGCGGTCGTGGTGATCGGCGGCATGGGGTCGATCCTCGGCTCGATCATCACCGGCTTCAGCCTCGGGCTGGTCGAGGGCCTGACCAAGGTGTTCTACCCGGAAGCCTCCTCGACGGTGATCTTCGTCATCATGGTGCTGGTGCTGCTGGTGAAGCCCGCCGGCCTGTTCGGCCGCACCGCCTGACCCGCCACGCCTGAAGGAACGCGCACGATGTCCTCCGCCGCGGCGTCCACCGACGCCTCCCCGATCGCCACCACCCTGCCCGAGGGCCGGGATGCCAAGGCGTTCCACCGCCTCGTCTTCGTCATCATCGCGGTCCTGCTCGCGGTGCTGCCCTTCGTCCTGTATCCCGTCTTCCTGATGAAGGTGTTGTGCTTCGCGCTGTTCGCGCTGGCCTTCAACCTACTGCTCGGCTACGGCGGCCTCCTGTCCTTCGGCCACGCCGCCTATTTCGGCATGGCGAGCTACGTCACCGCCTACACCGCCAAGTACTGGGGCCTGACCCCGGAACTCGCGATCCTCGGCGGCACCGTCGTGGCCGCCTTGCTCGGCCTCGTCTTCGGCGCGCTCGCCATCCGGCGCCAGGGCATCTACTTCTCGATGATCACCCTGGCGCTCGCCCAGATGGTGTTCTTCTTCTCGCTCCAGGCGAAGTTCACCGGCGGCGAGGACGGCATCCAGGCGGTACCGCGCGGCCACCTGTTCGGCGTCATCAGCCTCGCCGACGACCGGGTGCTGTACGGCCTCGTCGCCGCGATCTTCTTCCTCGGCCTCCTACTGATCTACCGCATCATCCACTCGCCGTTCGGCCAGGTGCTGAAGGCGATCCGCGACAACGAGCCCCGCGCCATCTCGCTCGGCTACCGCGCCAACCAGTACAAGCTGGCCGTCTTCGTGCTCTCGACGACGCTCGCGGGGCTCGCCGGCTCGACCAAGGCGATCGTGTTCCAGCTCGCCTCGCTCACCGACGTGCACTGGTCGATGTCGGGCGAGGTGGTGCTGATGACGCTCGTCGGCGGCATGGGCACGGTGTTCGGCCCGATCCTCGGGTCCTTCGTGATCATCGCGATGGAGAACTACCTGGCGCAGTTCGGCGCCTGGGTGACGATCATCCAGGGCGTGGTGTTCGTGGTCTGCGTGCTGGTGTTCCGCGAAGGCATCCTCGGCCTCATCGCCCGGATGCTGAAGCGGCCGCTCTGATCCGCCGCGGACGATGACGCGACGGCGCCGGTCCCCGGGAGGGGCCGGCGCCGTCGTCGTTTCAGAAGCCCGGTCGAGGGGTGTTCGGCTTCAGCGCGTCACCGTCGTCCGACGGGCGACGCGCCCTCAGGCCAGCGCCCGCCGGATCGCCGCCCGCACCCGCTCGGGCGCCTCGAAGGGCAGGAAGTGGGTCGTGCCCGGCACTGTCTCGATCGTGATCCCCGGACGGGGGCTGTCCGCCAGGGCGCAGGTGCTGCCGCTCTCGGCGCGCAGGATCTCCGCCGGGCAGGACAGGCGGGCGAGGGCGGCCCAGGGGTCGTGGCCCTGCGCCAGGTAGCTCGAGGCCTCCCAGGCACCGGTGCAGGCGAGCGTCACCCCGCCCGGGACCTCGCGAAAACCGTCCGCGACGTAATCGGCGAGCGGCTCCTCCGGCCAGGTACGGAAGGCGCCCCGGCCGCGATAGGCCGCGAGCGCCGCCTCGCGGGACGGGAAGTCGCCGCGCCGCCGGAGCGCGCCCTCGGCGAGGCCGTGGTGGCCCTCGCCACGCCGCTCGGGCGCCTGGATCACCGGATCGAGCAGGACGAGGCGGCGCACCCGGTCGGGCCGCTCGGCGGCGGCGAGCAGGGAGGCGGTGCCGCCCATCGAATGGCCGATCAGCACGAGCGGGCCGGTCTCTAGCCGGTCCAGCACGGCGATCAGGTCGCGCGTGACGTCCCACCAATCGGTCCGCCCGGCGGGCTCGGCCGGCAGGGTCGAGCGGCCGTGGCCGCGCTGGTCGTAGGCCAGGATGGACCGGTCGGCGAGCGGCGCGACGAGGCTGCGATAGGTGCGGGCGTTGAAGCCGTTGGCGTGGAGCAGGATCGCGTCCGGCGGGCGATCCGCCGGTCCGAACGCGAGCGCGGCGAGATGGCCGCCGGAGGGGTCGCCGGTCGCGAGGCTGCGCCGCACCAGGCCGTCGTCGGTCACTGCTTCACTCCCTTGGGCCGGGCGAGCGCGGTGCCGGCGGCGCCCAAAGCCATCAGCACGGCGGTGCCGAGGAAGACCGCCCGCATGCCGACATGCCCGCCGATGAAGCCGCCGAGCAGCGGTCCGACCACCTGCCCGACATATTGCGACGAGGTCGAGTAGCCCAGGACCGTCCCGGCGACCCGGTCGGGCACCGAGTGCCGGATCACGCTGGCGATGCAGGGCAGGAGCCCGCCGAGCGCCAGCCCCATCAGGAAGCGCAGGGCGACGAGCTGCCAGTCGCGCGTCACCAGGGCCTGGGGCACGAGCAGCAGGGCGCAGACCGTGAGGCTGCCGGTGATGACCGTCCAGGGGCCGATCCGGTCGGCGAGCCGCCCGAGCCGCGGCGCCGACAGGATGCTCCCGAGCGCGGTCGCCGACATGGCGAGCCCGGCGACCAGGGTGACCCGGGCCGGGTCCGGCGTCAGTTCGGCGACGTAGACCGTGATGATCGGCTCGATCGACATCACCGCCAGCATCAGGAGCATCCCGGTCGCCAGCATGGCGAGCGCCGGGCGCTTGTCGGGGATGGCGGCAAAGCCCGCCGATGCCCGCGCGGCCCGCGGCGGGCGCGGCGCCTCGCGGATCAGGAGAAGCGTCGCCAGGAAGGCCAGGAAGATCACCCCGCCGGCGGCGAAGAACGTCGCCCGGATGCCGATTAGCGGCGGCAGCACCCCGCCGACCAGCGGTCCGACGAGGTTGCCCGCCATGATGCCGGAGCCGAGCATGCCGAGCGCCCAGGCCGAGCGGTCCTTCGGGGTCTGCGTCGCCACCAGCACCGTCGAGCCCGAGGCGTAGCCGCCGAGCAGCCCCGCGAGCAGCCGCAGGCCGACGAGCTGCCAGACGTCGCCGGCGAGCCCGATCAGCGACATCGCCACCGCCATGCCGAGGCTCGCGCGGATCAGCATCAGCTTGCGGCCGTAGAGGTCGGCCAGCCGTCCCCAGAGCGGCGCCACCAGGGCGGCGCTGAAGAAGGTCGCCCCGAAGGCGACGCCGGACCACTGCACGATGGCCGCCTGGTCCTTGACCCCGAGTTCCTCGACGTAGAGCGGAAGGAAGGGCAGCAGCAGCGTCATCGCCACGAGGGTGGTGAACGAGCCGAACACGCAGACCGCGAGGTTGCGCCGCCAATAGGCATCCTCCGGCACCTCCCCGGGCGCCGGGCCCCCGTCGCGGGTCATCGCCTCTGTCCTCCCCCGTGCGGCCGATGGGCTCGCGCGCCCCGATCTTGGCTGAGAGGACGACCCTAGAGCGCTTCACGATCGCATTGCAATCGCGAAGCTCTCTAGGTTTTTGATTTTGCTGCATTTTCTTCGACGAACCGGCATCCACTTCGTCGGAAAATGCTCTAGCCCCTCCCCCTCCCGCGCGAACCCGCCTCGGACGCGCCCCGGCATGACATGCCGTCATGCCGGCCTCCGCCAGTCCGGCCAGGCCGAGACGCGGTGCACCAGCCGCCGGTCGCGCGCCTCCTCGCCGAACGGTGCCAGGACCCAGTCCCAGTTCCGAGGCGCGGGGCCCGGATCGATGCCGTAGAGGAGGTCGAGGCGCTCGATCACCCGGCCGTCCCGGTCCTGCTCGGTCTCGTCCCGGTCGGTGACGAGGCAGATGCGGGCGGAGAGAGCGGCCAGCGCCGCGAGATGCGCCGCCACGATGCGCTGCCCGAAGGCGTCGGGATCGGTGAAGGCCCCGAGCCGGCCCGCCGCCTCGAGCCGCGCGACCGGCAGGATCGGCAGCTGCGACAGGAGATTGGCCGAGATCACGAGGTCGGCCTCCCGGCAGACTGGCGGCAGGACCGGCCCGAAGGTCTCGCCGCGCCCGAGCCGCAGGTCGGCGGTGCCGCTGAGGTCGAAGGTCAGCCGCACGACGTTGGCGTGGCGCCGCGCCCGCCACCGGCCGCGCCAGGGATGCACCGCGTCGACCAGCACCACCCGCCGGAACGCGGCGGCGAGCGCGTCGATCGGCACGTCGTCGAGAAGGCCCGCGCCCAGCACCACGGCGGTGTCGCGGCGCGGCAGATCCGCCATCGCGGTCCGCACCGCATCCTTCGCCGCCGCGAGGTGCGGCGCCCAGGCGGCGCGGCAGCGCCGGGAGCGCGAGGCGAGCCGCACGCTGTCGCCGGCATGGCCGAGGCGCCGCGCCGCGAGCGTCGCCGGCTGGACGAGCCAGTGCAGGAGGTCGAGGAGCACTAAAGCCCCCCGGCCTCCACCACGAAGCGGGCCACCGCCTCGACGCCGTCGCCGTGGCGCAGGGAGGCGAAGACGTAGGGCCGCTGGCCCCGCATCCGCTTGGTGTCCTCCTCCATCACCCCGAGATCGGCGCCGACGAGCGGCGCGAGGTCGGTCTTGTTGATCACGAGGAGGTCCGACCGCGTGATGCCGGGCCCGCCCTTGCGCGGGATCTTCTCGCCCCCGGCCACGTCGATGACGTAGATCGTCAGGTCGGCGAGCTCGGGCGAGAAGGTGGCGGCGAGGTTGTCGCCGCCGGATTCGAGCAGCACCAGATCGAGGGCGGGGAAGCGCCGGCGCATCTCGGCCACCGCCGCGAGGTTGATCGAGGCGTCCTCGCGGATCGCGGTGTGCGGGCAGCCGCCGGTCTCGACGCCCATGATCCGCTCCTCCGGCAGGGCGCCGGCCACGGTGAGGAGGCGGGCATCCTCCTTGGTGTAGATGTCGTTGGTGATGGCGCAGAGGTCGTAGCGCTCGCGCAGGGCCTTGCACAGGCCCTCCATCAGGGCGGTCTTGCCCGACCCGACCGGGCCGCCGATGCCGACCCGCAGGGGGCCGTGGCTGGTAGTCATGAGGCTCTCGCTCTCCGTGAGATTCAATACAGCCGCCCGCCGTTCGGTACCGGCCGCTCTGGGGCGATCAGCACCACGGCGCCCTTCCCGTCCGGCACGCCGAGGGTCAGGACCTCGGAGCGGACCGGGCCGACCTGGCGCGGCGGCAGGTTGACGACGCAGAGCACCTGCCGGCCGACGAGCGTCTCGGGGGTGTAGCGCACCGTCACCTGAGCGGAAGACTTCTTCAGGCCGAGCGCCGGGCCGAGATCGATCACGAGCCGGTAGGCCGGGCGGCGCGCCTGCGGGATCGGCGCCGCCTCGACGATGGTGCCGACCCGCACGTCGAGCTTCAGGAAGTCGTCGATGGCGATCGGGTCCGGCGGCTGGGTCTGGTCCATGGGATGCCCGGACTGTTGAAAAGGTTCGCTTCCCTAACCCAGCGGACGCGACACGGCGAGCCGCTTTACCCCACCGACATCGTGAGTGGCGGCTGCACCTCCACCGGCAGCGGCGAGACGTAGCCCTCCGGCCCGGTCCGGGCCTTCAGGTCCGCCTTCGCGGCCTCGCGCAGGGACGCATCGGTGGCGAGCCGGGCGCCGAGCGCCGCCATGGCTTTGGCCACCTGCACCATCGCCTTGTGGGCGGCGGGCGTCTTGCCCTGCGCCACCACCTGCCAGGTGTGGAACGGGGTGCCGACCGCCACCGTCGGGGCGTGGGCCTGCACGGTCGGCACCACCCAGCTCACGTCGCCGACATCGGTCGAGCCGATCGCCGGGTTGCGGTTCGCGTCGAGGGGCACCAGGAAGTCGGCCAGCGGCGCGTCGGTCACGGGGAGCCCGATGGTGCGGTAGACCGCTGCGATGTCCTGCGGCGTCAGCGTGCCCTGGATCTCGCGGGCGAAGGCACGGTCGGCCTCGTCGAAATGGGGGGCGCCCAGATCCTCCATCACCCCGTGCAGGGCCTCTTCCAACGGGGTGTTGCCGACGAGGTTCGAGACCGCGCTGACGATGCGCATCTCCATCGTGGTCTCGGTCATCAGGGCCGCGCCCTCGGCGATCTTGCGCACCCGGGCGACGAGGTCGCGCATGCCGGGCAGGTCGCGGGCGCGGATCGAGTAGCGCACCCGGGCATGGGCCTGGACGACGTTGGGGGCGATGCCGCCGGTCTCGAGGTAGGCGTAGTGCACCCGCGCGTCGCTCGGCATGTGCTCGCGCATGTAGTTCACGCCGACATTCATCAACTCGACCGCATCCAGAGCCGAGCGGCCGAGATGCGGAGCCGCCGCCGCGTGCGAGGCGCGGCCGGTGAACACGAAATCGGCCCGGGTGTTGGCGAGCGAGAGCGGCGGCGAGACCTCCCAGAAGCTCGACGGGTGCCAGGTGACGGCGGCGTCCGCATCCGAAAACAGCCCCTCGCGGACCATGAACGCCTTGGCGGCGCCGCCCTCCTCGGCCGGGCAGCCGTAGTAGCGCACGCGGCCGGGGAGCCCCTGCTCGGCGAGCCAGTCCTTGAGGGCGGTGGCGGCGAGCAGTGCCGCCGAACCGAGCAGGTTGTGCCCGCATCCGTGGCCGTGGCCGCCCTGCTCGACGGGGGTATGGGCGGCGACGCCCGCCGCCTGGCTCAGGCCCGGCAGCGCATCGTACTCGCCGAGGAACGCGATGACGGGGCCGCCCTCCCCGGCCTCGCCGACGACCGCCGTCGGGATGCCGGCCGCGCCGTCCGTCACGCGAAAGCCCTGGTGGCGCAACTCGGCGGCGTGCGCGGCGGCCGAGCGTTCTTCCGTGTAGCAGACCTCCGGCGTGCCCCAGACCTCGTCCGAGAGGGCGATCAGCCGGGCCTTGTGGGTGTCGACCTGGCGCCAGACGGCGTTGCGGTTGTCCATGGGTGGTTCTCTCCCGTTGCGGGCCCGGCGGGGCCATGCGGCCCCGAAGCGGGGCCGCCTTGCGGGGAAGCCTCATGCAGGCGGCGCGCCGGCTCAAGCGCGGCGGGAGCGGACGTGGCGCGCGAATTGCGAATGGCTGCCGCTTCGGAGCCCCGGTGGGTCTAACGGACCAACCGTCGAATGCACTGGGGCAAAGGTTTTCAGTGGCTTGCGGACCGGGGCGGCGGGCGCGATGCTGCCTGTCAGTTTCTAGGCCAGCCAGAAGGGTGACCGTCCATGATCGAGCAGGACCTGCGCGCGCTGATCGGTGAGGTAAAGGACGGCAGCCTGTCGCGGCGCAGCTTCGTCGGCCGGATGCTGGCGCTCGGCCTCACCGCCCCGATGGCCGGGATGATGCTCGCTCAGAACGGCGTCGCGTTCGCGGCGAGCCCCTTGCGCGACGCCTACAAGCCGACGAAAGCCGGCGGCGGCGGGCCGCTGAAGCTGCTGTTCTGGCAGGCCGCCACCCTGATCAACCCCCATTTCGCGGTCGGCACCAAGGACCAGGAGGGCTCGCGCATCTTCTACGAGCCGCTGGCGGCCTGGGACGCCGACGGCAACCTCTTCCCGATCCTGGCCGCCGAGATTCCCTCGAAGGAGAATGGCGGCGTGGCGGCCGACGGCTACTCGGTCACCTGGAAACTGAAGCCGAACGTGAAGTGGCACGACGGCAAGCCCTTCACCGCCGACGACGTGGTGTTCACCGCCGAGTACGCCGCCAACCCGGCTACCGCCGCGGTGACCGGCGGCAGCTACATGAACGTCAAGGTCACGAAGGTCGACGATCTGACGGTGAAGCTCACCTTCAAGGAGCCGACCCCGTTCTGGGCCGACGCGTTCGTATCGAGCGCCGGGATGATCATCCCCAAGCACGTCTTCGCGGATTACAACGGCGACAAGTCCCGCGATGCGCCCGCCAACCTCGCGCCGGTCGGCACCGGTCCCTACAAGTTCAGCGAGTTCCGCCCCGGCGACATCCTGCGCGGCGTGCGCAACCCGGACTATCACGTCCCGAACCGGCCGTTCTTCGACTCGATCGAGATGAAGGGCGGCGGCGACGCGGTCTCGGCCGCCCGCGCCGTGCTCCAGACCGGCGAGTACGACTATGCCTGGAACATGCAGGTCGAGGACGAGATCCTCAAGCGGCTCGAGGCCGAGGGCAAGGGCCGGGTCAAGATGGATTACGGCGGCAACCTCGAGTTCCTGCTGCTCAACGCCACCGATCCGAACACCGAGGTCGACGGCGAGCGCGCCTCGCTCAAGACCAAGCACCCGGCCTTCTCGGATCCGGCGGTGCGCAAGGCGATGAACCTGCTCGTCAACCGGGCGGCGATCCAGCAATTCATCTACGGCCGCACCGGTCGGGCCACCGCCAACGTGTTCAACGGCCCGGCGCCCTTCGTGTCGAAGGGCACCTCATTCGCCTTCGAGCCCGACAAGGCGGCGCAGATCCTCGAAGAGGCCGGCTGGAAGAAGGGCGGCGACGGCATCCGCGCCAAGGACGGCAAGAAGCTCAAATTCGTCTTCCAGACCTCGATCAACGCGCCGCGCCAGAAGACCCAGGCGATCATCAAGCAGGCCGCCCAGAAGGCCGGCATCGACATGGAGCTGAAGTCGGTTCCAGGCTCGGTGTTCTTCTCCTCGGATGTCGCGAACCCGGATACCTATCCGCATTTCTATGCCGACATGGAGATGTATACCTGGAACATGACGCAGGCCGATCCGGCGGTGTTCGCGCTCCAATACGTCTCCTGGGAGGCCGCCACCAAGGCCAACAAGTGGCAGGGCCGCAACATCTGCCGGATGCAGAACCCGGACGTCGACGCCGCCTACAAGGCCGCGCAAAGCGAACTCGACCTCGTCAAGCGCGCCGCCCTGTTCGTCAAGATGAACGACCTGGTGGTGGCCGACTACGTCCTGCCGCTCCTCCACCGCGCCCAGGTCTCGGCGATCAACGGCAAGCTCGAGGCGCCGGCGAGCGGGTGGGACAACTCGCTGGCCTTCCTGGCCGAGTGGTACAAGCAGGCGTAACGAACCCCCGATGGGAGCCTATCTCCTCCGCCGCCTGCTGATCGCGATCCCGAGCCTGCTCGGGATCAGCCTCATCCTGTTCACCGTCCTGGCGCTCGCGCCCGGCGACCCGTTCGGGGAGCTGGCCACCAACCCCAACGTGCCGCCGGAGGTGCGCGAGGCCCTGCGGCTGAAATTCGGCCTCGATGACCCGATCCTGGTGCGCTACCTGCACTGGCTGACGGCGATGCTCCAGGGCGACTGGGGTTTCTCGTTCGCCAGCCGGGTCGACGTCGACGAATTGATCCTGCAACGCCTGCCCACGACCCTGTTCGTGGTCGGCTCGTCGCAGGTGCTGGCGCTGCTGATCGCCGTGCCGGTCGGCATCCTGGCGGCGATCCGGCCCTACTCGGTCTTCGACCAGGTGGCGAACACGCTCGCCTTCATCGGCTTCTCGCTGCCGACCTTCTTCACCGGGCTCCTGTTCATCCTGCTGTTCAGCCTGACGCTGGACTGGCTGCCCTTCGTCTATCAGGCCGACATCTCGGCCACCGGCTGGCGCTGGGCCTGGGAGCACGTCCGGCAGGCGATCATGCCGGTCTGCGTGCTCGGCTTCTTCCAGGCGGCCTCCTACACCCGCTACGTCCGCGCCTCGGTGCTCGACGTGGCACGCCTCGACTACGTCACCACCGCCCGGGCCAAGGGCCTCTCGGACGGCACCGTCACGGTCCGCCACATCGCCCGCAACGCCCTGATCCCGGTCGTGACGCTGGTGGCGCTCCAGATCCCGGCGGTGTTCGGCGGCGCCATCGTCACCGAGCAGATCTTCCGGATTCCCGGGATCGGCTCGCTCCTCATCAACGCGATGCTCGCCAACGACACGCCGGTGGTGATGGCCGTCACCTTCGTGTTCGCCTGCCTCGTCGTCCTGTTCAACCTCGTCGCGGACCTCCTCTATGGCTGGCTCGACCCTCGCATCTCCTACCGCTGAGGCGGCCGCCCCGGCGCCGCCGGCGGTCTCGGGGCGGGACACCTGGCGGCGCTTCCGCCGCCACCGCCTCGCGGTCGTCAGCGTCGGAGTGCTGGGCTTCCTGGTGCTGGCGGTCGTCCTCGGCGGCTGGGTCTGGCCGGTGGCGATCGACGAGATCGACTTCGCGGCGACGCTCCAGGGCCCGTCCTGGGCCCATCCGCTCGGCACCGACGACCTCGGCCAGGACCTGCTCGCCCGCATGATCTATGGCGGCCGGATCTCGCTCGCCGTGGGCTTCGCCGCCATGGTGGTGGCGACGCTGGTCGGCGTCGTGGTCGGCGCGCTTGCCGGCATGTCGCGCCGCTTCCTCGACCCGTTCCTGATGTGGCTGACCGACCTTTTTCTGTCACTGCCGCAGCTGCCGCTGCTCCTCCTCATCATCTACCTCTTCCGCGATCAGTTGAAGCAGGTCTTCGGGGTCGAGGGCGGCGTCTTCGTGATGATCGTCGCGGTGATCGGCGGCCTGCGCTGGATGCCGGTGGCGCGTCTCGTGCGGGCGCAGTTCCTGAGCTTGCGCGAGAAGGAGTTCGTCGAGGCGGCGCGCTCGCAGGGCGCGACCGCCTGGCACCTCGTCACCCGCCACATCCTGCCGAACGCCATCGGCCCGGTGATCGTCGCGGCGACGATCGAGGTCTCGTCCGCGATCATCGCCGAATCGACCCTGTCGTTCCTGGGGCTGGGTTTCCCGCCCGACATCCCGACCTGGGGCCGGCTCCTCTACGACGCCAAGGACCACCTCGACGTGGCGCCGCACTGGGCGCTGTTTCCGGGCGCCGCGATCTTCCTGACCGTCCTGTCGATCAACTTCATCGGCGACGGCCTGCGCGACGCCCTCGATCCGCGGCGGGTGCTGTAGTGCTCACGCCCCCACCCTTTCCCGGACGACTGTAGCGAAGCAGAAGGAGATCCGGGAACCAGCATGAGAATTCGCGAAGCGTCCGTATGTCTGCCACGGTGCAGCATACGGAGCTGCTTCGCAGCACATTTTTTGCTGAATCCCGGATCTCCTTCCACTTCGTTCCAGTCGTCCGGGAAAGGGGGAGCGTATGTAAAGGCTCGACCCCGTCTTTCGACCGAAACCCATTGAGGGGACACCCATGACCACCCCGATCCTCTCGGTCCAGGACCTCACCGTCGCGTTCCGCTCCGAGCAGGCCTGGCGCCCGGTGGTGCACGGCGTCTCGTTCGACATCGGCCCCAAGGAGACGGTCGCCTTGGTGGGCGAATCGGGCTCGGGCAAGAGCGTCACGGCGATGTCGATCATGCGGCTCACGCCGCGCGACGCGACCCGCACCGGCGGCCGGGTGCTGCTCGAAGGCCGCGACCTCCTGCGCCTGCCGGATGCCGAGATGCGGCGCATCCGCGGCGACGACGTCGCGATGATCTTCCAGGAGCCGATGACGAGCCTGAACCCGGTGCTCACCGTCGGCTTCCAGATCGGCGAGGCGCTGCGGCTCCACCGCGGCATGTCGCATGGGGAGGCCGAGGCCGAGACCGTGCGGCTGTTCGACAAGGTCCGCATCCCGGCCGCCGCCTCGCGGGTGCACGACTACCCGCATCGCTTCTCCGGCGGCATGCGCCAGCGGGTGATGATCGCGATGGCGCTCGCCTGCCGGCCCAAGCTCCTCATCGCCGACGAGCCGACGACGGCGCTCGACGTGACGATCCAGGCCCAGATCCTCGACCTCATCAAGCTCCTCCAGGAGGAGGAAGGGATGTCGGTCCTGTTCATCACCCACGACATGGGGGTGGTGGCCGAGATCGCCGACCGCACCGTGGTGATGGTCGACGGCCGCGCCGTCGAGACCGGCGCCACCGAGCAGATCTTCCGCCGCCCGGCCCATCCCTACAGCCGGGCGCTGCTTGCCGCCGTGCCCCGCCTCGGGGCGATGCAGGGTACCACCCGGCCGGCCCGGTTCGAGATCGTCGATCGCGCCACCGGCGAGCCCGAGGCGGCGCTCCCCCTCCCCAACACCGTGCGCGAGGGCGAGCGCCCGGTGCTGGAGGTGAAGGGGCTCACCACCCGCTTCGACATCCGCGGCGGCCTGCTCTCGCGGGTGCGCGGCCGGGTCCACGCGGTTGAAAACGTCTCCTTCGCGGTGCGGGCGGGCGAGACCCTGGCCCTCGTCGGCGAATCGGGCTGCGGCAAGTCCACCACCGGCCGCTCGGTGCTGCGGCTGATCGAGCCGGTCGCCGGCTCGGTCCTCCTCGACGGCGAGGACGTGCTCGGCCTGTCGCCGTCCGCCCTGCGGGCCTGCCGCCGGCGGATGCAGATGATCTTCCAGGATCCCTTCGCCAGCCTCGACCCGCGGATGAGCGTCGGCGCCGCCATCGCCGAGCCGCTGCTGATCAACCGGTTGTGCTCGCGTTCGGAAGCGCGTGCGCGCGCCGCCGATCTGCTGCGCCGGGTCGGCCTCAAGCCCGAGATGGCGGGCCGCTACCCGCACGAATTCTCCGGCGGCCAGCGCCAGCGCATCTGCATCGCCCGCACGCTGGCGCTGGAACCCCGGCTGATCGTGGCCGACGAATCGGTCTCGGCCCTCGACGTCTCGGTGAAGGCGCAGGTGGTGAACCTGATGCTCGACCTGCAGGCCTCCCTGGGGCTGGCCTACCTGTTCATCTCGCACGACATGGCGGTGGTGGAGCGGGTGAGCCACCGGGTCGCCGTGATGTATCTCGGCGAGATCGTCGAGATCGGCCCCCGGGCGGCGATTTTCGGCGCCCCCCAGCACCCCTACACGAAGAAGCTGATGGCCGCCGTGCCGGTGCCCGATCCGGGCCGGCGCCGCCAGCTCCACGCCGTGCGCAGCGACGAGATCAAGAGCCCGATCCGCCCGGTCGACTACGTGCCGCCCGAGCGGATCTACCGCGAGGTCTCGCCCGGCCACGTCGTGCAGGTCTGGGGCCCCGAATGGGACGCCCCGGGCGCCATGGCGGCGGTGGCCTGACGCCCGCTCGACGGGTCGCGACAGGTCGCGATACCGTTCGGCGAGCCGCGGCGATCTCCCCTTTCCCGGACGACTGGAGCGCCAGCGGAAGGAGATCCGGGAACCAGGGGAGGAAGGACCGCGAAGCGGTTCTGCAGTCTGCAACCTTGCAGTGAGCCGGTCGCTTCGCGGCTTCTCATGCTGGATCCCGGATCTCCTTCCGCTGACGCTTCAGTCGTCCGGGAAAGGGCGGGGCCTACTATCATCCGTCAGTCGCCAATGCACGGTTGCGCCTCCCCGCCTCCGACAGGAGCGACGCAATCGGGTGCCGCCCTAAAAGGCCAGCTTCATCCCGCCGACGACGCTACGCGGCGCGCCGGCGAAGATCGAGCCGGTGGTGGTGGCGAGCACCCCCGCCCCGTTCTGCAGCCCGGTCGTCGCGCTGATCGAGTTCGCCAGCGGCTGGGCCGAGGCGATGTACGCCGTGTCGAGGATGTTGCGCACCTCGACGTAGAGGCTGAGGCGCTTGGCGTAGGACCCGACGAGATCGGTGTCGTAGTGGACGTTGGCGTTGAGGAGCGCGTAGCCCGGCGCCTTCAGCTGGTTGGCGTTGTCGAGGAAGAAGCCGTCCTGGTAGACGGCCTCGACGAAGGCGCCGAGACCCCTCAGCGGACCCGTCGGCTGGTCGTAGCCGATCCGGGCGAGGAGCTGGTGGGCCGGCACCCCGGGGATCAGGCGCCCGGCCCGGTCGAACCGCGCCGTCAGGCTGCCGGCGCTCAGCTGCTCGACGTAGCGGGTGTAGAACTGGTCGTTCAGGCCGTAGGCCGCGGTCGCCCGCCAGCCGGGCGAGAACGCCCATTCGGCCCCCGCCTCGATGCCGCGATGCTCGGAGGCCGGGGCGTTGAAGGTGTAGCTCAGGAGCCCCGCCCCCGGCGATTGGGTGACGAGCTCGTTGCGGAAGAACTCGTAGAAGCCGGTCAGGCTGAGGCGCAGCTCCGGCAGCGGCGACCAGTCGACCCCGAGATCGATGCCGAGGTTGGTCTGGGTGCGCAGGTCGGTGTTGTTGCCCGGCACGCCGGCCGGGGTGACGAAGAGCTGGCTCGCCGCCGGGGTGGCGTAGCCGGTGGCGACCCGCCCGCGGAATGCCAGGGTGTCGTCGGGCCGGTAGACCAGCGCCAGTTCCGGCGCGACGTTGAGGAAGCTGCGGTCGATGTCGGCCGCCATCCGGGTCGTGCCGGCGGCCGAGTAGGCGTAGGTCAGGGTGCGGCCCGTGAGCCAGGTGTTCTCGGCCGAGACGCCGAGCACGCCGGTCCACCGCTCCGACAGCGCGACCTCGGCCCGCGCCCGGCCGCCGAGATTCGACTGCGCCGCCTCCTGGTTGCTCGCGAGCGCGCCGAGGCGCGGCCCGAGATAGGGCGCCCGGTTGAACAGCGAGATGTGGTTGTCGATGGCGCTGTAGGAGAGCGCCGCGTAGCCCACCACCGGCAGGCCGAACACGTCGCCGCGATGGGTGATGTCCGACAGGACGTTGTAGGACGGATAGCTGCCGCGCGAGGAGGTCGTGTAGAACGGCTGGTTGAAGTTGCGCTCGTCGAAGCCGACCTGCGTGCGCCAGGTCGTGTTTGCGTCGATGTCGTGCTCCCAGCGTGCCGCGATGATCGTGCGCCGGTCGTTGCGGCCGAAGGCGCCCTCGGAGGGCGTCACCGGCACGGTGGCGCCGAAGGCGCCGTTCTGCAGGAGGTTGACGGTGGTGCAGCCCGGCGCCGCCGTGGCGGCGCTGGCGCAGCCGCACTGGTAGGGGTTGATCCGGTACTGCGCCAGGGACGAGCGGGCGGGAAGGTCGGCCTCGAGCGTGTTGTTGATCACCTTGAGGGTGAAGCGGTTGTCCGGCTGGGGGTGTAGCTCGCCAGGAGGTTCACCGTCTGGGTGTCGGCGCCGGCATGGTCCTGGTAGCCGTTGCTGCGGAAATCGCTGGCGAACAGGCTGACCTCGTAGGGCCCGCTCACGCCCCCGACCGTGAAGTACCGGCTCAGCGTGCCGAAGCTGCCGGCATCGACCCCGACCTCGTAGCCGTCGATCTCGCGCCCGGTGCGGGTGCGGAACGCGATCGCCCCGCCGGTGGCGTAGTTGCCGAACAGGGGCGATTGCGGCCCGCGGAAGACGTCGATGCGCGAATAGGCCCGCGGATCGGTGATGTCGAAGCGCGAGGCGCCGTCGGGCTGGGTGACGACGAAGCCGTCCTCCAGGACCACCATGTTCTTGATCACGCCGGTCGAGCGGGCGTTGTTGCCGCGGATCGACACCACCACGTCGCGGGGACCGTTGCCCTGGCGCACGGTGACGCCGGGGCTGTTGACGAGCACCTGCGCGACGCTGGTCGCCGGCCGGTTGGCGATCACGTCCTGCCGGCCGATGGCAGTCACGACCTCGCCGACCGGGCGCTCGATCACGCTCGGGGCGGAGCCCGGCGGCGCCGCGACCCCGAAGGCCGGCCTCGCGACCTGACCGGGGATCGGCGCCGCGCCGGCGACCGAGATCTCGTCGAGGGCGATGGTTTCCTGGGCGGCGGCGGCGCGGGAATGGGCGGCCGCCGGGACGGCGGCGAGCAGGAGGGCGAGCGCGCGGGGGCGCAGGCCGGCACCGGGACGGTACGGCATGGATGGGATCTCGAAGAAACGGGTGCGGGAGCGCGGCGCGGTCGCGCCGGCGTCGGATCAGGCGGCGGCGGGATGCCGGAGGGTGCGGCGCAGGCCCGCGAGCGCGGCGTCGAGGACGATCATCGCCAGGATCGCCAGCCCGGTGAGGGGGAAGACGATCCCGAGCGCGACGACGATCCCGGTGACACCGGTGACGACACGGCGATTCCCGGGCCAGGGTGGCACGCCGAGGCGCCCGGCGGGCCGGCGCTTCCACCACATCACCGCGGCGCTCACCGCGAGCAGGAGCGTGGCGAGGCAGAAGGCCAGCATCAGGAGCTGGTTGGCCCGCCCGGCGAACTCGCCCTTGTGCAGCCCGATCCCGTACTGGATGCCCCGCCCGACGAGGCCGATATCGTCGAAGCGCACGTCGACCAGCGGCTTGCCGCTATACTGGTCGAGGGTGATCATCCGCTGGCGCGTGACGTCGCGGGGATAGGCGGCGGCCGCGTAGACCCCGGTCGGGCCTTCCGGCAGGGCGAGCTCGTAGCCCGCCGGCATCCCGAGCCCGGTCACGATCTCGGTCGCCCGGTCGATGCCGATCGGGACCCCGTCCTGTGCAGGGGAGCGCGGCAGCGGCGCATCCTCCAGCGCCCAGCCGGTCGTGTCGAGGACCTCGCCCATCGGCACCGTCGAGACCGGCACCCCGGCCCAGAGCGCATCGGGCTGGCCGAGCCCGGCCCGGTTCGAGATCGCCCGGACCTGGTCGCCCCACAGGATCGACCACGGCAGGCCGGTCGCGGCGAGGAAGAGCAGGCCCGCCCCGGCGACGAAGCCCGTGACCGCGTGCAGGTCGCGCCACCACACCCGCCGCCGCGGCGTGCCGCGCACGCTGACGACCCCGCCGCCCTGCCCGCGCGGCCACCACAGGTAGATCCCGCTCAGGACCAGGATCACCGCGAAGCCGGCCACGACCTCGATCAGCGCGTTCGCCACCGGACCGAAATACGCGAGGCTGTGCAGCCGGCGCACCACCATCATCGCCTCGGCGTCGCGCGCCACCCGGTCGAGCACCGCGCCGTCATAGGGGTCGAGGTAGACGAGCGTCCTGCCCTGCGGCCCGGCCATCGTGACGACCGCCGCCCGGTCGGGGGCGTCCGGGCTCGCATAGGTCTTGGGGGCGGCATCCGGCACCGCCTCGGCGGCGATGAAGACCAGCCGCTCGGGCGAGAGCGGCGGCGTCGCCCGCACCGCCACCACCGTTCGGTAGGCGAACAGCGTGCGGTTGATCTCGTCCTTGAACAGGTAGACCGAGCCGGTGACCGACAGGAGGATCAGGAACGGCAGGCAGAGGAGGCCGGCGTAGAAGTGCCAGCGCCAGACCGCGCGATGGAGCGCGTCGCGCAGGGGCGCGCCCGGACGAGGCACGCCGCGCGCGGGCGCGCGCTCCGTGACCGGGGCGGCGGAGGAAACGGACATGGGGCGGGAATCCGGACAGGCTGAGAATCGATGACGACGGATCGATCAGGCCTGCGGCGGTCCCCTCGGGCTTACGGCGCGGTCGGGCGGGGCCCGGACCGGATTCTCGTCGGCGGCGGGCGGGACGCGGACGGGCGGAGGCGGGCCGTCCCAGGCGAACCCGAAGGCCAGCAGGACCGGGGCCGCGAGGGCGACGTGGTGGGCCGCGACGCAGCAGGCCAGGGCGCAATGCGCCGCCGTCTGCGGGCCGCCGTGGCCCGCCTCGTGCTGGCAAATCACGGCCCCCGGGGCGGCCACGGCCGGGGTCGGGGCGAGCGCGCCGAGCAGGACGTGCAGGCACAGCGCGTAGAGCGCGACCACCGCGATGGTCGCGCGGACGATCGACCGTTGCGGCGAAAACCTGCGCATGATCGTCGGTTAGGCCCTGCAGCCCCGGGGCGTCAATGGCGAAGGTCGGGCCGGGCGTGGATTTCGGGATGCGGGGGCGTGCCGGTCGGGGCCGGCGTCGGCGTACGCCTTCCGGCGCGGCAGGATTTCCGGAGTTTCGGGCGCCGTGCCCTCCCAATCCGGCGCCTTCACCGTCACGGGATCCCGGTTTCCGAGCGCCGCCGAGGTGCCGTTCATCAGTCGTTGGGGCACGATTGGTCCGCTCGTGATCGATCCAGGTCTACCGATCGAAGCGCCTTCCCTTGCGGCTCTTGGATATAACAACTCTCGATATTAATCCAGGATTAACCATAATCTGCGACGCTTCCGGGCATCATCGCGGGGCGACCCGGCTTGGGACGACGGGACGGACGTCATGGGGATCGATTTCTTCGCCAGCGAACGCGCCGCGCGGCGGGGCGACTTCGAGAACGGCGCGGTGCCGGAACTCCATCCGCACCTCGCGATCCTCGTCCGGTCGGTCGTCGAGCGAACCGCGCGGGACGGCCTCTCGCCGGTCGATGCCGGCGCCCCGCCCCGGGACTGGGACCGGCTGATCGCCCATGTGCGGGCCGCGGCCGACGAGGCCGAGGCGACCGAGGCGGAGATCCGGCGACGCCAGGCCCAGGCCCGGAGCCTGCTGCGCAGCGCCCATAGAAGGCTCGACGAGGCGCGGCTCCACATCGCGGCGGCCGAGGACCGGGCGCGGGCAGCCCAGAGCCGCGCCACCGCCCTGATCGCGGCGGCCGAGGAGCGGGCGCACCAGGCCGAGGACGCGGCTCGCAGCGCCCTGGCTTGGCTGCAGCGCACGAACCGCCCCGAGACGGCCGCTTGCGCCTCCCCGCCGGTCCTCCGGGCCCGTCGCCCCGGCTGAGCCGACGAGGCGTCGGCCTGCCACGCATCGCGCGGCACGGCAGGGTGTGGCGTTCACCAGGATCGCCGACGCGCCAACCCTCCTCCGCTGCGGGGAGGAATGGAGCCCGCGTCGACAGGGGCCGGGCCGGGACGAAGTCCCGCAAAAGGGGGCGGCGCGACGCTGATCCAGGTCGCGCCCGCCAAAACGGTTCGATCTTATCCGGAAGCGGCATCCCCTCTCCCGGCGCCTGCTGACGCAGGAGCCACCCTCCCCCGCAGAGGGGGGAGGGACTAACCTGCGCCACTTTTCCCCGACAGCCCTGTCGCAGAGGGGAGAGGGTTGATGCACGGGGGTCGCCGCGGCCGCGGCCATGCAGCGTCCCGTGTCACGTGTTGTGGGCAGGCCGACTTCTCGTCCGCCCGAACCATCGTCTCGTCGCAGATCTTGCGCGCAGGCCGCTTAGTACCCCCGCGCCACGTCGACCGCCGCCGGGATCCGCCCGGTCGCCCGATAGGCCCGCACGTTGCCAGCGACGACCGCCGCGGCGCTGCCCGGGGTGGTCGGCCCCGAGATGTGCGGCAGGACGGTCACGCCCGGATGGCGCCACAGCGCCGAATCCGGCGGCAGCGGCTCGACCGGGAAGACGTCCAGCACCGCGTGCGAAACCCGGCCCGCATCGAGGGCGGCGATCAGCGCCTCGGTCTCGACGATCGCCCCGCGGCCGAAATTGATCAGTCCCGCCCCGGGCTTCATCGCCGCGAGGCGCCCGGCATCGAGGAGGCCGCGCGTCTCCTCGGTGAGCGGCAGCAGGCAGACGACGATGTCGCTCGCCGCGAGCAGGCCGGTCAGTCCGTCCGGCCCGGAGAATGCCGTCACGCCCGTCGGCACCGCCTTGGGCGCCCGGCTCCAGGCCGCGACACGGAACCCCGCCTCGACCAGCCGTTCCGCCGCCGCGCTCCCCAGCGCCCCGAAGCCGAGGAGCCCGACCCCGACCTCGCCCGGCGGCCGGTAGGGCAGCTGGCGCCAGGTCTCGGCCTCCTGCTGGCGCCGGTAGGCCGGCATGTCGCGCTGGAGGTAGTAGGTCCAGGCCAGCACCGCCTCCGCCATGGTGCGGGCGAGTTCGGGATCGATGAGCCGCACTATCGGCGCGCTCCCGGTCCCGAGGTCGCGCACCAGGCGCTCGACCCCGGCCCACAGGCTATGGATCCAGGCGAGGTTCGGCAGTTGCGCCACCTCGGCCGGGTCGGGATTGGCCACCACGGCGATCCGCACCGCCGCGCGCTCGTCCGGCGTCAGGGTGCGGAACGGCCGGAAGGTTTCTTCGGGAAGAGCGGCCGCGAGGGCGGCGAGGAACTCGGCTTCCTCGTCGGGATCGAGGTTGCCCAGGAAGGCGATCGGTTCGGACATCGGGGGGCCTCCGTCAGCGGCCGAGGACGGCCGAGAGCCGGGCCACCGCCTCCCGGGCGAGGCCGGGGCTGATGGCGAAGCACAGGCGGATGAAGCCCTCGCCCTCCGGGCCGAAGGCGGTGCCGGGCGCCACGCCGACCTTGGCCTCCGCCAGGAGCCGGAACGCGATGGCGAGGCTGGTCTCGTCCGGCCGCGGGGTGCCGGGACCCGCGACCCGGGCCATCAGGTAGAAGGCGCCCTCCGGGACCGACACGGTGACGCCGGGCAGCCGCGACAGCCCCTCGACCAGGATCTCGCGGCTCTCGGCGCAGCGGCCGACCATCTGGCGGATGAAGCCGTCGCCCTCCTCGAGCGCCGTGACGGCGGCGTGCTGGATGAAGGTCGGGATCGAGGTGGTGTTGTACTGGCCGAGCTTGGCGAAGGTGGGGGCGAGGCCGCGCGGGGCGATCAGCCAGCCGGCGCGCCACCCGGTCATCGCCCAGTTCTTCGAGAAGGTGTTGGTGACGATCAGCCGGTCGTCCTCGGTGCAGATCTGCAGGAAGGACGGCGCGATGGCGTTGCCGTAGGCGAAGTGGGCGTAGACCTCGTCGGCGACGATCCACAGCCCCCGCGCCCGGGCGAGGTCGCGAAGGGCCTTCATCTCGTCGAGCGGCATGATCCAGCCGGTCGGGTTCGAGGGCGAGTTGACCACGACGGCGCGGGTGCGCGGGGTGAGGGCGGCCTCGATGTCGGCGAGCGGCAGGGCGAAGCGCCCGTCCGCTTGCACCCGGTACGGCACCGTCACCGGCACGCCGCCGGTGATGCGCACGGCCTCGGCCAGGTTCGGCCAGGCCGGCGAGGGAATGACGATCTCGTCGCCGGGCTCCAGCAGCGCCTGGGCCGCCTGCATGATGGCGTTCATGCCGCCGGCCGTCACGGCGAAGCGCTCCGCCGGCACGTCCACGCCCCAGTGCCGGGCGTGGTAGGCGCTCAGCGCCTCGCGCAGGCGCGGCAGGCCGAGCGAGGTGGCGTAGCGGGTGTGCCCGGCCAGCATCGCCCTGTGGGCGGCCTCGACGATGAAGGGCGGCGTCGGCAAATCCCCTTCGCCGATCCACAGCTTGACCACCTCGGGGTCGTCCCGGCCCCGGTCGGCGACGAGGCCGATCTGGCTCGTGCCGATGCCCTGCATCCGCGGCGACAGGGTACCGGCGAGGTCCGGCGGGGTGGCGGTCTCCGCATGGGTCATCGGCGGCTCGGGCCCTCGTGTGGTCTGGCAGGCGTCTCGGGGATACCTCCATAGCACCGGCGCGGCGGCGCGCGAGCCGCGCCCGGCGCATACGTCGCGCCGCTCTCGCCCCGGCGCCGGCGCCGGGGGCGTCCGCCGCGGGTGTCTTCCGCCGCGGATCTCCTGTCCGTGGAGATCGCCTGTGGACCTCGGCCGTTCCGCCGCTACAACGCTTTCAAGAACGAACAACGGAGGAAGCACAGCGTGGCGGTCAATCGCAGAACGGCCCTGGCGGGCGTCTCCCTGGCGGCGGCGGCCCTCGCGCCGGGCGGCGCCCGGGCACAGGGGACGGCTCCCCAGGCCGACGCTCCCAAGACCTACGTCCTCGTCCACGGCGCCTATGGCGGCGGCTGGATCTGGCGCGACGTGGCGGCGGGCCTTCGCGGCCGCGGGCACCGGGTCTTCACGCCGACGCAGACCGGGCTCGGCGAGCGCAGCCACCTGCTGTCGCGCCAGATCACGGTCGACACCCACATCGACGACGTGGCGAGCGTCTTCGCCTTCGAGGACCTGCGCGACGTCGTGCTGGTCGGGCATTCCTACGGCGGCATGGCGGTGACCGGCGTCGCCGACCGCCTGACCGACCGCATCCGCCACGTCGTCTACCTCGACGCGCTGATCCCGGAGAACGGCGACACGGCCTTCACGATCCTGCCCGCCGGCATGGCCGAGACACGGCGAAAGGTGGCGCAGGAGCAGGGGGCGGGCGTGGCCCTGCCGGTGCCCGGCCCGGATGCCTTTCCGATTCCGGCGGGGCCGGCCAAGGACTGGTTCATGCAGCGGCTGCGGCCGCACCCTATCGGCACCTACGAGAGCCCGGTGCGCCTCGCGAAACCCGCCGGCGCCGGCCTGCCGGTGACCTACGTCGCCTACACCAGCCCGGCGCTCTCCGCGATCGAGCCGAGCCGGCAGCGGGCCAAGGCCAAGTCCGGCTGGACCTACCGCGAACTGGCGGTGCCGCACGACGTCGAGGTGCCGAACCCCGAGACGGTCGTCGAGCTCCTGGCGGGGATCGGCTAGAGAGCGTCACGATCGCGTTGCAATCGCGAAGCTCTCTAGATCTTTGATTTTACGCATTTTCTTCGACGAACCGGTATCCACTTCGTCGGACAATGCTCTATGGCCGCTGGCCCTCCCCTCGCGTTGAGGGTCCCCACGGGGGCCGGCGGGAGGGAGGTCTCGCCCGGTCCGTCGACCGGGCGGTCCTCCGCGTCACAATGAGGGGCATCCGGACGCCCTCGCCCGGATGCGAACGGGCGCGAATCCCGCGGGCGCGGTCAGCGCCCCGGACCGACCACTTCCGGCATCGTCACCGGTACCGCCACCACCGCCGGGCCCGAGGCGCCGGAGGCCAGGGTGTTGATCGTGCCGGTCTTCGGCGCCGTGGCGGTCGCGCTGGCCGCGCCGGGCGCGGCTTCGTGGGCGGGGCCCGCGGACGGGCGGCCGAGCAGGTCCGGCGGGGTCTGCCACACGAAGGCGTCGAGGCGGCCGCTCACCGGGGAGACCGGGGCCCAGCGGTCGGTGACCAGGCCGTCGGCGCACCAGGCCGGATCGCGGGCGGCACGGGCCGCGCGGGCCTGCCACTCGCGGGCCTTGCCGGAGGACGCGCCGTGCTCGGCCTCCTCGATCTCGGCCATCGTCTCGTAGGCGCGCGCGGTCGGCTGGTCGGCGAGCAGCGGGCTGAGCACGTCGCGGGCCCGGGCGAACTCGCGGGCGTCGAGCGCCGCGCGGGCGATGGCGAAGCGCGATTCCGGATGCCAGGACGAGATCCGGGCCAGCGTCTCGGCGCGGGCGAGGCGGTCGCGGCTCGAATCGCCGGTGCGCAGGTCGAGATAGACCCGGGCGAGGTCCGGGTGCGGGCCTGCGCGCCAGGCCGCCTCGACCACCCGGGCGCCGCGCTTGAGGTCGCCGCGGCGGGCGAAGAGGCGTCCGGCGAGGGCGGCGGCCGGCACCAGGTCGGGGGCGAGCTTCACCGCCTCGCGGGCCTGGGCGAGCGCGCGCTCGGGGTCGCCGGCCTCGAGGTCGAGGGCGCTGGCGGTCAGCAGCACGGCGCGCTGGCGGCGCATCGCCGCCTTGTCGGAGAGGCCGAGCGCGGCGCGGCGCGACACGGTGTCGAGGGCGCCGGACCAGTCGCGGTCGGCGCACTGGCTCTCCATCACGGCCTCGTTGGCCCAGGTGACGCTCGGGGCGAGTCGCGACGCCTCGATGGCGTAGGCGCGGGCCGTGGCCTCGTCGTCCTGGCGCCGGGCCTCGACGAACAGGCCGCGCAGGCCGAGCACCCGGGTCTCGGGATCGTCGACCATGCGCTGGAAGGCGCGCTCGGCCCCGGCGCGGTCGCCCGAGATCTGGGCGGCCTGGGCGGTCAGCAGCAGGGCGAGCGGCTCGTTGCCGAGCAGGCGCTCGGCCTCGCCGGCGTGGCGGCGCGCCGCCACCGGATCGCCGGAACCCACCGCCACCATGCCGCGCGAGAGCGCGTTGTAGCCGCGGGCCTGGCGCCGGCGCCGGCTCGACAGGGTCAGCCGCTCGGGCAGGTTCAGGATGCCGCGGGCGAAGGCCCAGATGAAGCCGAGCACCACGGCGAGCACCATGACGCCGACGAGGGCCGCCGCCAGGCTGGTCGCCAGCTCGTAGCCGCCCCAGGTCACGGTGACCACGCCGGGCCGGTCGGCGAGCCAGACCGCCCCGTAGGCGGCGACGGCGAGTAGTGCCAAGAAGGCGAGTGCGCGCCACATCGGTCCATCAACTCCAGAAAGCCGCGCTGCCGCACCGGGCGCGCGAGGGGGCGTCGATCGAGCCCCGGGAGGTTGCTTCCCGCGGCCGCCCGGGCAGGCGGCCGCACTGCGTCAGGTGGTCAGCGGGTCGCCGGACCCTGGATCGCCGCGAAGGCGGCGGCGAGCCGGGCCCGCGCGGCCTCGCCGGCGGCGGCCCGGGCCTTCAGGCGCTGGCCGACATCGCCGGCCTCCTGGCGGGTCTGCTCCGGCAAGGCGTCGAAGGCCTTGGCGGCCTCCGCCACCGCGCCGCGGGCGAGCGCGTCCTGGACCTTGGCCACGCCGGCCTCGGTCGGGTCGGCGGGGGTGCTCGCCGCCGGGGCCGCGCCCTCGCTGCCGACCTTGCGCACCGAGACGATCGACTCGGCCATGCTGGTCAGCCGGTCGGTGATGCTGCCGCGCTCCGCCACCGCCTTCTGCCGGGCGGTGAGCGCCGCGGCGTTCAGCTTGGCGGCGACGGGCTGGAAGCTCTGGGCAAGCGAGGCCGCGGTCGGAGCGCCGCTCTGGGCGAAAGGCTCGAGGGGCGCGAGCGCCCCGGCCTGGCCGGGATCGAGCTGCTTGAGGGTGGCGAGCGCGTCGGCATAGGGCGCCCCGGAGGCGAGCGCGCTGGCGATGCGGTCGGCGGCGACGACCCGCAGGGCCGCCTGGACGGTGCCGGCCTCGGCCCGGCCCTCGACCGACTTCGCCAGGTCGGCGAGGCGCAGGTCGACGGTCTTGGTGCGGGCGTCGAGCGCCTGCTGCAGCCCCTCGGCCCGCTGGTCGGCGGCCTTGGCCCAGGTGTCGAGGGCCTGGCGCAGCTCGTCGATGCGCTGGCCCAGCGCCTTGTCGGCCTGCTCCTCGGCGGCCGTGCGGGTGCCGAGATCGGCCTGGAGCGCCTTCAGGCCCTTGTCGAGCCCGTCCAGGCGCCCGCGCAGGTCGGCGCCGTCGTTCCGGCCCTGGAGCGCCGTCACCGTCTGGGCGAGGCCGTCGACGCGCTGGCGCAGGCCGGCATCGCCGCCGCTGCGGCCCTGGAGGTCGGCGAGCTGCTTCTCGATGCCCTGGAGGCGGGCCGGATCGATGCCGGCCGCCGGCGCGGACGTCGCGGGGGCCTGAGCCGCAGGAGCCTGGGTTGCAGGAGCCGCCTGTCCGGCGGGCGCGGCCTCGGCCTTGCGCAGGGCCTCGTCGGCGCGCTGGCTCGCGGCCTTGGCGGCGGCGTCGGCCGCGCGCACCGCGTCGGGCAGCGGCCGCAGCGTCTGCTCGACCGAGCCGATGCGCCGGTCGAGGGCCTGGACGCTGTCGCGCGGCGCGAGATCGGCGAGGCGCTGCTCGAGCGGCACCGCGTCCTGCGCCTGCGGGGCGGCGGGCTTCGGCAGGTTGATGCCGTAGGCCGGGCCGTAGGTGGTGGCGCCGTAGAGGAGGCCCGCGCCGACCACGCCGCCGAGCAGCGAGGCCGCGAGCAGCGAGCCGAAGCCCGCACCCGACCGGGCCTGCGGGGCGACGACCGGGGTCGTCGTCGTGGCCCTGGGCGGATCCTTCGGGGCGTCCTTCGGTAGCACGGTCGTACCGGCGGCGGGACCGGCCTGCGGCCCGGTCTTCGGCACCGTGGAGAGGCGCGCACCGGTGGCGCCGGTCGCCCCCGCGGGGTTCGGGCCGGAGCCGACCGCGGCCGCGCCCGTCGTCGCGCCGGTGCCGGCGGCCGGGGATTTCACGTCCGTCGCCAAGGGCTTGAGGCCGGGCGCCCCGGTCGGCCCGGTGCCGGGCTTCGCGTCGCCGACCTTGAGCGGGCCGCTGCCGGGGCCGGTGACGACCGGGGTCGCGGTGCCGGGCTTCGCGGGTCCGCCGGTCGGCGACGAGGCCGTGGGTCCGGTCGATCCCGTCGAGCCGGTGGCGCCCGTCGAGCCGGTGGCGCCGGTCGGGCCGGTGGCGCTGGTCGGGCCGGGCTTGGCCTCGACCGTCCTGGCGGCCTCGCCCGGCTTCGCGGCGGCCGATCCCGTGGCCCCGGTCGGGCCGGAGGATCCGGTCGACCCCGTCGGGCCCGTCCCTCCGCCGAACGGCTTCGCCGTCGGGCCGGACGTGCCGGCGGCCGCGGCCTGGCCGGTCGCCCCGGTCGCGCCCGGCTTCACCTCGGCGGCCTTCGTCGGCTCGCCGGGGCGTCCGGCGGCAGCGGCAGGCGAGGCCGGCTTGCCAGGCTCCGACTTGCCCGGCTCCGACTTGACCGGGTCGGGCTTGCCCGGCTCGGCCTTCGGCGCGTCGGCGACGCGGGTGGCCTTCAGGTCGATGATCGGCCCATCCGCCGGGTTGCCGCCGCGCCCGCCGGGACGGTTGCGGGAATCCTTCTGGTCCTTGTCGGATGGGTTCACGGCGAAAGATCCTCACCTGTGGGTCGGGCCGGGAGCCCGCCGCGAAGGCGGGCCCGTCGGCTCGGCTGGAGCGCGTCCGCGGGGCAGGATCCCGCCCGGGCCGCGCGCTGGTTCATCGTCCCTTAGCATCGCTCCCGGCCTGGGCGAAGGGCCGGCGACGCCTCCGCGTCACAGTCCGGGTGGACGGCGGCGAGCCCGGCCATCAGGGCGTCCTCGTCGGGCCGTGCCGCGACGACATGGGACAGGATGCCGGCCGCGACCAGGGGCACGGCCACGTCCGCCGACAGGCAATGGTGCAAGAGGCGCCGAAACTCCCCCTCGCGCCCCGCCGCCCGGGCGAGGCCCAGCGCCGTCGCGGCACTGCGCCGCGAGTAGTGCAGGACCGCGTCGAGGCCGCCCTCGGCGAGCGCCGCCGTCACCGCCTCGGGCAGGGCTGGCAGGGGCGTCGCCGCGTAGGCGACCCAGACGGTCAGGCGGAAGCCGCGCCGCCCCAGCGTCGCGGCCGGCTCGTCCTTGCGCTCGCGCCCGGCGGCGTGGAGGAGGCGCGCGCCCGGCGGCAGGGCGCGGCCGATCAGCCCGGCGAGCGCCGCGGCCTCGCCCCCGGCCTCGTGCACCGGCCCGAGCCCCGCCGCCCGGGCGGCTGCCGCGGTGCGCGCGCCGACGCAATAGGCCGGGAGTGCCGCGAACCGCGTGCCCGCCACCGGCGCCACCGCGCTCGCGCTCGTCAGCACAAGGGCGTCGAAGGCGCCGTCGGGCGGCGGGGCGCCGCTGGCGGCGAGGTCGAGGACCGGGGCGAGGAGTGGCCGGTGGCCGAGGGCGGCGACGCGCTCGGCCGTGCGCCGGCCGGCCGGCAGCGGCCGCGCGACCCAGACCCGCAGGGCGGTCCCGCCTTCCCTCGGCCCCGTCACGCGACCCTCCCCTTCCCGCCTCCCCTGCCCGCCTCCGGCCCGCGCGGCCGTAGACCGATCGCACCGTCGTTGCGATCGCCCCTTGGCCGGCCCCGCGCCGGCGGGTTATCTGGTGGCACCATACCGGCCGCCGCGCGGCGTGCCAGCCCCCTCGCGAGACCACCCCCACGCCATGAACGTCCTCGGGATCGAGACCACCTGCGACGAGACCGCGGCCGCGATCGTGGCGGTGGAGGAGGATGGACGCGCCGTCATCCGCTCCAACGAGGTGCTGAGCCAGATCGCCGAGCACGCCGCCTATGGCGGGGTGGTGCCGGAGATCGCCGCCCGCGCCCATGTCGAGGTGCTCGACCGCCTGGTCGCCCGGGCCCTCGACACCGCTTCCCTGCGCCTCGCCGACCTCGACGGGATCGCGGTGGCGGCGGGGCCGGGGCTGATCGGCGGCGTGCTCGTCGGCCTCGTCACCGGCAAGACCCTGGCGCTGGTCGCGAGGAAGCCCCTCGTCGCGGTCAACCATCTCGAGGCGCACGCGCTGACGGCCCGGCTGACCGACAACCTCGCCTTCCCCTACCTTCTCCTGCTCGCCTCCGGCGGCCACACCCAGCTCGTCGCCGTGAAGGGCGTCGGCGACTACGTGCGGCTGGGCGGTACCATCGACGACGCGATCGGCGAGGCCTTCGACAAGGTGGCCAAGCTCCTGGGCCTCGGCTATCCGGGCGGCCCCGAGGTCGAGCGCGCCGCCGAGAGCGGCGACCCCGAGCGCTTCGCCCTGCCGCGCCCGATGCTCGGCCGGCGCGAGCCGAACTTTTCCCTCTCGGGCCTCAAGACCGCCCTGCGGATCGAGGCCGAGCGGATCGCGCCGCT
Organism: Methylobacterium sp. ap11; assembly: GCF_900110515.1. Taxonomy (NCBI): domain Bacteria; kingdom Pseudomonadati; phylum Pseudomonadota; class Alphaproteobacteria; order Hyphomicrobiales; family Methylobacteriaceae; genus Methylobacterium; species Methylobacterium sp. ap11. Next base: position 54,695 of record NZ_FOEB01000004.1, on the reverse strand, counting down.
CACCAACCAGGACGTCGCCGATCTCTGCGCCGGCTTCCAGGCGGCGGTGGTCGACGTGGTGGTCGACCGGGTGCGGGTCGCTTTGCGCGATTTCGGCAGTGTCGCCGGGCATCCGACCGCGCTCGTCGCCGCCGGCGGCGTCGCGGCGAACGGGGCCCTGCGCCGGGCCCTCACCCACCAGGCGGGCGAGGCCGGCCTGCCCCTCGTCGCCCCGCCCCTGCCGCTGTGCGGCGACAACGGCGCGATGATCGCCTGGGCGGGGATCGAGCGCCTGCGCCTCGGCCTCACCGACGACATCACGGCGCCGGCCCGCCCGCGCTGGCCCTTCGCGCAGGCCCGGTCCGACGCCCCATCCCCCGCGGCCGGATGAACCCCGCCGACGCCGAGGTGCAGAGGCGCCGCTGGCGGGCCCTGGTCGACGAGCGCCTGCCCGAGGCGGCGAGCGGCCGACCGGACTGGCCGGTCTCGCGCAACCATTGCTTCGCCCGCATCCTGCTCGACAACGCCTGCGGCGGGCCCTGGCGCGAGAGCGTGGCGCCGCCCGCCTGGGCCAACATGCCGCCCGAGCGCCTCGATGTCGCCCTGGCGCTCGGCGAGGCGGTGCTGGAGGGCCGGCAGGACCTCGCGGTGCTCAACCACCGCTCGCTGCTGTGGCGGCGCAAGCGCCCGGTGCCCAAGCCCCCCGCCAGCCTGCCCGGCGACGGGTTCGCGCTGCGGCGCTGGCGGCTTGCCGACGACGCGCCCTTCGCGGCGCTCTGCGCCGACCCCGCGGTGATGCGGTTCTTCCCCGCGGCGAAGACCGCGCGGGAGAGCCAGACCGAGGCGCGGGCGCTCGCGCGGCGCTTCGACGAGGACGGATTCGGTCCCTGGGCGGTCGAGGCGCCGGAGGGCTTCGTCGGCTTCGTCGGCTGCTGGCGCCCGGCCCGGCCGCTGCCGCTCGGCGCGCTCCTCGGCCGCGAGACCGGCCTCGTCGAGATCGGCTGGCGCCTCGCCCGTCCGGCCTGGGGCCGGGGCTTCGCGATCCGCGGCGCGCGGCTCGCCCTCGCCGACGCCTTCGCCCGCTGCGCCCTGCCGGAGATCGTCGCCTATACCGCCGACCTCAACGCGCCGTCCTGGCGGGTGATGGAGCGCCTCGGCATGGCGGCGGTCGGCGGGTTCGACCACCCGGCCCTGCCCGAGGGCCACCCGCTGCGGCCCCACCGCCTCTACCGGCTGGCGGCGGCGGATTTTCTCGCCGGAGACGCAGCATGAACACCATCGGGCCGGTCGCGGTCCTGGGCGGCGGCGCCTGGGGCACGGCGCTCGCCAATGCGGCGGCAGCCTCCGCGCCGCGGCGGGTGACGCTCTGGATGCGCGACGCGGGGGCCGCCGCCGCCATGGCCGGCACGCGCGAGAATGCCCGCCACCTGCCCGGGGTGCCGCTCCATCCGGGCGTCGTCCCCACGGCCGACCCGACGACGCTCGCCGAGGCCGAGGCGGTGCTGGTGGTGACGCCGGCCCAGACCCTGCGCGGGGTGCTGACGGCCTTGCGCCCGCATCTCGCACCCGGCGCCGCCCTGATCCTGTGCGCCAAGGGCATCGAGCGCGGCACCGACGCCTTCATGACCGACGTGGCGGCGCAGGCCGCGCCCGGGGCCAGCCTCGCGGTCCTCTCGGGTCCGAGCTTCGCGGCGGACGTCGCCCGCGGGCTGCCCACCGCCGTGACGCTCGCGAGCCGGGACGGGCCGCTCGCGGCCGCGCTCGCCGCCGCCCTGTCGGGCCCGACCTTCCGGGTCTATCACGGCAACGATCCGCGCGGCGTCGAGATCGGTGGGGCGGCCAAGAACGTGCTCGCCATCGCCTGCGGGGCGGCGATCGGGCGCGGCCTCGGCGAGAGCGCCCGCGCCGCCCTCGTCGCCCGCAGCTTCGCCGAACTGATGCGCTTTGCCCGCGCCTGGGGCGCCCGGCCCGAGACCCTGATGGGTCTGTCGGGCCTCGGCGACCTCGTGCTCTCGGCGGCCTCGGCGCAGTCGCGCAACTTCGCCTTCGGCGAGCGCCTCGGGCGCGGCGCGAGCCTCGAGGAGGCCGCCGGCGGCAAGCTCGCCGAGGGCGCGCTGACCGCCTCCGGGCTGGTGGCGCTCGCCCGGCGCCGCGAGGTCGAGATGCCGGTGGCCGAGGCGGTGGCCGGTCTGGTCGCCGGCACGCTGCAGCTCGACGACGCCATCGGCGGCCTGCTCAGCCGGCCGCTGCGCGCGGAGGTGTGATCCGATATCCGTCTGATTGGATCGGCTTGCCTGGCCGCACCGGAACGCGTGATCGAGCACCCGTGCGCGACCCTGAGCGACCGGCCCGACGTCATCAGGTCGCGCGCAAGCGTCCAGGGGCTTCCCGAACCGGCCAAGCCAAAACACAAGCCGAACCGACCACCCGGCAACCGTAGCGCAAGCCTTCGCGGTCACAGTCGCGAGGGGATTTTTCTATCCTGCTATCCACCTTATCCTGAGGTGCGAACGCAGCGAGCCTCGAAAGAGGGATCCAGTGACTTCGGGGATGTCTGGAGCCCTCCTTCGAGGTGAGCCGATCCTTGATCGCGTGCGATCTCCGATCACGGACGTCATCGTCGGCCGACGCGAGACAGGCGACGACATCTCCGGAGAGCGGCAGCCACGCCACGTACGAGACGGCGGGCGATCATGAGAACGGCGTGGACCGGTCGGGGGCACCTCTACCGGCCGATGCCGGATCCGTCGACGCGCTCGCGCTCCATGAGGTCGGCCTCGCGTCGCAGCGCGTCGGCCAGCGCCACCTCCCGCGACTTTACGCGGGTGGACAACGCCGCGATGCTGAGCGCGGCCACCGGCCGGCCGGAGGCGTCCCGAACCTGCACGCCGATGGCCCCCATCGTGTCGACCACCCGGTCCAGCAGCACGACGTAGCCGCGCGCCCGCGAGGCCTGGACGGCGTCCCGGATCTCGGGCAACCCGAGCCGCGGATAAGGCCCGAGCCGCTGGGCGACGATGCCGAGGATCGCGTCGATCTCGCGGTCGGGCAGCCAGGCGAGGAGCGCCATCGATCCTGCACCCACCCCGAGGGGGCGGCGGCTGCCGATGTCGAGGTAGTTGGCCCGGATCGGGTAGGAGCCGACCTCGCGGTCGATGCAGACCGCCTCGACGCCGCTGCGCACCGAGAGCAGAACGGTGTCGCCCGACATCTCGGCCAGGCGCATCAGGCTCGGCCGGGCAAGGGTCCGCAGGTCGTCGGGCCGTCCGCGGCTCGCCGCGAGCGCGGTCAGTTCGGGGCCGGGGCGCCAGCGCCGCCCGTCGGACGCCCGGGCGGCGAAGCCCTCCTGGGCGAGCGTGTCGAGGATCCGCAGGGCCGTGACCTTGTTGAGCCCGGTCTCGGCCGTGATCTCGGTGAGCCGCCGCGGCGTCGCGGCGGCGAGCGCGCGCATCACCGCGCAGACCTTCTGCACGGCATTGGGCTCGCCGGGCGCGGAGGGCTTGCCCGGGGGCTCGTCGGGCATGCGACCGCTCACGCCGCCTCGGTCCCGCCGAGATAGATCCGGCGCAGGAGGGCGCTGTCCTGCAGCGCCTCGGCGCTCCCCTCCCCGGCGATGGCCCCGGCATCGAGGAGATAGCCGTGGCCGGCGTGGCGCAGGGCTTTCTCGACGAGTTGCTCCACGAGGAGGATGGCCGTTCCGGCGCGGGCGAGGCGGGCCGCCACGTCGAGGATGCGGTCGACCACGATCGGGGCGAGCCCCCCGGAGGGCTCGTCGAGGATCAGGAGGCGCGGACCGGCGATCAGGCCCTGAGCGACCGCCAGGATCTGCTGCTGGCCGCCGCTCAGGCGCGACGCCTGCTGGTGGCGGCGCTCGGCCAGTTCGGGGAAGTCGGCGTAGATGCGCTCCAGGGTCTCCCGCGAGGCGCCGTTGCGCCCCGCATAGGTCCCGACGCGCAGGTTGTCCTCGACGCTGAGCGTGGTGAAGACCCGGTGGCCTTCGAGCACCTGGACCAGGCCGGCCCGCACGATGTCGCCCGGGCTCGCCCGGGTGATGTCGGCGCCCGCGAAGCGCACGCGGCCGCGCTGCTTGGGGATCAGGCCCGAGAGGGCGTGCAGGATCGTGCTCTTGCCCGCGCCGTTGCGCCCGAGCACGACCACGAACTCGCCCTCGTGCACGGCGAGGCTCACCCCGTGCACGACGTGCGCCTTGCCGTAGGCGACGTGGAGATCCTCGACCTCCAGGAGGACTGCACCGGTACGGGACATCGTCAGGCTCCCAGATAGACGCGGACCACCTCGGCGTCGCCGCGGACCTCGTCGGGGCGACCGTGCTTGATCAGGCGGCCGCGGTCCAGGGCGGTGACGCGGTCGCAGACGCGGAACACGAAGTCGGTGTGATGCTCGACGAGGAGGATGCCGACGCCGCTCTCCCGGATCGCCCCGAGGATGGCGGCGAGATGGCCGATCTCGGCGCCGGTGAGGCCGCCGGCCGGCTCGTCGAGGAGGAGGAAGCGCGGGCGCAACGCCAGCGCCCGGGCGATCTCGAGGAAACGCTGCTCGGCGTGCTCCAAAAGGCTCGCGCGCCGGCCGATCGCGTGGCCGAGCCCGATGCCGTGGACGAGGTCCGCGGCGTGGGCGCGGATCGCGCGCTCCTCGCGCCGCGCCGCCGGCCAGGCGAGCGCCGCCGCGAGGAAGCCCGAGCGCACCTCGCGCCAGGCGCCCAGCATCGCGTTGTCGAGCACGCTGAGGGAGGGAAGCAGCCGCGGCTTCTGGAAGGTGCGGGCGATGCCGAGCCGCGGCCGGTTCTGCACCGAGCGCCGAGCGAGCGAGTCGCCGTCGAGCTGCACGTCCCCGCCGTCCGGGCGGTAATAGCCGGACAGGAGGTTGAGGAGCGTGGTCTTGCCCGAGCCGTTGGGGCCGATCAGCCCGTGGATCTCCCCCGGGCGCAGGTCGAGGGTGACGCGATCGAGGGCGGTGACGCCGCCGAAGCGCTTGGTGATCGCCCGCGCGACGAGGGCGTCGGTGGCGTGCGCGCTCATGGCAGGGCCTCCCGGGCCAGCGGCGCCGGCGCGATCGCGTCCGGCTCGCGGGGCGACGCGCCGAGCGCCCGGCGCAGGCGGGCGAGATCGGGCCGGACCTCGTGGCTGCCATGGGGCTCGGGCCGCAGGCGGCTCGCGAGGGTGGCGACGAGGCGGCCGATGCCGTCGGGCACCAGCAGCACCACGACCAGGAGGGCGAGGCCGTAGAAGAAGTTGCCGAGCCGGGCGAGCGGCGCCACCATCTCGGGCAGGGCGGTCAGCATGGCGGTGCCGATCAACGGTCCTAGGATGCTGCCGCGCCCGCCGATGATGATGCAGACGAAGAAGAACAGGCCGATGTCGAACACGAACGTGTCCGGCGTGATGTAGGTCTGGAGCGCGGCAAACAGCGCGCCTGCGACCCCGGCGGTGATCCCCGAGAACACGAACACCGTGAGCTTGGCCCGGAACAGGTTGACGCCGACCGTGGCGGCCGCGACCTCGCTGTCGCGCACCGCGATCAGGGCGCGCCCCCACATCGACCGCGCGACGCTCCAGGTCATGGCGGTGACGACGGCACCGAGCGCGAGGATGAGGGCATACTGGCCCCGCGGCGTGTCGAAGGGCGCCGGGAAGCCCGGCACCGACAGGCCGGTGCCGCCGCCGGTGAGGCCGCCCCAGGCGAGGGACAACTCGCCGACGATCAGCGCGAAGGCCATCGTCACCATGGCGAAGTAGAAGCCCGGCAACCGCAGGGACGGCAGCCCGAGGAGGAGGCCGCCGAGGCCCCCGAGCGCGCCGCAGAGCGGCAGCGCCAGGAAGGGATCGAGGCCGATCGTGCCGGCGAGGATGGCAAAGCCGTAGGCGCCGACGGCGAGGAGCCCGACATGCCCGATCGAGAGCTGGCCGGCAAAGCCCACCACGAGGTTGAGGCCCGCGACCAGGACCCAGTAGGCGCCGATCAGGGAGGCGAGGTGCACCTGGTAGAGGTCGCCCGACCAGGCCGGCACGGAGGCGAGCGCGAGGACGGCGAGGAGCGTCAGGCCGACGCGGAGGCTGGGGTGGGACATCAGACAGGCCTCACCCGCTTGTTCCCGAGAAGCCCCTCGGGCCGCAGCAGCAGGACCAGCATCAGCAGCCCGACCGCGATCGTCTGCTGGTACTCGCCGCCGAACCAGTAGGTCGCGAAGGCCGAGAGCAGCCCGAGCCCGGCCCCACCGACCAGCGCCCCGAGGTTGCTGCCGAGCCCGCCGACCGCCAGCGCGATGAAGCCGTTGAGGGTCAGCGACAGGCCGAGCGCGAAATACGCGAAGGTGAGCTGGCCGGCCGCGAAGCCCGCGAGCCCGCCGAGCCCACCGGCCAGCAGGTAGGAGGTCAGGCGCACCCGGTCGGTCGGGATGCCGCGGGCACGCGCCGCGAACGCGTCCTCCGAGGTGGCCTGGAACAGCTTGCCCCACAGGGTCAGGCGCGTGAAGGCTTCGAGCCCGGCCGTCATGGCGAGGACCGCGACCACCGGCAGCCAGTACTTCTGGTCGAGGAGCCCGGCGGAAAAATCCTGTGGGATCACCCGCGGGAAGGGACGCGGTTCGGTGCCCCACCACAGCCCGACCGCCTGTTGCAGCATGGTGGCGAGCGCCAGGGTGGAGAGGAGCCAGAGATGCTCGTCGGAGCGCGCCAGAACCCGGCGCACGCCGACGATCTCGGTGACGGCGCCGGCCGCCGCGCCGGCCAGCACGGCGCCTGCGAGACCGAGCACCCCGGGCAGCCCGAGGCCGGCGATGAGCCAGGCGCCGACCACCCCGCCCAGCATGCAGAGGTGCCCCGTCGTGACGCTCAGCACGCGCGAGGTCGAGTACATCACGTTGTAGGCGAGCGCCGTCGCCGCGTAGACGGCGCCGATGGCGAGGCCCGAGACGATCACGGCCAGCATGGGTGGCTCCTCTGTCTCGCGATCACCGGGGCGCCGCCTCGTAGCAGCCGTCCCGGAACGAGGCGGCGATGTCGGCGACGATGTTCTTGTCCGGGAAGCCGTTGTGGTCCTGCGGGCTCCAGCTGTAGCTGGCGTAGACGCCGGGAAGGTCCCGGGTCGATTCGAGCACCGCCTTGATCTTCTGCGGGTCGGTCGATCCGGCCTGCCTCACGGCGTGCTCGATGATCTTCACGGTGTCGTAGCCGAGGGCGACCCACCAGAAGGTGAAGTCGATGGTGCCGCCGAGCGCCGGCTTGATCTTGTCGATCAGGGCCTGGGTCCGCGGCGGCAGCTTGCCGTCGACGTAGGTCGTGCTCTGGTAGCCGGCCGCGAAGGCGTTCTGCCAGTAATCCGGCTTGTTGAGCAGGGCCTTGATCGGAAGCGCCATGATCGCGGGATGGCCCACCACCGGCACGTCCCAGCCCATGTCGCCGCGGGTGTTGAGGATCCGGGCCATCAGGCCGGTCGCGGCGGTCCAGGGCATCACCACGTCGGCCCCCGCCGCCCGCGCCTTGGTCATCTCGTCGGTGAGATCGGTCTTGTTGGGATCGACCAGCACCGAGTAGACCGGCTTCACCCCCGCCTGCTCCAGGAGCGCGGCCGCGGTCTTGGCGCTGGACGTGCCGTAGCCCGAGGTGTCGCCGATCACCGCCACCTTCCGGCGCTTGAGCACGTCGAGGGCGTAGGCGTTGCCGCCCTCGATCCACTGCCGGTTGGTGTTGATCGCCCGGAACGCCAGCGGGTACTTCTTCGGATCGGTGAGTTCGTCGATCGTCCCGATGACGATGTTGGGGATGCCGGCCCGGGCGACGATCGGCACCGTGGCGAGGGATTCGCCGGAATTCACCGGCCCGATGACGAACTGCACCTTGTCGCTGAACAGGAGCTGCTGGGCGAGGTTCACCGCCTTGGTGGGCTCGCCCGCGGTGTCGCGGGTGAGGAGTTCGAGGGGGCGGCCGTCGATGCCGCCGGCCGCGTTGATCTCCTTGATGGCGAACTGCACGCCCTGGTTCTCGGCGATGGCCGCCGAGGAGAGCGGGCCGGTGAGCGAGGAGAGCCATCCGATGCGGATCGGCTCGGCGGCTCGGCCGGGTCCCGACGAGAGCACGCCGAGGCACGCGGCAAGCCCGCAGATCCATACTGATGATCGCATCCCACACCTCCCCTGCCGGATCGGACCGGCTCGTTGTCTCGACGATCGGCCGCGACACGACGCTCCACTTCCGGAGACGGCGGCTGCATTGCGTTCCCTCTCCGGGTGCCGCAGGGCTGCCCGGGAAAGGAGTGGCGCCGGTTTCCCCGTCCCCTCACACCTCGAGCGACCCGGTCACCGCGGGCGCCTCGGCCGGCGCCATCCGGCGGCCCCGCTCGTCCCCGGCCAGCACCGCATCCACCCGGGAGCGCCGCCGGCCGCGCCAGGCGAGGACCACCTGCATGCCCACGAGCAGCAGCCCCAGCGCCACGAAGGTCGCGCTGATCGGGCTGCCGACGAAGGTCCACGGATCGCCCCGCGAGAGCAGCAGGGCGCGGCGGAAGTTCTCCTCCAGCCGCGGGCCGAGCACGAAGCCGAGCAGCACCGGGGCCGGATGGAAGCCGAGCCGCATCAGCCCGTAGCCGACGATCCCGATCACCAGCGTCTGCAAGACGCCGAACATCTCGTTGTTCGTGCTGTAGACGCCGACGCAGATGAAGAACAGGGCGCACGGATACAGGAACCGGAACGGGATCTGCAGCAACCGCACCCAGATCCCGATCAGCGGCACGTTGAGGAGGACGAGGAGGATGTTGCCGATCCAGAAGCTCGCGATGAGGCCCCAGAACACGTCAGGATGCTCGGTCATGAGCTGCGGGCCCGGGGTGATGCCCTGGATGATCAGCGCGCCGAGGATCAGCGCCATCACGGCGTCGCCCGGGATGCCGAGGCTCATGGTCGGCACGAAATCGCCCTGGACGGAGGAATGCGTCGAGGCCTCCGGGCTCGCGACGCCGCCGATCGCGCCGCGGCCGAACCGCTCCGGATGGCGGCTCACCCGCTTCTCGGCCGCGTAGGCGATGAAGGAGGCGATGGTCGGACCCGTTCCGGGGATCAGCGAGCACAGGCTGCCGACCAGGGTCCCGCGCAGGATCGGCAGCGCGGCCTCGCGCAGGTCGGCCCGGCTCGGACGCATGTCGCGCATCCGGACCCTCACGCCCGACAGATCGCCGACGGTGAGCCGATTGATGCTCTTCAGGAACTCGGCGATGCCGAAGAACCCGAGCGCCACCGCCACGAGGTCGATCCCGTTGTAGAGCGACATCGCCCCGAAGGTGAACCGGCTCGTCCCGGTGTCGAGGTCGCTGCCGACGCAGCCGAGGATCAGCCCGACGAGCGTCATCGCCACGCCCTTGAGCGCCGAGCCCCGGGCCAGCGTCGCCCCGGCGAGGAGCCCGAGCAGCATCAGGGTGCTGATCTCGGCCGGGCCGAACTGGAAGGCGATGCGCACGAGGAGCGGCGCGAACAGGATCATCTGCACGATGCCGAAGGCGGCGCCGAAGAACGAGGCCAGCATCGTGATGCCCAAAGCCACGCCGCCGCGGCCCTGGCGCGTCATCGGATAGCCGTCGAGGCAGGTCACCGCGTGCGAGGGGTGGCAGGGCAGGTTGAGCAGGATCGAGCAGATCGCCCCGCCATACTGCGCCCCGTAATAGATCCCCGCCAGCATCAGGATCGCGGCGACCGGCGGCATCCCGAAGGTGAGCGGCAGCAGGATCGAGATCGTCGCCATGATGCCCATCCCGGGCAGTACGCCGATGAGGTTGCCGATCAGCACGCCGACCAGGCTGAACAGGAAGTTGTGCGGCTGCAGCGCGATCGAGAAGCCGTGGATCAGGTTGGCGACGGTGCTGTCCATGACCCTATCCCCGCCAGAACGGCATCTGGAACTTCAACGCCAGGGTGAAGACCAGCCCCGCCACCACGGTCATCGCGAGCGCCAGGACCAGGGCGGCGCGCACGCTGCCGCTGCGGTCGCCGAGCGCGGAGACGAAGACGCAGGCGAAGGTCGCGGGCCCGAGGCCGAGATGCTCGCCGAGCACCATGAACAGCACGATCCCGAGCACGATGCAGAACCAGCCGCGCCAGTCCGGCCGTCCCCCCTCCCCGGCCTCGTGCTCCGCCGCCTCCGGTGTCGCGGCGATGAGCAGCCCGACCGCACCGAGGGCGCAGCCGAGGAGCATCGGGAAGAGGCCGGGGCCGACCCGCGCCAGGGTGCCGAGGCCGAGGGTGCGGGCCTCCAGCACCACCGCGAGGCCCAGGAGGAGCATCAGGCCGCCCGCGCCGTAACGGCGGGCGAGGGACGCGGAGGCGTGCATGCTCAGCCCCGCGGGTTCAGGTGGTGGAGGGGCAGGCCCGGCCCGTCCCAGGGCAGGGAGACGAGGCGCCCGGTCGACGACAGGGTGACGTAGGCGGTCCGCAGCTCCGGGCCGCCGAAGCAGATGTTGGTGACCCATCGCTCCGGCATCGGCACGCGGCGCACGGAGGTCCCGTCCGGCGACACCACGGTGATGCCGCCTTCCACCAGGGTGGCGACGCAGATGTTGCCGGCCGCGTCGACCGCGAGCGAATCGAAGCGGTGATAGCCGGGCAGCCCGACCAGAAGGCGCCCGCCATGGGGCGAGGGAAACGGGTGCCGCCGGATCTCGCCCGGGCCGACGAGGTCGAAGGCCCAGAGACGGGCGGTCTCGGTCTCGGCCACGTACAGGGTGGCGCCGTCCGGCGACAGGCCGACACCGTTCGGCGTGAAGATCGGGAAGACCACCTCGCGGATCGCGCTGCCGTCGGCGCGCGCGTAGTAGACCGCGCCGCGGTCCTGGTCGCGCGCGCGCACCTTGCCGAGGTCGGTGAAGTAGAAGCCGCCCAGCCCGTCGAAGACGAGGTCGTTCGGCCCGTTGAGCCGGCGTCCGTCGCACTCCCGGTACAGCACCTCGACGGCGCCGGTGGCGAGGTCCACCGCCTCGATCCGGCCGCCCGAGTAGTCTTCGGCCTGCCCGATCGGCCGCAGCCCGCTCGGGTCGCCCTCCGGCGTCCAGCGGAAGCCGCCGTTGTTGCAGATGTAGCAGCGCCCGTCCGGGCCGATCGCCGCCCCGTTCGGGCCGCCCCCGGGCCGCGCCGGATGGGTCACGGTGCCATCCCTCGCCACCCGGGTGAGCGTGCCGCGGGCGATCTCGACGAGGAGCACCGAGCCGTCCGGCATCGCGATCGGGCCCTCGGGGAAGCGCAGGCCCCGGGCGAGTTCGGTGAGCGATGGGATCGCGGCCATCATGCCACCTCCGGGTGGTAGTTGCGCAGGAGGTTCGCGGCCTTGTCCGGCACCTCCATCTCGAAGCCGAGGATCGCGGCGGAGAGGGCCTTTCCGTAATTGTCGAGGCAGAGGGAGCGGGACACGCCGCCGCCGAGCGCTCCCTCGGCGACGAAGTTGAGCACGCCCAGCCGGTCGACCGCGTAGCGGGTGACCTGGCCCGTCACCATGCCGGCGTAGAACGCCTTGAAGCGCTCGGCGGTGAGCTGCTCCTTGAGGTAGGGGTAGAGGTCCGGCTCGTAGGCGATGACCGTGATGTTCGAGGTGTTGCCCTTGTCGCCGGAGCGGACATGGGCCACGTGCTGCAGGGGCAGGCGCATGGGCTCTCAGCTCTCGTAGAACGTGATGACGGGGGACAGCGCCTCGCGCGGGACGAGCGACGACCACACCCCGATCACCTCGCGGGTGCGGTCCTGGTGCGGCACGCGCTTGCCGGTCATACCGACGCCCGACACCGCCATGCCGTCGACCTCGCGGCCGACCTTGAGCGCTTCCTCGCGGGTCCGGGTGCGGGCGGCGACCCGCACGGCGATCTCGTAGGGCTCCGGGCCGGTCCGCGCCGCACTGCCGCCGTGGATGGCGTTGAGGCCGACGAAGTCGATGCGGATCTCCTCGGCCTGAAGGCCGACGATCCGGAAGCGCTCCTCCAGGATGCGCTTGGCGAGTTCCGCCCGGCGCAGGGCGCCCGGCCCGGCGTAGAAGAACATGTCCTCGCCGACGAAGCCCTCCTGGCAGGCGATCGACACCTTGAGGGTCGGCGTGCGCGGCTTACCGGAGATGCGCGACACCCGCACGCGGTCGTGGCCGACCTCCTCGAGCTCGGTCGTGGTGAAGTCCACCACCACGTCCGGCGTGATGTAGTTCGCCGGGTCGTGCACCTCGTAGAACAGCTGCTCCTTCAGGGTCCTCGTGGTGACCGCCCCGCCCGTCCCGGCGACCTTGGTGATCACCGCCGAGCCGTCGCTCTCGACCTCGGCGATCGGGAAGGCGAGGTCCCAGGGGTCCGGCACGTCCTTGAAACCGGGATCGCAGAAGTAGCCGCCGGTCGCCTGCGCGCCGCATTCGAGCACGTGGCCGATGCCGTTGCCGGGCCCCAGGCGGTCGTGGTCGAGGGGATCCCAGCCGAATTCGTGCATCATCGGCGCCATGAAGATCGACGGGTCGGCGACCCGTCCGGTGACGACGATCTGGGCTCCCTCCCGCAGGGCCGCGACGATCGGCTCGGCGCCCATATAGGCCTCCGCCGAGACGATCGAGCCGGCGAGCGAGGCGCTCGGCCGTCCGTCCTCCATCAGCGTGTCGGTGAGGTCGAGGACCCGGTCGGTGATCAGGCTGCCGGAGATCGCCGCGACCTTCGTGCCCTTCGGCGCCCCGCATTCGCGCAGCCAATGGACGATCCGCCTCGCCGCGCCCTCCGGGTTGATCCAGCCCTGGTTGCTGATGATCCGGGTGCCCCGCCGCAGGCAGCCGGGCAGCACCCGCTGCATCCGGTCGTCGAGGTAGGTGTCGTAGCCGGGAAAGTCCGGATCGCGGCGCTTGCGCACCTGCGCGGCCGAGATCGTCGCCTCCGCCATGGTCTCGAAGCAGAGATAGTCGAGGTCGCCCCGCTCGGCGTTGAGGCGCGCCGGCTCCAGCCGGTCGCCCCACCAGGCCGAGCCCGATCCGATCCGCAATCCCGCCATCCCGATCCTCCCCGTCCGCGACGGTGACGCCGCAATTCTTGTTTTGCCGGCGACGCCGGAATTTCGACTTGGCTGATGATTCAAAAAAACTATTCGACGGCGACGCCGGTCTTGGCGACGATCTCCGGCCACCGGGCAACCTCGCTGCGCACCAGCTGCCCGAAGGCGTCGGGGGTCATGCCGCCCGGCGTCGCGCCGAGCTCGAGCAGGCGGGCCGTGGTGTCCGGCTCCGCCAGCACGGCGGCGATGCGCGATTGCAGCAGGTCGACGACCGATCTCGGGGTCCCGGCGGGCGCGAGCAGCCCGAACCAGGCCGAGACTTCGTAGCCGGGCACCCCGGCCTCCGCCATGGTCGGCACGTCCGGGAGTCCGGGGAAGCGGGTCGCCGTCGTCACGGCGAGCGCCCGCAGCGTTCCGGCCCGCACGTGCCCGATCGCCGAGGGCAGGTTGTCGAACCCGAGCTTGATGTGGCCGGCGATGAGATCGTTCAGCATCGGGCCGCCGCCCCGGTAGGGGATATGGGTGAGCGGGATCCCGGCCATCACCTTGAGGAGTTCGCCCGACATGTGCGGCGAGCCGCCCGTCGAGGTCGAGCCGAAGGCCAGGCCCCCGGGCGTGGCGCGGGCGAGCCGGATCAGCCCCGCGACGTCGGCGACTCCGAGCGAGGAATTGGCCAGCAGCACGTTCGGCGTGGAGGCGACGACGGTGATCGGTGCGAAGTCGCGCACCGGATCGTAGGGCAGGCTGCGGAACACCGCGGCGTTGATGCCGTGGGTGTTGATGGTCGCCATCACCAGCGTGTAGCCGTCCGGCGCGCTGCCCGCGACGGCCTTGGTGCCGATGTTGCCCGAGGCGCCCGGCCGGTTGTCCACGATGGCGTGCTGGCCGAAGCGCTTGTCGAGCCGGTCGGCGACCAGGCGCGCCAGGATGTCGGTCGTCCCGCCGGGCGGGAACGGGACCACGATCCGGAGGATCCGCTCCGGATAGGCGGTAAAAGCCGTCCCGGGGACGGCCAACGACGCAAGCAGGCCCAAGCACAGCCCTAAGCACAGCCGACGGTCCACGGTGCCTCTCCGTGCGTGTCGCGAATGCGCCGCCCCTTCGGGGTAAGTTCCGTCGAGCGGAACTCATGCGGTCGCCTTCGCTCCTCCCTCGCCCGCCGCGATCGAGATCGTTCCTGCGGACGTAACAGTGTTGACAGGGTCTAACTGGGAAGGCAACCATCTTCCCAACAGAGGCCGCCCGGAATTTTCGAGCTGCCCACCCGGAGGACGCCCGATGCTTCGTTCCGCTCGATGGACCTGCACGCCCCTGCCCGTGCCGGCGGTCTCCCGGTGAGCCTCGTCACGGGTGTCGGGCTGACGCCGTTCGGGCGCCACGAGGGGCGGTCCACGCTCGACCTGATGAGCCTCGCGGCCGCCGACGCGCTGACGGACGCGGAGCTTGAGCGGGGCGACATCGACGGGCTGATCACCGGCTACTCGACCACCCACCCGCACCTGATGCTCTCGACCGTCTTCGCCGAGCATTTCGGCTTACGCCCGACTTACGCGCACGCGGTGCAGCTCGGCGGCGCCACCGGCTTCGCGCTGGTGATGCTCGCCCACCTCCTGGTCGAGGCCGGGGCGGCGCGGCGGATCCTGGTGGTGGCGGGAGAGAACCGGCTCACGGGCCAGTCCCGCGACGCCGCAATCCAGACCCTCGCCCAGGTCGGCCATCCCATCTACGAGGTGCCGCTCGGCCCGACGATTCCCGCCTATTACGGCCTCGTCGCCGCCCGCTACGCCCACGAATACGGCGAGCAGGACCTCGCGACGCTCGCGGTCTTGATGCGTGCCAATGCCGCCCGAACGCCGGGCGCCCACCTGCGCGATCCGATCACCGCCGCGGAGGTCCGGGCCTCGAAGCCCATCGCCTCACCCCTGCGCCTGCTCGATTGCTGCCCGGTCTCGGATGGCGGTGCGGCCTTCGTGATCGCCCGGGACGAGGCGGGGCGGCGCGGACCCCGCATCCGCGGGGCGGCCCAGGCCCACACCCATCAGCACGTCAGCGCCGCGCCCTCGCTCACCGCCTTCGGGGCGGGGGACTGCGCGGCCCGCGCGCTCGCCGCGGCGGGCGTCGGTCTGCCCGACATCGGCTACGCGGCGATCTACGACAGCTTCACGATCACCCTGGCGATCCTCCTGGAGGAGATCGGCCTCGCGCCGCGGGGCGGGGCCGGGCGGCTCGCCGCCGAGGGGCATTTCGATCCTGCCGGCGCCATGCCGCTCAACACCCATGGCGGCCTCCTGAGCTACGGCCATTGCGGGGTCGGGGGGGCCATGGCGCACCTCGCCGAGACCGTGCGTCAGATGCGCGGCGAGGCGGGTCCTCGCCAGATCCCGCCGCCGGCCCTGGCGCTGCTGCATGGCGATGGCGGCGTCCTGTCCTCCCATGTCAGCCTCGTGCTGGAGAATGCCCGATGAGCCCGGACCCCACGAGCCGCGAGCCCGCGGACTGGACGCGGGGCGGCGAGGGCCTCGCCTTCGCGCGCTGCCGCGCCTGCGGGCACATCCAGTATTTTCGCCGCCCGTTCTGCCCGTCCTGCGGCGGCGGTGACCTCGCGGTGGCGCAGGCCTCCGGCCGCGGCCGGGTCTACGCGCTGACCACCGTGGCGCGGGCGCCATCGCGGGAACTCGCCGCCCACGCGCCCTACGTCGTCGCGCTGGTCGACGCCGAGGAGGGCTTCCGCTTCATGGCCCACGCGGCCGAGGGGCTGGCGATCGGCGCGCCCGTGAACACCGCCTTCCGGGCCTTCGGGGCTGTGCGCGTCCCTTATTGCCTGCCGCAGGAGCGTGAGTGATGTCGAATCTCGCAACGGTCCTCGACCCGCGCAGCATCGCGGTGATCGGCGCCTCGGAGAACCCGGACAAGATCGGCGGGCGGCCGCTCCTCTACCTCTCGCAATTCGGCTTTCGCGGTGAGGTCATCCCGGTCAACCCGCGGCGGGAGGAGGTGCAGGGTCTGCGCACGGTGCCGCGCCTCTCCGACCTCGCCCGGGCGCCGGACCTCGCCATCGTGGCCGTCCCGGGCGAGGCGGCGGTCGCGGCTCTCGACGAGTGTGGCGCCATGGGCGTCAAGGTCGCCATCATGATGGCGTCCGGCTTCGGCGAGACGGAATCTCCGGAGGGCAAGGCGGCAGAGCGCGCCATGGTGGCGCGCGCCCGGGCCCGCGGCATGCGGGTGATCGGCCCCAACTCGCAAGGGCTGGCGAATTTCGGCACCGGGGCGGTGGCGAGCTTCTCCAGCATGTTCCTGGAGGTCCCGCCGCTGGACGGCCCGGTCGGCATCGTCAGCCAGAGCGGCGCGATGAGCGTCGTGCCGTACGGGCTGCTGCGCGGGCGCGGCATCGGGGTGCGCCACACCCATGCCACCGGCAACGACGCCGACGTCACCGTCTGCGAGCTCGCCGCCGCCGTGGCCGAGGACCGGGCGCTGAAGCTTCTCCTCCTCTACCTGGAGAGCATCCCGGATCCGCACCACCTCGCGCAAGCCGCGGAAGTCGCGCGCTCGCACGGGTTGCCGATCGTCGCGCTGAAATCCGGCCGTACCGCGGCGGGGCAGGCCGCCGCGCTCTCCCATACCGGCGCGCTCGCCAACGAGGACCGGGTGGTGGACGCCTTCCTCGAGCAGCACGGGATCTGGCGCGCGCGCGACACCGCCGACCTCGTCGAGGCGGCGGAGCTCTACCTCAAGGGGTGGCGCCCGGAGGGCCGCCGCATGGTGGCCATCAGCAATTCGGGCGCGACCTGCGTCATGGCGGCGGATGCCGCCTCCGCGGCCGGCCTCGCCCTCGCGCCCCTGACGGAGGACACGCAAGGGGAGCTGCGCACGATCCTGCCGAGCTTCGCCTCGGTGCGGAATCCCGTCGACATCACGGCGGCGCTCATGACGAACAGCGCCCTGTTCAGCCAGATCCTGCCGGTGATCGCCCGCGACCCCTCGGCGGATGCCTTCCTCATCGGCGTTCCGGTGGCGGGCCGGGCCTACGACGTCGATGCCTTCGGCCGCGACACCGCGGCCTTCGCGGCCGAGACCGGCAAGCCGGTGGTGATTGTCGCGCCGCAGGAACTCGTCGCACGTCCGTTCCGCGAGCGCGGCCTGCCGGTCTTCCCCGGCGAGGCCGCCGCCGTGCGGGCGCTGCACCAGTTCATCCTCCACCACGAGTTGATGCAAGCGGCCGCCGCCCGCCCGCGGGTCGCGGCGGTCGCGCCCGCCTCCCCGCGCGCCCCCCGCCTCCTCGACGAGGCGCGGAGCCTCGCGCGCCTCGCGGCCGCCGGCATCCCGGTCGTTCCGCATCAACTCTGCCGCACGCCCGGGGAGGCGGTCGCGGCCGCCGCGGCCCTCGGCGGGCCCGTCGCCGTGAAGGGCTGCTCGCCGGACGTGGCGCACAAGAGCGAGCTCGGCCTCGTCCATCTGGGCTTGAGCGACGCCGCTTCCGTGGCGGCGGCCTTCGAGGCGTGCCGGACGGGGCTCGCGCGGCACGGGGGCGCCTTCGCGGGGGTGATCGTCGCCGCGATGCGGCGCGGGCGGCGCGAATTGATGCTGGGCGCCCACCGCGACCCGTTCTTCGGACCGGTCGTGGTGGTGGGTGACGGCGGCCAATACGTCGAGGCGATGCCCGACGTCGCCCTGCTGCTGCCGCCCTTCGACGAGGACGACGTGCGTCGGGCGATCGGGCGCCTGCGCATCGCGCCGCTGGTCGCCGGCACGCGGGGCGAGCCGCCGCTCGCCCTCGACCGCTACCTCACCGCCGCGGTCGCGGTCGGCCAGCTGATGACGCAAGACCCCCGCATCCTGAGCCTCGACGTGAACCCCGTCGTGGTCGGCCATGCCCCGGACGATTGCGCGGCCCTCGATGCGGTCGTGTTCGAGAGCGACGAGGAGGACGACACGCCATGATCCGACGCCGAGACCTCGTCGCCTGCCTCGCCGGAGCCGGCGCCCTCGCGCTGGCGCCGCGGCCCGCCCGCGCCGCCGCCTGGCCGGCGCGGCCCATCGGCGTCGTGGTGCCCTATCCGCCCGGCGGCTCGACGGACATCACCGCGCGGATCGTCGGCGAACGGCTGTCCGTGGCCCTCGGTCAGCCTCTCGTGATCGACAACCGGTCGGGGGCCGGCGGCAACCTCGGCATGGATGTCGTCGCCCGCGCGGCGCCGGACGGCTACACGCTCGGCGTCGCCACGACGGCGCACGCCATCAACATGACGTTGTTCCGCAAGCTCAACTACGACACGCTCAAGAGCTTCGCCCCCGTCGCACTCCTCACGGAGAACCCGCTCGTCCTGGTGGTGCCGGAGGCGGCGCCGTGGCGCGACGTGCGCGCCCTCATCGCGGCGGCGAAGGAGAAGCCCGGCGCCCTCAACTACGCCTCATCGGGCGTCGGCCAGTCGACGCATCTCGCCGCCGAACTCTTCGCCGCCATGGCAGGAATCAAACTCACGCACATCCCCTATCGGGGCAGCGCGCCCGCGATCACCGACGTCATCGCGGGGCGGGTCGATCTGATGTTCGACACCACCCAGTCCGTACTCTCGCACGTGGAGGGCGGACGCGTGCGGGCGCTCGGCATCACCTCGGCGGAGCGGCTGCCGCGGGCCAAGGACATCCCGACGATCCGCGAGGCCGCCCTGCCCGACTACGTCGCCATTGCCTGGAACGGGCTGGTGGCGCCCCGGGGAACCCCCGCCGACACGGTCCAGCGCCTCAACGCCGAGATCGTCCGGGCGCTGCAGGAGCCGGGAATCGTCGCGAAGTTCGAAGCCCTCGGGGCCACCACCCGACCGCTCTCGACAGAGGCGTTCGGCGCCTACATCGCCGACGAGATCGCCAAGTGGGGCTCCGTGGTGAAGCAATCGGGAGCGACGCTCGACTGAGGATACGGTCCCCCGGCCGGAGACTGGTTCGAGACCGGATAAGGCGCGCCGCCGCGCGTGTCGGCAGCAACGACGTACGGGGTGACGATCAGGGGGCACAGACGCAGGGCTGAGCAGCGCGATCCGACGCAAGCTCAACTGTTACAAGCGGAGGACCGAAGACAGACGGTCGCGGCCACCGTGAGCTCACGAACTGGAGGACGATGTCTTCCAAGATCATGGCGTGACCGTCATCCCGGGTCCGGCGATCGGCAACGCAGGACGCGTCCAGATCCCGTCTGCGACATCCGACAGCATGCGGGGCCGGCACTCCGAGCGACGGGAAGGAATCGGGTCGCGCCGGCGTGAGGCGGATCCACCGCTCCTGGTGCCATACCCGCCTTCCTTTACGTAACGGCGGCGTAGCCGCCGTTACGGAGCGTTGAGCCGCTTGCCAGCCCGACGCCACGCGACCAGGCGGCCTCAAGGCCGGTATCAGGCCCCGGTCACGCGCCAGATCACGTCGCCGACGTCGTCGGCCATCAGCAGCGACTTGTCGGGGCCGAGCGCGACGCCGACCGGCCTGCCGTAGGAGACGCTCTCGTCCGGCGCGAGGAAGCCGGACAGGATGTCGCGAGCCGGGCCGGAAGGGCGTCCGTTCTCGAACGGCACGAAGACCAGCTTGTAGCCGCTCAACGTGCTGCGGTTCCAGGAGCCGTGCTGCCCGATCGCGATGCCATCCGGGAAGCCGGGCAGCGTCCCTGCGGGCACCCAGCAGAGACCCAGCGATGCGGTATGGCCGCCCAGCGCGTAGTCCGGAGTGATCGCACGAGCGACGGCGGCGGCGTCCTGCGGCACGCGGTCATCCACGGTCTGCCCCCAGTACGAGTACGGCCAGCCATAGAACCCACCATCCTGCACGGACGTGAGATAATCCGGCGGCGTCTCGTCGCCCAAGCCGTCGCGCTCGTTGACCACCGTCCACAGCACGTTCGTGCCCGGTTCCCAGGCGAGGCCGACCGGATTGCGCAGTCCCGAGGCGAAGATGCGGCTCGTGCCGCTGGCGAGATCGAGTTCGTAGACGGCCGCGCGGCCCTCTTCGACCTCCATTCCATCGTCGCCGATGTTGCTCAGCGAGCCGACGCCGGCATACAGCTTCGTCCCGTCCGCGCTGGCCAAGAGGCTGCGGGTCCAATGGCCGCCCGGCTTGAAATCGACCAGCTTGCGGCCGGGCCCGGCGATCCCGGTCGTCCCTTCGGTATAGTCAAACACGACGATACCGTCGGTGTTGCCGACGTAGAACCTGTCCTCCACGTGGGCCATGCCGAACGGCTGGCTGAGGTCCGTCAGGAACGGCTCGCACGTCTCCGCCACGCCGTCGCCATCCGTGTCGCGCAGCAGCGTGATGCGGTTTGCACTCACCCCCGCGGCGCGAGCGCGCTTCATGGTCGCGGTCATGGCGTGGTCGAACAGGTGGCGCATGACCTTGCGCGGCTCGCTAGACGATTCGGCGACCAGCACATCCCCGTTCGGCAGCACGTGGAGCCAGCGCGGGTGATCCAGCCCGGTGGCGAAGGCATTGACCTTCAGACCTGGAGCGGCGACCGGCAACTGCCCCGGCGACCACCCGCGTGCCGAGGGCATCTTCAGCGTCATGATCCGGCCCTGCGGCTTTGCGGTCGGAATGGTGGGTGCACTGCCCCAGGCGGGTTCGTAGCTGCCATCGCGAAACCGCCGCAGCGTGGACGCGCCACCACCGATCAACGACACGCTACGTGCGAAGACACTCGAAAAGCTCAACGACACTCTCCCACGGATTGTTGCTCGATCGGCCGGACGCACCTGGTCTGAGCACCGTCCGGCATCAGATAGTCTTCCATACCGATCGTCTCCGGCACCGCATTCTCCTTATAACTGCCTAATTTTGCAGGTTATGATGGAGAATTACTGGTCGTAGCTGACGACTAGCCTGTCCGTCGTCGGGTAGCACTGGCAGGTCAGGACGTAGCCCTGACGCACCTCGTAATCCTCCAGCGCGTGGTTCGTGATCATCTCGGCCTCGCCCTCCAGCACCTTGGCGCGGCAGGTCGAGCAGACGCCGGCCTTGCAGGCGTAGGGCGCGTCCAGGTTGTTGGCCAGAGCCGCGTCGAGGAGGCTCTCGCCCTGCTTGGGCATCCGGAACGTGCGCGTCGCGCCGTCGAGGGTCACGGTCGCCTCGCATTGGGACTCCGCGGCCGATGCCGCCGTCCCGGCCTCCCGCGCCTTGGCCCGGCCCGGCTGGCCCGAGGCGAAGAGCTCGAACTTGATCTGCGCATCCGAGAGGCCGTGCTCGCGCAGGGACGCGGCGATCGCCAGCATCATCGGCTCCGGCCCGCAGATGAAGGCGGTGTCGACCGACCCGACATCAATCCACAGGCGGAACAGGGCGGCGCATTTGTCGGCGTCGATGCGCCCGGTGAAGAGGTCGATCTCCTGCGTCTCGCTCTCGAGCACGTGGACGACCGAGAGCCGGCCGAGATGGGCGCTCTTGAGGTCGTCCAGCTCCTCGCGGAACATGATCGAGGAGATCTGGCGGTTGGCGTAGACCAGCGTGAAGCGCGAGCGCGGCTCGCGGGCGAGCACCGTCTTCAAGATCGACAGGACGGGCGTGATGCCGCTGCCGCCGGCAAATCCCAGATAGTGCTTGGCGACCTCCGGCTCGATCGGCGCGTGGAACGTCCCCATCGGCGGCATCGCTTCGAGCACGTCGCCGGGCCTCAGCTTCTGGTTGGCCCAGGTCGAGAACGCGCCGCCCTCGACGCGCTTGATGCCGACCTTGAGCGCCCCCTCGTCCCGGCCGGCGCAGATCGAGTACGAGCGGCGCAGCTCGACGCCGTCGAAGGCGCGCCGGAAGGTCAGGTACTGGCCTTGCGTGAACGCGAAGGCATCGGCATCGCCGTCGCGGGGCCGGAGGGTGAGGACCACCGCGTCCCGGGTTTCGCGCCGGACCTCCGCGACGTCGAGGGGATAGAAGCGTGCCATGACCGCCGGTCGTCCCAGGTTGGAGAAGTGTCCGCCGATGTCGAGACCGTGTCGTCGCGGATCGTGCCGTCGAATCGAGGTCGGGGACGGCGCGCGAACGCGCCGCTCCACGCAGACTTGCGTTGGCAGGCCAACGCTTCGCCCGCGTATATTTTCGTTTTTTCGCAGATTTTCGGCACCGAACCGGTCACCATTTCGGCGAAATCCGCTTAGATGCACTTGAAGTAGTCGAACGGCTCCAGGCAGTCCGTGCAGCGCCAGCTCGCCTTGCAGGGCGTCGAGCCGAACTGGCTGACCCGCTCGGTCCGGTTCGAGCCGCAGCGCGGGCAGGCGACCGTGAGGTTCCCGCCGCCGGCGAGGCGGCCGATCCGCCCGAGCAGCCGGCCGTCCGCCGCCGTCCCGTCGATCGGCGGGGCGATGCCGTAGGCCCGCAGCTTCTCCCGGGCGGCCTCGCCGATCCAGTCGCTGGTCCACGGGGGCGTCAGCGACCGCTCGATGCGTACATGCGCGATCCCGTGCTCGTGCAGCGCCACCTCGATCGCGACGTTGATCGCGGTCGTCGCGGGGCAGCCCGAATAGGTCGGCGTCACCGTGACCACCAGGGTGTCGCCGTCCCAGGCCAGATCGCGGACGATGCCGAGATCGACCACCGAGATCACCGGGATCTCGGGGTCGGGCACCGCGGCGAGCCAGCCGCGGATCTCGTCGGGCGCTGGCCGGGCGTGAGCCTGCATGGCGCCCTACCAGGTCGCGCCGGGATAGGCGCGCTGCAGGAACTGCATCTCGGCCAGCATGCGCCCGAGATGCTCGGTGTGGACGCCCCGGCGTCCGCCCTTCTGGGCGAACGACCCGGACGGCACCGCCAGCGTCGCCTCGGCGAGGACCGGCAACACCGTGGCGTCGAAGGCGGCGCGCAGGCTTGCCGGATCGGGGGCGATGCCGGCATCCGCGAGGGTCGCGTCCGTGGCGCCGCTCGAGAAGAGCTCGCCCGCATAGGGCCACAGGATGTCGAGGGCGGCCTGCATCCGGCGATGGCTCTCCTCGGTGCCGTCGCCGAGCCGCACGACGAGGTCGGCCGATTTCTCAAGGTGGTAATGCGCCTCCTTGATCGCCTTTACGGCGATCTCGGCGACGCGCGGCTCCGACGACGCGGTCAGGGCCCGCAGCATCGCGACGTGCCAGGCGTCGAACAGGAACTGGCGCATGATCGTCTGGCCGAAATCGCCGTTCGGCAGCTCGACCATGAGGACGTTGCGGAAGTCCCAGACGTCGCGCAGGAAGGCGAGGTCGTCGGCGTTGCGCCCCCTCCCCTCGACCTCGCCGGCAAGGCCGAGCCAGAACTGGGTCTGGCCGATCAGGTCGAGGGCGATGTTGGCGACGCCGATATCTTCCTCCAGCACCGGGCCGTGGCCGCACCATTCCGACAGCCGGTGGCCGAGGACCAGGGTGTTGTCGCCCATCCGGGTCAGGAACTCGAACAGCGCGGCGCAGGCCGGCGCGTCGGTCTCCGCCTCCTGGACGGGTTGGGTTCCGGCCGCGGCCGCCGCGGCGAGGGCGGCGGCGTCCTTGGTCATCACGTCGGGCAGGGACGACATCACATATGCCCCACTTCGTCCGGGATGTCGTAGAAGGTCGGGTGCCGGTAGACCTTGCTGTTGGCCGGCTCGAACAGCGGGCCCTTGTCGCTCGGGCTCGACGCCACGATGTCGCTCGACCGCACCGCCCAGATGCTCACGCCCTCGTTGCGCCGCGTGTAGACGTCGCGGGCGTTCTTGATGGCGAGCGCCGCGTCGGGCGCGTGCAGGCTGCCGACATGGCGGTGATTCAGGCCGTGCTGACCGCGGATGAAGATCTCCCATAACGGCCATTCGCTGGACATGCTCGATCCTTCCGGGATGTCGTGTTGCGGGGCGGCTCGTGCCGGGCGCCCGGCTACTCGGCCGCCACCGCCATGGAGGAGCGGCGCACCTGCTTGTCCGCATAGGCCTTGAGCCCGTCGCGGAACCACGCGCCGTCCTCCCAGGCCTTCACCCGGGCGCCCAGCCGCTCGCGGTTGCACGGGCCGTTGCCGGCGATGACCTCGTAGAACTCGCTCCAGTCCGGTTCGGAGAAGTCGTAGCCGCCCTTCGCCTCGTTCCAGCGCAGTCCCTCGTCCGGGACCGTCAGGCCGAGATGCTCGGCCTGCGGCACGGTCTGGTCGACGAACTTCTGGCGCAGCTCGTCGTTGGTGTTCATCTTGATCTTCCAGGCCATCGACTGGGCCGAGTGGACCGAGTCCTTGTCGGACGGTCCGAACATCATCAGCGCCGGGTACCAGAAGCGGTTGAGGGCATCCTGCGCCATGTGCTTTTGGGCCGGTGTGCCGCGCGCCATCCTCGTCATGAGGTCGTAGCCCTGGCGCTGGTGGAAGCTCTCCTCCTTGCAGATCCGGATCATCGCCCGGCTGTAGGGCCCGTAGGAGGTCCGCTGCAGCGGCACTTGGTTCATGATGGCCGCGCCGTCGACCAGCCAGCCCACCGCGCCCATGTCGGCCCAGGTCAGGGTCGGGTAGTTGAAGATCGACGAGTACTTCATCGTGCCGGCGTGGAGCCGTTCCATCAGCTCGTCGCGGCTGACGCCGAGCGTCTCGGCGGCGCAGTAGAGGTAGAGGCCGTGGCCGGCCTCGTCCTGGACCTTGGCGAGCAGGATCGCCTTGCGCTCCAGCGTCGGCGCCCGGGTGATCCAGTTGCCCTCCGGCAACTGCCCGACGATCTCCGAATGGGCGTGCTGGCCGATCTGCCGGATCAGGGTCTTGCGGTAGCCCTCGGGCATCCACTCCTTCGGCTCGATCTTCTCGCCTCGGTCGATCCGCTCCTGGAAGGCGCGCTCCTCGGCCGACATCTCGTCGCGGCCGCGGACATGGGTGCTGTCGGTCTTCACCAGCTGCGCGTACATGCCGTGACCCTCCTGCCGGTGGTGGACCGTGACGGGGTTCCGAACGCCGCCCGGTGCGTGTTCCGACGCGATCGGGCTTCGAGCCGTCCTCCCGGGCGCGATGCGGCGGCCCTTGTCGTCGGTCCATGGAATCCAATCGTCTACATCGGTATCTACCACCGGAAGCATCACACGACAACGATGATTTAGTGATTTTGTGTGATGTCTCGGTCCGGGCCTCGGTGGGCGGCGGCCGGGGCACCGGTCAGGCGTCGCGGACCAGGGCCAGGGAGGCGGTGCGCCCGAGGGTCTCGGCCGTCCGCGCGGGCAACGGGCCGTCGCCGGCCAGGAGGTATTGCCCGACATGGCGGTCGGCGGCGGGCGAGAGGCGCAGGTAGAGGTCGGCGAACAGCCGGCGGGCGCGGTGCCCGCTCCAGTCGGCCGGCAGGGTCGCGGCGGGCAGGCGCGCATCCCTGAGCGCCGCGTGGCGGTAGGCGTGGACGAGGAGCAGCCGCAGTTGCAGCGCCTCGGCGTCGGTCGGGTGCAGCCCGGCCGCGAGCGCCTCGGCGACGTCCCCGAAGGTCGCCAGGAAGGCCGCGTAGGCGGCCTCGAAGGCGGCGAGGTCCCAATGCGCGGCGACGAGGTCCGCGAGCCGCGGCCCCGCCGCCCGGTCGGCCATCGGCCCGACCTCGAAGACCGCCAGGGCGGGATTCGCCGGCCGGTGATGGTCCGGCCCGAGCAGCCATTGCGGCCCGAGGCGGACGAAGCCCGCCCGCTCCAGCGCCGGCCCTGCCTCGCCGTCCGGCTCCGCCCCGAGCCAGACGAGCAGCCAGCCGGTCTCGGGCTGCGGCTCGAACAGGGTCCGGGCGGCCGACAGGAACTCGCGCCGCGCCGCCGCGGTGAGCTGGTAGAAGCTGCGCCGGCCCTGGCGCTCGCCGGTGAGCTGACCGGCGGCCACGAGTCGCGACACCGCGGTCCGCACCAACGTCTCGCTGATGCCGACCATCCGGCAGGTCTCGACGATGTTGCCCATCCACAGCCGGCCGCCGCGCGGCTCGACGACGTCGCCGTAGAGGGTGACGATGAAGCCACCGGCGCGCAGCGGCAGCGTGTCCAGGAGGCGCGAGACCAGCGCCTCACCGTTGCGACCCGTCGAGGATCCGCCCGCCTCGCTCACCAAGCCCCCCATCCCGGGCGAGAGCGGCCCGGCCGCCATCCGCCGCCACGTTCTCGATCGAAACGGAGCGGATCCAGCGACCTAAGGCGAAAGCCCCGGCCGCACAACCGGGCGGCCGGGCGGGTCTCAAGCCGCCGCCGGCCCGGCGGTCCGGGCGCTGAACGTGAGGAGGTCGTAGCGGGCGACCGTCTCGTCGTCCTGATCGAACACCTCCGCGTCCCAGCGCACCTCGCCGTATTCCGGCTTCCGGACCGGCTGCTTGCCCCCGAGCCGGCCTCGCCGGACGCGGATCGCGTCGCCCGGCGAGACCGGCTCGAGGAGGCGCAAGTGACCGAGCCCGTAAGTCGCCAGGAGCGGTCCCGGCACCGGATCAACGTACAGGCCCGCCGCGAAGGACAGGATGAGGTACCCGTGCGCGCCCTGTCCAGGAAAGAACGGGTCGGCTGCCGCGGCCTCCTCGTCCATGCGGGCGTACAAGGTGTCGCCGGTCAACGCCGCGAAGTGCTCGATGTCGGCGGGGGGATCGTCCGCGACGGCGTCTCGACCGTGTCGCCGACCGCGAGGCCATCGAAGTCGCGCCGGAACGGTTGCCGGCCGGGACCGGGGCCGGGGCGCCCGGGAGCCAAATGCGGGTCAGGGCCGACTAGTGCCGCGGCGAGCCCTGGGTCGCGGTACGCTGCCGGGAGTGGAAGACGCCGCGCAGGCCGCCCAGCTCTCCGCCGCTGCCGCCGGCCCGGCTCACCATGGACGAGGCCCGGTATCGGCGAGCCGTGTCCGGTGGACGACTTCGCACTGTCGCGGTCGAGCCTGTGGACCCGGCCGCGATGGGTGGCGATTCCGAAGACCAGGGTGTCGGCATGATCGGCTTCGGCGGCGCCCACCGGGGCGACGGGGCTCCCTCCTCTTGGCGACCAGCGCCTCGGCGTCGTCGAGGTTGCTGGAGACCATCACCGTGGCAATTGGCGCCCGTCAGGACGAGGCCGGGCGGCGTGCCGCGCGCATCGGTGACGAGGTAGCGCCTGGTCCCCGCCTTGCCCCGGTCCGTCGGGTTCGGGCCGGCGGCAGACACCACTTTCATCGCCGGCACGCTCGCGCTGTCGACGCTTGCCCGGCTCCCACACCTCGATCACGCTTTGACTAAGTGCACCTCACAAAACTCCCGCCGCGATGTCGCCACCACAGCGAGCCGAGGCGGTGATCGGGAGTTTTGTGAGAGACACTAAGCAGACTTGCGTTGGCAGGCCAACGCTTCGCCCGCTCAGGTTCTTGTTTTGTCATAGATTTTCGACGCCGAACTGGTAACCACTTCGGCGAAATCAAAAACCTGGAGAGCTTCGCGCTTGCAACGCGATCGTGAAACGCTCCAGCGCAACCAACTCCTCGACGTCTCACCCAAGCAGCCGATCTTGGCGGCCATCGACTGGATCGCCGACCATTGCGAGCCGTGCTCGCTCTCATGGTCGCGCATCTCAGGGGAAAACGGGGCTGTTCACTTCGTCGCGGCACCATCCACGCGGAAATTGAAGCCTCCGGGAAACCCGGGATGATTCATTCCACCGTCCCTTCCGCGCTCGCCTCCTCCGTCCTCGCTCCTGCCATGTTCCTCGTCAGGCGACGCGCGACATTTATCAAAAGGGTGCCTCAGAACAGGCTGTACTGCCCGCCCACCCGCACCGGCACCCGAAACAGGTCCGTCCGCAACCGCAGGCGCTCCGCCGGATAGCCGAGCCGGGCCATCGCCACGCGCATCCGCCGGTCCAGGAGATCGGCGTAGGGGCCCGTCCCGGTGAAGCGCCGTCCGTAGGTCGCGTCGTAGACCTTGCCGCCGCGCGCCTGCGCGAGGAGCGAGAAGGTCCGGCCGGCCCGGTCGGGATAGTGCTCGGCGAACCAGTCGCGCATCAGGTCTGCGAGCTCGTGCGGCAGGCGCAGCAATGCGCCGCCGGCCTCGCTCGCCCCGGCCTCCCGGGCGCGGGCCAGCACCGCCTCGATCTCGTGGTCGTTGAGGCCCGGGATCAGCGGCGCCACCAGGACCATCGCGGGGATGCCCGCCGCGGCCAGCGTCCGGATCGCCGCGAGGCGTTTCTCGGGGTGCGGGGCGCGGGGCTCCATCCGGCGGGCGAGGACGGGATCGAGGGTGGTGACGGAGAGCGCAACCTTGACCAGCCCGTCCTTCGCCAAGTCGCCCAGGATGTCGAGGTCGCGCAGCACGAGGTCGGACTTGGTGACGAGGCCGACGGGATGGCGGAAGCGCGCCAGCACCTCGAGGATCTGGCGCGTCAGTCGGTAGCGCCGCTCGATCGGCTGGTACGGGTCGGTCGCGGTGCCGAGCGCGATGGTGCGGGGCGCGTAGCCCCGGGCCGAGAGTTCCGTTTCCAGCAGGAGCGCCGCGTCCGGCTTGGCGAAGAGCTTGGTCTCGAAGTCGAGGCCCGGCGAGAGGCCGGCATAGGCGTGGTTCGGCCGGGCGAAGCAGTAGACGCAGCCGTGCTCGCAGCCGCGATACGGGTTGATCGACCGGTCGAAGCCGATATCGGGCGACGTGTTGCGGGTGATGATGCTGCGTGCCCGCTCCAGGGTCACCTCGGTGCGCAGGGGCGGCAGGTTCTCGTCGATGTCCCAGCCATCCGCGAAGGCTTCCCGGTCCGCGGGCTCGAAGCGGCCGCTCGGATTGGCGGTGGCGCCGCGTCCGCGGCGGGTCTCGGCCGCCGGGGTCGATCCGGCGAGACGGCGCGCCTCCCCTCCGCATCCCGCTCC
This sequence comes from Methylobacterium sp. ap11, assembly GCF_900110515.1. NCBI lineage: Bacteria > Pseudomonadati > Pseudomonadota > Alphaproteobacteria > Hyphomicrobiales > Methylobacteriaceae > Methylobacterium > Methylobacterium sp. ap11. Next base: position 25,954 of record NZ_FOEB01000004.1, on the reverse strand, counting down.
CATTCGAACCTCCGCCGCAACCGTGCCGGAAAATCGAACATAACAAGAACAAATGCAAGGGCGGGGAAGAATGCCGTCGATCGAGGCAGGACGCGCCGTCCGCCATCCGCTATGGCGCGATCATGTTCACGGCAGCCATCCATCTCCCCGGCGCGATCGATCCCGAGCGCATCGACGTCCTCGCCGATACCCTCGCGGCCCTGGTGGCCGGGGTCGCGGCGGGGGTGGTGGGGGATGCGGTGATCGCGGCGGCGCATCCCGAGGACCCGGAGGTCGCCACCATGGCGGAGAGCACCGGAGCGGCGCTGGTGGCGCGGGGACGCAGTCCCTGGGTAGCGGCGGCCGGCCTGGCGCGCCGGCCCTGGATGCTGTGCCTGGAGGCCGGCGACGTGCCGGCGGAGGGCTGGATCCGGATGCTCGACCGGTTCGGCGCGACGACGGGCCCGGACTCGGTCGGCCGCCTGCGGCGCCCGCACGCGCCGCTCCTCGAGCGGATCGCCGGCCGGCGCGAGGCGCTGACCGGCACGCGGCAGGTCCGGGCCGGCGACCTCGTGCGGGTCGAGGCGCTGCGGGCCGGCCTGCCGCTCCGTGCCCGCCTGCCGGTCAGGCCCCTGCGGGGGACGCTGCTGCGGGGCTGACGCCCGCACCGCGCTTCAGGTGCTCGTCGAGGCGCGGCATGATCTCGACGAAGTTGCACGGCCGATGGCGGAAGTCGAGCTGGGCCGCCAGGATCCCGTCCCAGGCGTCGCGGCAGGCCCCGGGCGAGCCCGGCAGCACGAACACGTAGGTGGCGCTCACGACCCCGGCGGTCGCCCGCGACTGCAGGGTCGAGGTGCCGATCTTGTCGTAGGAGATGCGGTGGAAGATCGCCGAGAAGCCGTCCATCCGCTTCTCGAACAGCGGCTCCAGCGCCTCGGGCGTCACGTCGCGCCCGGTGAACCCGGTGCCCCCGGTGGTGATCACCACGTCCACCGCCGGGTCGGCCGCCCAGGCCCGGACCCGGGCGCGGATCGCCTCGACCTCGTCCGGAACGATCCCCCGGTCGGCGAGCCGGTGGCCCGCCGCGGTCAGCCGCTCCGCCAAAGTGTCGCCGGAGCGGTCGTCGGCGGGCGTGCGGGTGTCCGAGACGGTCAGCACCGCGATGCCGAGCGGCACGAAGTCCCGGGACTGGTCGAGGCGGCCTTGGTCGACGCGGCCTTGGTCGACGCGGCCTTGGTCGACACTTGCCATCAGAGCTGCGAGGCCCGGAAGGTGTCGCAGGACTGGGTCTGGCCGCTGCGGTAGCCGGTCTGGAACCAGCGCATGCGCTGGGCCGAGGAGCCGTGGGTGAAGGAGTCGGGCACCACGTAGCCCTGGCTCTGCTTCTGCAGCTTGTCGTCGCCGATGGCGCTCGCCGCCTGCATCGCCTCCTCGATGTCGCCCGGCTCCAGCGCGTTGAAGCGGTCGTTCGAGTTCTTGGCCCAGACGCCGGCGAGGCAGTCGGCCATCAGCTCGACGCGCACCGACAGGGCGTTCGACTCGCGCTCGCCGACCTGCTGCTGCTTCTGCTGCACCTTGGGCAGGATGCCGAGCACGTCCTGGACGTGGTGGCCGACCTCGTGGGCGATCACGTAGGCGTAGGCGAAGTCGCCCTTGACGTGGAACTTCTGCTCCATCTCCTTGAAGAAGGAAGTGTCGAGATAGACCTTCTTGTCGAGCGGGCAGTAGAACGGCCCCATCGCGGCCCGGGCCTGGCCGCAGCCGCTACGGGTGCCGCCGGTATACAGCACCATCGTGGTCGGGGTGTATTGGCGGCCGGTCTGGTTCGGCAGCACCGTCTTCCACACGTCCTCGGTGTTGCCCAGGATGGCGGCGGCGAACTTGCCGGTCTGGTCGGAGGGCGCGCCGGTGCGCCGGTCGGGCTGCTGGCCCTGCTGGTGTCCCTGCTCCTGGGGCGCGCGCTGGCGCGTCACGGTCTCGGCGCCGCCGATCAGGATCGCCGGGTTGATGCCGGTGACCCAGCCGATGATGCACAGGATCACGATGGTGCCGATGCCGAGCCCCCCGGCGCCGCCCCCGGGGAAACCGAATCCGCCACCGCCGCCGCCACCCTCGCCGCGGCGGTCTTCGACGTTGTCGGAGGTGCGAAAATCTTCCCAGCGCATGTCAGCGTCCCGTCGGCCCGTGAACCTTGGCCGCGACGGCTACGCGGCGCAGGCCTGAGGCTCAAGAGTAATCAACGGGAGCCGGCACGGTTCCGCTTTGGACGGCCGTGCCGCAAACGCCTACGGCCCGCCTTCGTCGAGGGCGGCCCGCAGCGCCCGGAAGTCGCGCCAGGCGAGGCGCTTCTGGAGCGGCTGGCGCAGCAGGTAGGCGGGATGCAGGGTGGCGAGCAGCCGGATCTCGCGCTTGGCGGTCCGGTACGGGAACCAGCGCCCGCGGGATTTCAGGATGCCGTCCTTGGTGCCGGCGAGCGCCTGGGTGGCGACGCCGCCGAGGCAGACCAGGATGTCGGGATCGGCGAGCGCGATCTGGCGCTCGACGAACGGCTTGCAGGTCGCGAGTTCCTGCGGGGTCGGGTTGCGGTTGCCCGGCGGACGCCAGGGCACGACGTTGCCGACATAGGCGTTGGTGCGGTCGAGCCCGACCGCTGCCATCATCCGGTCGAGGAGCTGGCCCGAGCGGCCCATGAACGGCTTGCCGATCCGGTCCTCGTCGGCGCCGGGCGCCTCGCCGACGAACATCACCCGGGCCTGCGGGTTGCCGTCGGCGAAGACGAGGTTCTTGGCGGTGAAGCGCAGGGCGCAGCTCTCGAACCGGGCGAGCAGCCCTTCGAGCTCCTCCAGGCTCGCCGCGGTGGCGGCGAGCTCCCGGGCATCGCCCGCCGCCTCGCCCGGGGCGGCGGCAGCGGAACGGCCGTAGGTGGTCTGCGGTTCGGCCCGCGGAACGTCCGGCCGGGCCGGCGGCGGACGGACCGGCTCGTGTCGGAAGGTCTCCTGCCGGAAGGTCTCCGGCCGAAAGTCTTCCTGGCGAACGGCTTCCTGGCCCTGCGCCCCGTGGCGCTCCATCTCGCGCGGCGGTGCGGTTTCGGCGGACGTTGCCTCGGCGGCGGCCGCCATCCGGACGGGCCGGCGCGGGGCCTCGGGCTCGGCGAAGCGGTCGTGCGGCGTCTCGTCCAGCGCGACGTCGACGCCGGCCTCGACGTGGAAGTCGAGGAAGGAGAGCAGGTCGCGGCTGTCGGGAGCGTCGGGCGTCATGGGAAGAGATGTGGCGTGTCGCCCGGCTGTGGACAACCGGCGCGACAGGACGCGCACAGGCAATCTCGTGCCCGGCCCCGGACCCGGGCGCTTGCACCGGGGGACATGCCGTCGCACGGTCCCGCCGACGGAACCGCTTGAGGCGGTCCACGATAGTTTATATGTGAACTAATACCAGACAGAGGGAGAGACGGGATGGAGCTGCCGGAACGCGAGGCGATGGACTTCGACGTGGTGATCGTCGGAGCGGGCCCGGCCGGGCTGGCTGCCGCCATCCAGCTGAAGCAGCTCGCCGCGGAAGCCGGCACCGAGGTGTCGGTGGTGGTGGTCGAGAAGGGCAGCGAGGTCGGCGCCCACATCCTGTCGGGCGCGGTGATCGACCCGAGCGGGCTCGACTCGCTGGCGCCCGGCTGGCGCGAGGATCCGGACCGCCCCCTCAAGACCGAGGTGGTGAAGGACGAGTTCCTGTTCCTCGGGCCGGCGGGCGGCCTCTCGCTGCCGAACATCGCCTTCCCAAAGCTGATGAGCAACCACGGCAACTTCGTCGGCTCGCTCTCCAACGTGACCAAGTTCCTCGGCCGCAAGGCGGAAGAGCTCGGCGTCGAGATCTATCCGGGCTTCCCGGCCGCCGAGATTCTCTATGACGAGGCGGGCGCGGTCGTGGGCATCGCCACCGGCGACCTCGGCATCGCCCGCTCGGGCGATGCGCGGGATGACTTCACCCGCGGCATGGAGCTGCGCGCCAAGTACACGGTGTTCGGCGAGGGCGCCCGCGGCTCGCTGACCAAGAAGCTGATCGACCGCTACCGCCTCAACCAGCATTCCGACCACCAGAAGTACGGGCTCGGCGTGAAGGAGCTGTGGCAGGTCAAGCCCGAGAAGTTCCAGCCGGGGCTGGTGCGGCACTCGATGGGCTGGCCGCTGCCGAACAAGGCCGGCGGCGGCTCCTGGCTCTACCACTTCGACGACCACCTGGTCTCGGTCGGGTTCGTCACGCACCTGAACTACGAGAACCCGACCCTGTCGCCGTTCGAGGAGTTCCAGCGCTTCAAGACCCACCCGATGATCCGGGACGTGTTCGAGGGCGCCAAGCGCATCGGCTACGGTGCCCGGGCGATCATGGAGGGCGGCTGGCAGTCGGTGCCCAAGCTCGTCTTCCCGGGCGGCTGCCTCGTCGGCGACTCGGCCGGCTTCGTCAACGTGCCGCGCATCAAGGGCTCGCACAACGCGGTCCTGTCGGGCATGCAGGCCGCCGGCGCGATCCACGAGGCGCTCGCCGCCGGCCGCGCCCAGGACGAGCTGACCTCCTACGAGGAGGGCTGGCGCTCGAGCCCGATCGGTCACGACCTGAAGCGGGTGCGCAACGTCAAGCCGCTGTGGTCGAAGTACGGCACGATGGTGGGCGTGGGCTTGGGCGGCCTCGACATGTGGCTCAACGAGCTCGCCGGCGTGTCGCTGTTCGGCACGCTCAAGCACGGCAAGCCGGACTATGCCTGCACCAAGCCGCTCAAGGACGTGACGCCGATCAAGTACCCCAAGCCCGACGGGGTGCTGACCTTCGACCGGCTCTCCTCGGTCTACCTGTCGAACACCAACCACGAGGAGGACCAGCCGGTCCACCTCCAGGTGAAAGACATGGGCCTGCAGAAGTCCTCCGAGCATGACGTGTTTGGTGGGCCGTCCGGTCGGTACTGCCCGGCCGGCGTCTACGAGTGGGTCGAGGAGGGCGGCGCGCCGCGCTACCAGATCAACGCGCAGAACTGCGTCCACTGCAAGACATGCGACATCAAGGACCCGAACCAGAACATCAACTGGGTCACCCCGGAAGGCCCGGGCGGTCCGAACTACGTGAACATGTAGACCCTGTTCTCTGCCACCCGCGCTTCCGACCGAAGCGCACCTCCCCTCTCCCGTGCGGGAGAGGGGAGCCCGCGACTTCTCTCTTTCGGCGAGCGCCTGATCGTCACGCCGCCCTGACCGTCGCGAGGAACCGGCCGACCTCACCGCGCAGGTGCTCGGACTGGCGCGCCAGCTCGCTGGCGGCCGAGAGGACCTGGCTCGCCGCAGCGCCGGTCTCGTCGGCGGCGCCCGCGACCTGGACGACGCCGCCCGTCACCTCGCCGGTGCCCTTGGCCGCCTCGGCGATGTTGCGCACGATCTCCTGGGTCGCGGCGCCCTGCTCTTCCACCGCGGCCGCAACGGCGGTCGAGGCGTCGCTGATCTCGCCGATGCGGCCGGCGATGCCGCCGATCGCCGCCACGGCCTTCTCGGTCGAGCCCTGGATGCGGGTCACCTGCTCGGCGATCTCGGCGGTGGCGCGTCCGGTCTGCCCGGCGAGCGCCTTCACCTCGGCGGCCACCACCGCGAAGCCCCGTCCGGCCGCCCCGGCCCGTGCCGCCTCGATGGTGGCGTTCAGCGCCAGGAGGTTGGTCTGGTCGGCGATCGACGAGATCAGCCCGAGCACGTCGCCGATCCTGGCCGCGCCCTGCTGCAGGTCGTGGACGAGGCGGGCCGTCTCCCCGGCGGCCTCGGAGGCGGTGCGGGCCATCTCGGCCGAGGCGCCGATCCGGCGGCCGATCTCGTCCACCGAGGCACCGAGCTGGCCGGCCGCCGCCGCCACGGTGGCGACGTTGGACGAGGCCTCTTCGGCGGCCGCCGCGACGCCGGTGCTCTGCCCGGCGGTGCGCCCGGCGATCTCGGTCATGCCGCGCGCCGTGGCCTCCATCTCCGAGGAGGCCGCCGTCACCGCGACGAGGACGCCGCCGACCGCACCCTCGAACCGGTCGGCGAGGTCGCGCAGGGCCGCGCGGCGCTGGGCCTCCGCGCCCGCCCGGGCCAGGACCGCCTCCTGCTCCAGGCCAGCGGCGCGGGCGAGGCCGTCGCGCAGCTGCGCCATCGCGCTCGCCATGGCGCCGATCTCGCTGCGGGACGAGGTAGAGGGGATCGCGATGGCGAGGTCTCCGGCGGTGAGGCGGCGCATCGCCTCGATCATCCGGGCGAGCGGGCCGGTGACGCCCCGCACCAGCATCAGGGCGCCGCCGGCGACCGTGGCGACCGCGAGGGCGAGGATCGCCAGGGCCGAGACGAGCCGTCCCTCGCTCGCCCGGATCTCCTCGGCAACGACGGTGCCGAGCGCCGCAGTGGCAGCGGCCCGGGCCTGGCCGAAGCCCGAAATCACCTCGGTCGCCTGGCGGAACCACTCCTCGGCGGTCACCGGATAGGGCTCGCGGGCGGCGCCGGCCCGGAACACGGCGGCGCGGGTCGCCTCGAACGCCTCGGCCCGGCGGGAAGCGGCCGACAGCGCGTCCCGGACGCCATCGCCGAGCACGTCGCCGGAGGCGCGGGCGGCGGCGAGCGCACCCTCGATGCGCCCGGCGAAGGCGGACAGGCCGCGAATCTGGTCGACGGCGAGGGGCTGGCGCCCGGCGATCGCGCCGTTGAGCCGCCCGCGCTCGCGCCCGGCATATTCGCCGGCCTCCCACAGCGCCCGCTTCACGTCGAGGCCGTGATGGATCGGGCCCGGCAGCGCGCCGGCGATGCCGGCCCGGACCGCGTCGAACAGCGCGAGCTCGCGGGTGATCACGCCCGTGGCGGCGGGGAACCAGGCGGCGGCGAGGTCGGCATCCGGCGTGCCGGCGAGCACGCGGTCGACCCGCCGGCGCAGGGCGTCGAGGGTGCGGCGCGCCTCGTCGAGGGCGGCGACGGCCCGGGTCACGGCCGCGTCCCGGTGCAGGCCATCGAGGGCGCCGGCGAGCTGGCGATCCCCCTCCTCCCGCAGTCGGGCGAGCGTCGGGTGCTCCGCGGCGGCCGGCGGCTTGGCGAGCCAGCCGTTCGTCAGCCCGCGCTCGGCCGCGAGCGCCGCGGCGGCGGCGGAGAATCCGTCGGTCGCGCGGTTGGCGTCCGCCGCCTGCCGCATGACGTCGGCCTGCCGCCACGCCTCGGCGACCTGATAACCGGAGAGCCAGACCAGAAGGCAGCCGACCGAACCCAAGATGAGGAAAATTTGTGCACGCAACGACATGCCCGGCGGCTCCGGAAAGGCATCCTGGATTGATGCCGTGCCGTGTTATGGCTTCGAATGCTTAAGATCGATCTTACAGGTTGCACTGCAACCGGGATCACCGTTAGGCGCGGGAGCACCGGCGGGAGCCGGGCAGCGCCGCCCACCCCGACACATCGCCGCCGCCCTTTGGTCTTGCCGCTGCCCCGCGCAGGGTCCAATGTCGCGCCGATTTCGCGTGCCGGCGCCGCGGCCGGCGCGACCACGGAGCCACGAGTTTGGTGCTCAAGACCCGAATCCCCGCCCCCCGCCGCGGACATGCGCTCGCCGCGCTGGCCCTGCTTCTCGCCGCCTCGACGGCGCCGGCCAACGCCGCGCGGCTTCCGATGCGGGAGGTGGCGGCGCCGCAATCCTACGAGCCGGCCGATTCGCTGGAGGGCAACTTCCTCGCCGCCTACATCGCCGGCGCCTCCCGCGACACCGCCGCCGCCGCCACCTTCTACCGCGAGGCGGTGAAGGGCGATCCGCGCAACGCGGAGCTGCTCGAACGCTCGTTCGTGGCGCTCCTCGCCGACGGCTCGCTGCCGGAGGCGTTCCGGGCCGCCGAGCGCCTGACGCAGCGCGACGGGGCCAACGGCCTCGCCCAGCTCGCGCTCGGCGTGCAGAAGATCAAGGCCAAGCAATTCGCCGCGGCGCGCCAGAACCTGCAGCGCGGCGGCAAGGGCGCGGCCGCCGACCTGACCTCGACGCTGCTGACCGCCTGGTCCTATGCCGGGGCCGGCGAGGGCAAGAAGGCGCAGGAGACGATCAACAAGCTCAAGGGCGAGCGCTACTACAACGTCTTCCGCGACTACCACGCGGGCCTGATCGCCGCGCTCGTCGGCGACAAGGTCGAGGCGGAGCGCCGCCTGAAATCGGCCTACGATTCCGACCGCAACACCCTGCGCATCGTCGACGCCTACGGGCGCTTCGAGGCCGAGTCGGGCCGGCCCGACCTCGCGGTGGCGGCCTACCAGGAATTCGACAACGTCCTGCCGCGCCACCCGATCGTGCGCGACGCCCTCGACAAGCTGAAGGCCGGAAAGCCGCTCACCCCCCTGATCAACTCGGCCCAGGAGGGCGCCGCCGAGGTGCTCTACGGGCTCGGCTCGGCCGGGACCTCGCAGGGCGACGAGCTGCCGGCGGTGGTGTACCTGCGCCTCGCCCTCTACCTCGCGCCCGAGCATTCCCTGGCGCTGCTGACGCTGGCCGACACGCTGGAGCGGATGAAGGCCCCCGACCGGGCGAACGAGGTCTTCGCCCGCATGCCGGCGAGCTCGCCGCTCAAGCTCAACGCCGACATCCAGATCGGGCTCAACCTCGAGCAGATGGGCAAGGGCGAGGAGGCGCTCGCCCATCTCGACCAGGTCGCCAAGACCTACCCGAACGACATCGACGTGATCTCGGCGCTCGGCAACGTCCAGCGCTCGCGCAAGAAGTACATCGAGTCGACCCAGACCTACACCAAGGCGATCGACCTGATCGGCGACCAGCCGGCACGCAACTACTGGACCCTGTACTACTTCCGCGGCACGTCTTACGAGCGGGCCAAGGACTGGCCGAAGGCCGAGGCCGACCTGAAGAAGGCGCTGGAGCTGGTGCCGGCGACGCAGCCGAACGGCCGCGCCCAGGTGCTGAACTACCTCGCCTATTCCTGGGTCGACCAGAACATCAACATCGACGAGGCCTTCCGCATGCTGAAGCAGGCGGTCGACCTCCAGCCGCGCGACGGCATGATCATCGACAGCCTTGGCTGGGCCTATTACCGCCTCGGCCGCTGGGACGACGCGGTGCGCGAGCTCGAGAAGGCGATCGAGCTGAAGCCGGGCGATCCCACGATCAACGACCACCTCGGGGACGCCTACTGGCGCTCCGGCCGGCGGCTCGAAGGCAAGTTCCAGTGGCAGCACGCCAAGGACCTGAACCCCGAGCCGGAAGACCTGGCGAAGATCGAGGCCAAGCTGAAGGACGGGCTGCCGGAGCTGGAGAAACCCGCCGCCACCGCCGAGAGCCAGCCCGCCCCGGCGCCCCAGCCCGAGATGCCGAAGGGCGCCCCGGCGCCGACCGAGCCGCCGGCGATGGGCACCGAGACGAAGAGCGGGGGCTGACGCCCCCCCTCTCCTCCATCGGATGTACGACCGCGGGCGCGGTGCCGGACAGGCACCGCGCCCCTTCGCCGTTGAAGACCTGCCGTTCGAGAGACGTCGCCGTGCTGCCCCTCGCCACCCGCGCGCCCGCCAAGATCAACCTGACCCTGCACGTCCTCGGCCGGCGCCCCGGCGACGGCTACCACGCCCTGGAGAGCCTGGTGGTCTTCGCCGGCTCCTCCGCGGGCGACCTCCTGAGCCTGGAGCCGGGACCGGCGCTCGATCTCGCGGTCACCGGCCCGACCGCGGGCCCGGCCGGTCCGCTCGACGACAACCTCGTGGTGCGGGCGGCCCGCCACCTCGCCGCCGAGGTGCCGGGCCTGACGGTCGGGCGCTTCCATCTCGTCAAGCGACTGCCGGTGGCGGCGGGGATCGGCGGCGGCTCGTCGGATGCGGCGGCGGCGCTGCGGCTGCTGGGCCGCCTCAACGGCCTCTCGCCCGACCACCCTGCCCTGATGGCGGCGGCGCGCCGCACCGGCGCCGACGTCCCGGTCTGCCTCGATCCGCGGGCCCGGATGATGCGGGGCGCCGGCGAGGCGGTGGGCCCCGCCCTCCCCCTGCCGCCGGTGCCGGCGGTGCTGATCAATCCGGGCGTCCCGGTCGAGACGGCGCCGGTCTTCCGCGCCCTCGGCCTCGGGGTCGGCGAAGCGCATCCCCGGGCCGCCGAGACCCATCCGGCGATCGACGGCTTGTCCGATCTCGACGCCGTGATCGCCCGCATCGCGCCGGCCCGCAACGACCTCGAAGCGCCGGCCCTCACGGTCGCGCCGGTGATCGGCGACACGCTCGCGGCCCTGCGCGACCAGGCGGATTGCCGGCTCGCCCGGATGTCGGGCTCGGGGGCGACGGTGTTCGGGTTGTTCGGCCACCGCTCGGCGGCGGTCCGGGCGGCGCGCACCATCGCGGCGGCGCAGCCGGGCTGGTGGGTGCGGGCGACGCTGCTGCGGTAGAGTCCGAATCCGCACGCCGCCGGCGGAGCGGGCGGACCGGGACGGCAGGCGGCGAGCCTCGCCGTCCGGCTCGCGCCGCGTCGCGGGGTCGTTCCAAGCGGGAGGCGGGCGCCTACCGCGCCCGCGCGATGCAGAAATCCACCGCTTCGAGCAGCGCGCGCTTCATCGGTGCGTCCGGAAAGAGCGCCAGCGCGTCCTTGGCCATGGCGCCGTAATGGCGGGCACGCTCGATCGTGTCCTCCAGGGCGCGGTGGCGGCGCATGATCGCGATCGCCTCGTCGAGGTCGCGGGGCTCCTCGATCTCCTGGCGCTCCAGGGTGCGGCGCCAGAAGGCCCGCTCCTCGTCGCTGCCGCGGCGGAACGACAGCACCACCGGCAGGGTGATCTTGCCCTCGCGGAAATCGTCGCCGACGTTCTTGCCGAGGTCGGCGCTGGTGCCGCCGTAATCGAGCGCGTCGTCGACGAGCTGGAAGGCGATGCCGAGATTCATGCCGTAGCTGCGGCAGGCGGCCATCTCGGCCTTCGGGCGCTCGGCGATGACCGGGCCGACCTCGCAGGCGGCGGCGAACAGCTCGGCGGTCTTCGCCCGGATGACCGCGAGGTATTCGTCCTCGGTGGTCTCGGTCGAGCGGGCGGCGGTGAGCTGCATCACCTCGCCCTCGGCGATCACCGAGGCGGCGGAGGACAGGATGTCGAGGGCGCGCAGCGAGCCGACCTCGACCATCATCTTGAAGGCCTGGCCGAGGAGGAAGTCGCCGACGAGGACGCTGGCCTCGTTGCCCCACTTGATCCGGGCCGCGACCTTGCCGCGGCGCATGTCGCTCTCGTCGACCACGTCGTCGTGGAGCAGCGTCGCGGTGTGCATGAACTCGACGCTGGCGGCGAGCTTGACGTCGCCGTCGCCCGCCGGGTCGTAGCCCGACAGCGACGCGGTCGCGAGGGTCAGGATCGGACGCAGGCGCTTGCCGCCCGAGGAGATCAGGTGGTTGGCGACCTCCGGGATCATCGTGACGTCGGAGCCGGTGCGCGACAGGATCATCGCGTTGACGCGCTCCATCCCGCCCGCCACCAGCCCCACCAGGGCGTCGAGGCTGGCCTCCGGATCGGAGGGTCTCTCGTGAAGGGGAAGTACGACGCCCACGCCCGCGCGATCTCCTGAGAGCCGCCCCACAAGCCGGGGCACCTCGGTCCATTCCCGCCCCCTTTGGCACGCGAGCGCCCCCGGCGGCAACACGCAAGCTGCCGCAAGGCCCGCAACCGGCCCGGCGCGCTGGGGATGCGGCGCAACCGGACAGGAGGTGTGGTATGGCCGCCGCGATCCGAGACAGGACCCCGCACGGCACCATGATCGAGCTCATCCGCACCAACGACCTCGTCCTGATCGGCTTCGCGGAATCGCTCCTGACCGGGGCCGACATCCCGGTTCTCGTCGCCGACAACCACATCAGCGTGATGGAGGGGATGATCGGCGCCTTCCCGCGCCGGTTGCTGGTGCCGGAGGACCATGCCCGCCAGGCGAGGCGCCTCCTGGTCGAGGCCGGCCTCGCCCACGAGCTGCGCGATGACCCCCGTTCCTGACCCCGAGCCCTGGCTCGGCGGCCGCCTCGCCCTGCGCCAGCCGGCGCGCGGCGGCCACCGGGCCGGCACCGACGCGGTGCTGCTCGCCGCGTCGGCCGGCGCGCGGGCCGGCGAGACCGTGTGCGACCTCGGCGCCGGCACCGGCGCGGTCGGGCTCGCCGTCGCTCTCGCCTGCCCGGAGGCGCGGGTGATGCTGGTGGAACGGGACGGGCCAGCCGCCGCCCTCGCCCGGATCAACGCCGAGGCGAACGGGCTCGCCGCCCGGGTCGGGGTGGTCGAGGCCGACGTGACGGCGCCGGGTAGCGAGCGGTGGGCCGCCGGTCTCCTGCCCGACACGATCGACCTGCTCCTCAGCAACCCGCCGTTCTTCGAGCCCGGCCGGCACCGCGCCTCGCCGGTCGCCGCGAAGGCCTCGGCCCACGGTTTCTCGGCGTCCGGCGGCCTGGACTCGTGGCTGCGCACCTGCGCCGATCTCGTGCGCCCCGGCGGCCGCATGGTGATGATCCACCGCGCCGATGCGCTCCCGGCCTGCCTCGACGCGATGGCGGGTCGGTTCGGAGGGATCCGGGTCACGCCGGTCCAGGCCCGGGCGGAATCGGCGGCGATCCGGGTGCTGGTGGCGGGCGTGCGCGGCAGCCGGGCCCCGTTCGTCCTGACGCCGGCCCTGGTGCTGCACGGGCCGGACGGGCGGTTCACGCCGGAGGTCGAGGCGATGCACCGGGGCGAGGCACCGCCCGCGTCAGCGTAGCGAGACCGCCCCGCCCGGATGCCGCCAGATCTTCCCGTCGAGCTCGAGCTCCATCAGCAGGCTCTGGGCGACCCGCGCCGACACACCGGCCTGCCGGGCCAGGGCGTCGACCGGGACCGGTGACGGGCCGAGCAGTTCGAGCAGGATGGCCCGGTCGTCGCGCCGCGCCGGCTCCGGCGGGCCCTCCTCGAAGGGCGGCGGCGGCGGCTCGGCCGCCATGGCGGTGACCGGCTCGGCGGAGAAGTCGATCTCGTCCCAGTAGAGCGCCGGCTCGGGCCGGTCCGCCGCGTCCTCGGCCCCGGTCTCCGGCGCAGGCCCGCCGATCAGCGGCGTCAGCACCGTCATGACGTGCTCGGGGGCGGCGCACAGCGTGGCGCCGTCGCGGATCAGGTCGTTGGTGCCCTCGGCCCGGGGATCGAGGGGCGAGCCCGGCACGGCGAAGACCTCGCGGCCCTGCTCCAGCGCGAAGCGGGCGGTGATGAGCGAGCCGGAACGGCGCGCCGCCTCGACCACGATCGTGCCGAGGGACAGCCCCGAGATGATGCGGTTGCGGCGGGGAAAATCGCGGCCCCGCGGTTCCCAGCCCATCGGCATCTCGGCGACGATCGAGCCTCCGGAATCGAGGATGCGCGCGACCAGCTCCTCGTGCTCGGACGGGTAGATCCGGTCGTGCCCGCCGGCCAGCACCGCGACGGTGCCACTCTGGAGCGCCGCCTTGTGGGCCCTTGCATCGACGCCGCGGGCCAACCCCGAGACGATCACCAGTCCCTCGTGGCCGAGGGCGTGCGACAGCCGCTCGGTGAAGGTGAGGCCGGCGGCGGACGCGTTGCGCGAGCCGACGACGGCGACGGCGGGGCGCTTGAGGCAGGCGGCGTCGCCGCGCAGGCAGATGAGCGGCGGCGCGTCCGCCGTGGCCTGGAGCGGCAGGGGGTACTCCGCCTCGCCCATCGCCACGAACCGGGCGCCGAGGCGGGCGGCCGCCGCGATCTCGCGCTCGGCCTCGGCCTTGGTGGCCACCCGGATCGGCTTGCCCCGGGCCTTGGCGAGGTCCGGCAGGGCCTTCAGCGCGGCGCCCGCCCCGCCGAAGCGGTTGACCAGCCCCCGGAAGGTGCGCGGGCCGACCCCCTCGGAACGGATCAGCCGGAGCCAGTCGAGGCGCTGCGCGTCGCTTAACTGCAAGACCCAACTCCCCTCGAAGGTCCGCCGAACCTTGGGTGAGGGTCGGTGTCAGACCTTCAGCCCTTCTGGCCGATGCGCCCCTCCGTGCCTGCGGCGAGGCGGCGGATATTGGGCGCGTGCTTCCACCATAGCAGCAGGGCGAGCACGCAGAACAGCACCGCGAGGCGCCCTTGCCCGAACGCCCACAGGGCGAGCGGTGTGGCGGCCGAGGCGGCGAGCGCCGAAGCCGAGGAGTAGCGCAGCAGGAAGGCGAGGCCGAGCCAGACCACGGCGAAGACCAGGACCCCGAGGGGATACAGCCCGAGCAGCACGCCGATGAAGGTGGCCACGCCCTTGCCGCCCTTGAAGCCGAGCCAGACCGGGAAGAGATGGCCGAGGAACGCGCCGAGCCCGGCGGCGAGCGCCGCGTCCGGTCCGCCGAGGCGCGCGGCGAGGAGCACCGCGGCGGTGCCCTTGAGCGCGTCGCCGACGAGCGTCGCGGCCGCCAGCCCCTTGCGGCCGGTGCGCAGCACGTTGGTGGCGCCGATATTGCCCGAGCCGATCGCCCGCACGTCGCCGAGGCCGGCCAGGCGCGTCAGGATCAGCCCGAAGGGAATCGCGCCGAACAGGTAGCCGACGGCGAGCCAGAGGGCGATCTGGGTCCAGTCCGGCGTCATCGGCCCGCCTCCTCGCCGCGATGGACGATGCGGCCGGCCACCATGGTCAGCGCGGCCTGGCCCTGCAGCCGCGCCTCGTCGAAGGGCGAGTTCTTCGAGCGCGACTTCAGCCGGCGCTTGTCGAGCACGTAGGGCGCGTCCGGATCGACCAGCACGAGGTCGGCGGGGGCGCCGGGCGCGAGGCGCCCGGTCTCGCGGCCGAGCACCCGCGAGGGCGCGGCCGAGAGGGCGGCGAGGAGGCGGGGCAGCGAGACGTCGCCGGCATGGACCAGGCGGAGGGCGGCGGCGAGCAGCGTCTCGATGCCGAGCGCCCCGTCGGCGGCCTCGGCGAAGGGCAGGCGCTTGGTCTCGACATCCTGCGGGTTGTGATCGGAGACGATCACGTCGATCACGCCCTCGTTCAACGCCGCCACCACCGCCTGCCTGTCCTGCTCGGTCCGCAGCGGCGGCGAGAGCTTGCAGAAGGTGCGGTAGTGGCCGATGTCGTTCTCGTTCAGCACCAGGTTGTTGACCGAGACGCCGCAGGTGACCGGAAGTCCCGCCTCCTTGGCGCGTCGCACGATCTCGACCGAATCGGCGCAGGAGATCATCGCGGCGTGGTAGCGCCCCCCGGTGAGGCGCACGAGGCGGATGTCACGCTCGAGCAGGATCGTCTCGGCCTCCCGCGGAATGCCGTGGAGCCCGAGCCGCGAGGCCATCTCGCCTTCGTTCATCACCCCGTCGCCGACGAGCGTGGGCTCCTCGACGTGCTGCATCAGCAGCACGCCGAAATCGCGGGCGTAGGTCAGCGCGCGACGCATCACCTGGGCGTTGGTGACCGCCTTGAGCCCGTCCGTGAAGGCGACGGCACCGGCCTCGGTCAGGAGCCCGAACTCGGTCATCACCTGGCCGGCGAGGCCCTTGGTGATGGCGGCGGCGGGCAGCACGTGGATGCTGGCGGTGTCGCGGGCCCGCCGCAGCACGAAGTCGACGATCGCCGGCTCGTCGATCGGCGGGTTGGTGTCGGGCATGCAGACCAGGGTGGTGACGCCGCCCGCGGCGGCCGCCGCGCTGGCGCTCGCCAGGGTCTCGCGGTGCTCGGCCCCCGGCTCGCCCACGAAGGCGCGCAGATCGACGAGGCCGGCTGTCAGCACCTGCCCGCCGCACTCGATCACGTCCGCGCCCTCGGGCACGGATGCGGGTTTGCCCCAGTGGACGTCGGCGATGCGATCGTCGCGGACGAGGACCGCGCCGGGGCCTTCGCGGCCGGTCGCGGGGTCGATCAGGTGGGCGTTGGTGAGGAGTGTGGTCATGGATCAAGCCGCTCGGAGTGCGGGGCCGTAGTGGAGCGTCGCTCGACTACGGCGAGTATGGTGTCGAGCGCGAGTTGGGGATTGCCGAGGAAGGCGTCGTTCGTGAACCGCATGATCTCGAAAGATTGGCGGCGGAGCCAGGCATCCCGGTCGGCGTCTCGCTTGCGGCGCTCGGCCGTCTCGTGCGGCTCCCCGTCGAGTTCGACGATCAGGCGGGCGGAAGGGCAGAGAAAATCGACGATGTACGGGGTGATGGGGACCTGCCGCTTGAACTTGTGGCCGGAGAGGCGGCCGGCGCGGACTTGGCTCCAGAACAGGGCTTCGTCGCGTGTGGAAAGGGAGCGCTGATCCTTGGCAAAGTCCCCGAGCCGGCCGGGGACGGGATTTCGCTTCTCTTGCTCCACCCACTCCTCCTCTTAAAGCTCGCCGCTCAACCCCTCCCCCCTCTGCGGGGGAGGGTGCCCCAACGAAGTGGTGCGGGAGAGGGGACGCCGCTTCCGGAGACGTCGCGACCGTGGTGACGGGCGCTCACTGGATCAGCGTCGCGCTGCCCCTCTCCCGGCCTGCTCCGCAGGCCACCCTCCCCCGCAGAGGGGGGAGGATTCAGGTCGTGGCGCCCTTCCCTAAGGTTACGCCCAACCCCTCACGCGTTCGGCAGATGCGTCGCCAGCGCTTCCAGCACCGCCATCCGCACCGCGACCCCCATCTCGACCTGTTCCTTGATCAGCGACTGCGCGCCGTCGGCGACCTCGGAGGAGATCTCGACGCCGCGGTTCATCGGGCCGGGATGCATCACCAGGGCGTCGGGCTTGGCGTGGCTCAGCTTGTCGCCGTCGAGGCCGAAATAGCGGAAGTATTCCTTCACGGAAGGCACGAAGGAGCCGTTCATCCGTTCGCGCTGGAGCCGCAGCATCATGACGATGTCGACGCCGTCGAGCCCCTTGCGCATGTCGGTGAAGACCTCGACGCCGAAGCGGGGCAGGCCCGGCGGCAGCAGGGTCGAGGGGCCGATCACCCGCACCCGGGCGCCGAGCGCCATGAGCAGGATGATGTTCGAGCGCGCCACCCGCGAATGCAGGACGTCGCCGCAGATGGCCACCGTCAGCCCCTCGATCCGGCCCTTGTTGCGGCGGATGGTCAGCGCGTCGAGGAGCGCCTGGGTCGGGTGCTCGTGGGCGCCGTCGCCGGCATTCACCACCGAACAATCGACCTTGCGGGCCAAGAGATGCACCGCGCCGGCCTGGTGGTGGCGCACCACGATGATGTCGGGGCGCATCGCGTTCAGGGTCGCGGCGGTGTCGATCAGGGTCTCGCCCTTCTTCACCGACGAGGAGGCGACCGACATGTTCATCACGTCGGCGCCGAGGCGCTTGCCGGCCAGCTCGAACGAGGACTGGGTCCGCGTCGAGGGCTCGAAGAACAGGTTGATCTGGGTGCGCCCGCGCAGGGTCGTGCGCTTCTTCTCGACCTGGCGGCTGATCTCGACGGCCTCGTCGGCACGGTCGAGAAGCGCCGCGATGTCGAGGGGCGAGAGGCCCTCGATGCCGAGGAGGTGGCGGTGCGGGAAGCCGGGGGGTGCCTGGGTGCTCATCCTGGGACCAGGGCTATAGGAGCGGCGCAGGCCCGCGGCAAGGATCGCCTGCGGACCATCGCCGGTATTTGACAACCGCTCCTTCATCACCCACTTGTCCGCTTCGCCGCGCGACACCCCGCGCCGGCCGCCCCGCACAAGTTGAAGCCCGATCTGCCGCGGTGTGCTCTTCGAAGAGGCAGCCCGTCCATGAAAGTCGTCGTCGTCGAGTCGCCGGCCAAAGCCAAGACGATCAACAAGTACCTCGGCAGCGACTACGAGGTGCTGGCCTCGTTCGGGCATATCCGGGACCTTCCGGCGAAAGACGGCTCGGTCGATCCCGAGCAGGACTTCCATATGCTGTGGGAGCTCGAGGATCGCGGGGCGAAACGGGTCGCCGAGATCGCGAAGGCCGTGAAGGGCGCCGACAAGCTGATCCTGGCGACCGACCCGGATCGCGAGGGCGAGGCGATCTCCTGGCACGTGCTCGAGGCGCTGCACGCTAAGAAGGTGCTCAAGGACGTGCCCGTCGAGCGCGTCACCTTCAACGCCATCACCAAGGATGCGGTCGCGACCGCGATGGCCCAGCCGCGGGCGATCGACCAGGCCCTCGTCGACGCCTACCTGGCGCGCCGCGCCCTCGACTACCTCGTCGGCTTCAACCTCTCGCCGGTGCTCTGGCGCAAGCTGCCGGGCGCCCGCTCGGCGGGGCGCGTGCAATCGGTGGCGCTCCGCCTCGTCTGCGACCGCGAGCGCGAGATCGAGACCTTCAAGCCGCGCGAATACTGGTCGATCGTCGCCACGCTCAAGACCGAGAGCGGCGCGGTGTTCGAGGCCCGGCTGGTGGGTGCCGACGGCAAGCGGATCCAGCGCCTCGACGTCGGCAATGCGGAGGAGGCCGAGGCCTTCCGGCGCGACCTGGAGCTCGCCACCTTCACGGTCGCCTCGGTCGAGGCCAAGCCCGCCAAGCGCCACCCGCAGCCGCCCTTCACCACCTCGACGCTGCAGCAGGAGGCCTCGCGCAAGCTCGGGCTGGCGCCGGCCCAGACCATGCGGGTGGCCCAGAGGCTCTACGAGGGCATCGAGATCGGCGGCGAGACCGTCGGCCTCATCACCTACATGCGGACCGACGGCGTCGACATGGCGCCGGAGGCGGTGGCCCAGGCCCGCCAGGTGATCGGCGCCGAGTACGGCGACGCCTACGTGCCGGGTGCGCCGCGCAAGTACAGCGTGAAGGCGAAGAACGCGCAGGAAGCCCACGAGGCGGTGCGCCCGACCGACCTCGCCCGGCTGCCGAAGGAGGTCGCGCGCTTCCTCGAGCCCGAGCAGGCCAAGCTCTATGAGCTGATCTGGATCCGCACGGTGGCGAGCCAGATGGAATCGGCCGAGTTGGAGCGCACCACCGTCGAGATCGCCGCCCAGGTCGGCCCGCGCCGCATCGAGTTGCGCGCCACTGGCCAGGTGGTGAAGTTCGACGGCTTCCTCACCCTTTACCAGGAGGGCAAGGACGACGAGGAGGACGAGGAATCCTGCCGCCTGCCGCCGATGAAGGCCGGCGACAACCTCGCCCGCGAGCGCATCGCCGCGACCCAGCACTTCACCGAGCCGCCGCCGCGCTACTCCGAGGCGAGCCTGGTCAAGCGGATGGAGGAGCTCGGCATCGGCCGGCCCTCGACCTATGCCGCCGTGCTGCAGGTGCTGCGCGACCGCGAATACGTCAAGATCGACAAGAAGCGCCTGGTGCCGGAGGACAAGGGCCGGATCGTCACCGGCTTCCTCGAGAGCTTCTTCCGGCGCTACGTCGAGTACGACTTCACCGCCGATCTCGAATCGCAGCTCGACCGGGTCTCCAATGCCGAGATCGACTGGCGGGCGGTGCTGCGCGACTTCTGGCGCGACTTCTCCGCGGCGATCGCCGGCACCAAGGAGCTGCGCACCACGGAAGTGCTGGAGGCGCTGAACGGGCTCCTCGCCGAGCACATCTTCCCGGCCAAGGCCGACGGCGGCAATCCCCGCGCCTGCCCGAACTGCGCCAGCGGCCAGCTCTCGCTCAAGCTCGGCAAGTTCGGCGCCTTCGTCGGCTGCTCGAACTACCCGGAGTGCAAGTACACCCGCCAGCTCAACGCCACCGGCCTCGACGGAGACGGCGAAGGGGCGGGCGAGGGAGGCCAGCCCGGCGTGCGGGTGCTCGGCGACGATCCCGAGACCGGCCTGCCCGTGACCCTGCGCGACGGCCGCTTCGGTCCGTTCCTGCAGCTCGGCGAGGCTTCCGCCGAGAAGGGGGCGGAGAAGCCCAAGCGCTCCTCGTTGCCCAAGGGGCTCGCCCCGTCGGCGGTCGACCTCGAGAAGGCGCTGAAGCTCCTGTCGCTGCCGCGCGAGGTGGCTCGCCACCCGGAGACCGGCGAGCCGATCCTGGCCAATATCGGCCGCTATGGCCCTTACGTGCAGCACGGCAAGACCTACGCCAATCTCGGCAAGGACGACGACGTGCTGGAGGTCGGCGCCAACCGCGCCATCGACCTGATCGTCCAGAAGGAGCAGGGCGGCGGCCGCCCGGCGCAGGATCCCGGCCGCCTGATCGGCACCACGCCCGACACCGGCAAGCCGGTCACCGTCAAGGCCGGCCGCTACGGCGCTTACGTCACCGACGGCGAGATCAACGCCACGCTGCCCAAGGGTGCCGATGCCGAGGCCGTGACCCTCGACGAGGCGTTGCGCCTGATCGCGGCCCGGCGCGAGGCCGGCGGTGGGACGAAGAAGAAGGCGGGCGCCCGCAAGGCGCCGGCCAAGAGCACGGCCAAGACCGCGACCAAGACCGCGACCAAGACCGCCGGCAAGGCGACCGCGAAGAGCGCCAAGGCCGCGGCGAAGGACACGGCCGCGGAGGACGGCGAGGTGGAGCCCAAGCCCGCCGCGCGGAAGGCGGCCGCCAAGGCGACCGGCACCGAGGACGCGGGCGATACGGCAAAGGCCGTCAAGAAAGCGCCGGCCAAGAAGCCCGCGACCGGCAAGCCTGCGACCAAGGCGGCCAAGAGCGCCGCCGGGGAATAGGCCCTCCGGGACGCGTGGCGCGACGCCGGGAACCGCCCCGCTCGCGCCACGTTCTCTCCTCGAAGGCGGGTTCCCCATTCGCCGAAGACGGTCCGCCCGCCGAGGTCCTATCCCTCCGGCGGGCGTGCTTTTTTGCGGCCGGGCCGGCTGCCCGGGTGCCGTGCGGCGGGTCCCGTTCGCCGGTGCCCCGCCGCTCGGACGAGTGGTGCCGTCCCCCGAGATTCACAGGATGATCCGTGGTCCGACGCCGCAGGCGATTTCGGCTTGAGCGTGATGCGGAGTCCTCACTCCTGCCTTGATTGCGGCGCCTCCTGCCCCTCGACCAGGCCGCGGATTCGACCCGGCCCCAAGCCACCCCAGCGAGGCAGCAGCGTGCGTTTCATCGGCATCTTCGGGGCGCTCCTCTCGGTGGCCCTCGTCCTCACGGTCGGCGCCTTGTGCACCCTTGTCGCGGCACCGTTCCGCGCCGCCCTGGCGTTCCGCCGCGCCTGACACGGGTGGCCGACCCCGGCGACGCTCCGCCGCCGGGATCTTTGAACACTCCGCCGGGACCGATCCGCCGTCAGGCGGCGGCCCTGGCGAGCCAGATCGCGGCCGACAGCCCGACCCCCGCGACCCCGATGAACCCGACATAGAGCGCGAGCGTCGGGTCGGCGCGGTCGTGCGCGTAGCCCGGCTTGCGCGGCGACAGCCGCCAGCGCTCCTTGATCTCGGCGAGGCGGGCGCGGGCGATGTCCTTCGGCGACAGCGCGTTGCCGCCCGCCTCCTCGCAGGTGCCGAGCATCGCCATGCCGGGGTCGAACACCTCGACCTTGTCGCCGCTGCGGCCGGAATCGATGTCGCCCTTCAGCATCGCCGTGTTCGGCTTGTCGGCGTCGATCGGGGCCGGGGGGTCGGCGCGCTGCGCCGACAGGTGGGGCGGGATGTCGTAGGCCATGATCCTGTCTCTCTCGTCGTTGGGGCGAGGCCGGCCGGTCCGGCGCCTCGCGGCGTTCCGAGGGATTACGTTCGGCGCGGTGCGAAGTTCGCGGGCATGCAAGCCGTCGCGGCGTCGCGGGCCTGCGACGGCCGACCCGGAGGCGCGGCCGGGGCGCCGACGCTCGCTCGACCATGACCTGCGGGGGAACCTTTCGCGTTGCGATCAGTAGTAGACGCTGTTTAGATCTTGCGAAGGTTGACGCAATGCCGCTCGTCTACGTCGATACGTTCGATGGTGTCGCCACCTTCGACGACGTGGGAGTTGAGCTTGCGGACACGAGTGCGATCCGCGACTACGTTCGGTCCGCCCTGGTCGAGATGCTCGCGGCTGAGCCGTGTGGGGACGATGGTTTTCGGTGCCACGCCAACGTCCGCGACGCCTCGGGCCGGCAGGTCTTGGCGGCCTCCCTGGTGCTGACCCTCACCGTACCGGCCTGACCCCCGACCGGGCATTGGCCGGCTGGGCATTCACCTGGCCGGCTCCGCTTGCCGCTCACCCCGTGGGAGGGCCGTCGCGTCCGGCGCGCCGCTACCGGGGGACCGGGTCGCTCCCGGGCCGATCGTGCCTGGCGCGACGGCGCCGGTCGATCGCCCGGTCGATCACACCGCCGACGAACAGCGTCAGCAGCAGGAACACGGTGCCGAGCGCGAGCGGCAGGAAGGCGCCGAGCCCGCACAGGATGCCGAGGGCCGCCGTCACCCAGATCGCCGCGGCGGTGGTCAGCCCGTGGACCCGGTCGCCCTCGCCCTTCACGATCACGCCGGCGCCGAGGAACCCGATTCCCGTGATGGTGCCCTGGATCGCCCGGCTCGCATTGGCGTCGGTGCCGTCGCCGGAAAAACCCGACCCGGCCATGGTCACGAGGGCCGCACCGAGGGCGACGAGCCCGAGCGTGCGCACGCCGACGGGCTTCGAATGCATCTCGCGGTTCACGCCGACCAGGCCGCCGGCCAGGATCGCGGCGCCCAAGCGCAGGCAGATGTCGGCGGGGTCCATCATCGCCCGCGACCGCGCGGGCCCGGGGCCGCCTCGGCGGTTGCGGGAGGCGTCGGGAGCGAGGGCATGTCGTGAGTGCGGCGCGGCATCCCCCGCACCTTCCGTCGGGACGGGTTAAGGCCGGGTGTCGGCATGATCGCCCAGTCCGGTTCACCCACCGTCATCCGCTAAGACGGATGAACCGTTCGGCCAAAGCGCGGGCATTTACCCGATGGCAATGGTCGGGAATCAACAATCCGGCGTCGCCTTTCATGCCGCGCCGCGACGCGCGGGCCGACCTGCGAGCCGCCAGATGGCCGGGAAACCCGCGGATCTCCGCGACGTCCATATCGGCAGCCTCATCGAGGAGAGGCGCCTGCGCGCCGGCCTGAGCCGCGAGGCCCTGGCCACTCCCCTCGACGTCTCGCTGTCGCAGCTCGGCAAATACCTGAAGGGCGCCAACCGCCTGAGCGCCACCGACCTCGACGTGGTGGCGCGGGTGCTCGGCGTTCCGGTCGGCTTCTTCTTCGAGGGGATGCCGGGCCGCGATCAGCTCTCCCCCGGGCTCAGCGACCGACCGCAGGCCCGGCTGGAGGCCCAGGCGGGATGGACCGACTTCGCCCAGGCCGTGGCCCGCGCCGCCGACACCCATCTCGACGAGGAGCGGCGCCAGTCCCTCGGCAGCCTGGTGCGGGCGATCGACCACGCGCTGTCCGGGCAACATCCGTTCGATAAACCGGACGCCTTCGGTCCATCGGATTGACGTTCGGCATTCCGGCTGCCAGAACCTCGCGGATCGATGTGTCGGGCAGGGTCGGTCGGTGCGCCGCGCTCGACGGGACCTTGAGGGCTTCGCATCCTATGCCGCGTTCCAACTACCTGTTCACCAGCGAGTCGGTCTCCGAGGGCCACCCGGACAAGGTCTGCGACCGCATCTCCGACACCGTCGTCGACGCCTACCTGGCGGTGATGCCGGAGGCCCGCCTCGGCGTCGAGACCCTGGCGACCACCAACCGGATCGTCATCGCCGGCGAGGTGCGCGGCCCCGATTCCGTGACCTTCAAGGACCTGGAGGAACTGACCCGCGCGGCCGTGAAGGACATCGGCTACGAGCAGGACGGCTTCCACTGGAAGAACAACGACGTCGCCATCTACCTGCATGCCCAGTCGGCCGACATCGCCCAGGGCGTCGACGCCGCCGGCAACAAGGACGAGGGCGCGGGCGACCAGGGCATCATGTTCGGCTACGCGTCCGACGAGACGCCCGCCCTGATGCCGGCGCCGATCTACTACGCCCACAAGATCCTCAAGGACCTCGCCGACGCCCGCAGGGCGAAGTCGGGCGACGCCGCCAAGCTCGGACCCGACGCCAAGAGCCAGGTCACCTTGCGCTACGTCGACGGCCGCCCGGTCGAGGCGACCCAGATCGTGCTCTCGACTCAGCACCTCGACGAGTCGCTCGACTCGGCCGCCGTGCGCGCCATCGTCGAGCCCTACATCCGCGCCGCGCTGCCGGAGAACTGGGTCACCGACGGCACGGTGTGGCACGTCAACCCGACCGGCAAGTTCGTGATCGGCGGTCCCGACGGCGATGCCGGCCTGACCGGCCGCAAGATCATCGTCGACACCTACGGTGGTGCCGCGCCGCACGGCGGCGGCGCCTTCTCGGGCAAGGACCCGACCAAGGTTGACCGCTCGGCGGCCTATGCGGCGCGCTACCTCGCCAAGAACGTCGTCGCCGCCGGTCTCGCCCGCAAGGCCACGATCCAGCTCGCCTACGCCATCGGCGTCGCCAAGCCGCTGTCGATCTACGTCGACCTGCACGGCACCGGCGAGGTCGACGAGGCCAAGCTCGAGTCGGTCCTGGGCCAGCTCGTCGACCTGTCGCCCCGCGGCATCCGCACCCATCTCGGCCTCAACAAGCCGATCTACGCCCGCACCTCGGCCTACGGCCATTTCGGTCGCGAGCCCGAGGCCGACGGCGGCTTCTCGTGGGAGCGGACCGACCTCGTCGGCCAGCTCAAGAGCGCCCTGGCCTGATCCGGCGCCGCTCTCGTTCCGTGTTTGCCGCATTTTCTACGACGAACCGGTATCCACTTCGTCGGAAAATGCTTTAGGGGGCGTCGACACGCACGCCCCTTCCTCGGCATCGGGACATCATGGACGACCACGACACCGACGCGGGGCCCGAGCGGGCCCGCGCCTTCTACGGCCGGCGCAAGGGCAAGCGCCTGCGCCCGGGCCAGGAGGAGCGCCTCGCCGACCTCCTGCCACGCCTGCGCCTGCCCGAGGCCGGCCCCCTCGACCCCGCCGCCCTCTTTCCGCGGCCGGTCGCCGAGACCTGGCTCGAGATCGGCTTCGGCGGCGGCGAGCACCTCGCCGCCCAGGCCCGGCTCAATCCGGGCACCGGCATCATCGGCTGCGAGCCCTTCGTCAACGGTGTGGTGAAGCTTCTGCGCACCGTCGACGAGGAGGAGCTCGACACCGTCCGGTTCTGGGACCGCGACGCGATGGAATTGCTGCCGCGCCTGCCCGATGCCAGCATCGGACGCGTGTTTTTGCTCTACCCCGATCCCTGGCCGAAGCGCCGGCAGCGCAAGCGCCGCTTCGTCTCGGAGGAATCGCTGACCGAGATCGCCCGGGTGCTGAAGCCCGGCGGCGAGTTCCGCTTCGCCTCCGACATCGACGACTACGTCGGCTGGACCCTGGTGCGCGCCGCCGGCTGCGCCGCCCTGCGCTGGACCGCGACCCGCAGCGCCGACTGGACCACCCCTTGGCCGGAATGGCCCGGCACCCGCTACGAGGCCAAGACCACCGCCGAGGGGCGCCGGCCGACCTACCTGACCTTCGTGCGGGTGTGAGCGGCTCCGGCCGGGCCCCGTCGCGGCGCACCGGCCGATGCCAGGATCGCGGCATGACCACGGTCGGCTTCGACACCCTCGGATCGGCGAAGGTGCAGCGCGAGCGCGTGCACCTCTCCGCCGAACAGGCGGAGGGGCTGTCGTAGGTCTTCGCCGAGGCGGTCCAGGGCGGCCTGCCGACCTGCAGAGCCTCGAAGGCTCGGCACATGCCGAGTTCGCGACGATCCGCTCGGGAATGGCGGCGGTCCGGGTCGAGACCCGGAACGCGTTTGCGGCCGTCCGCTGCGAAATGAAAGCGGAGTTGGTGGCCGTCCGGTCGGACGTCGCGGCGTTCAAGTTCGAGACTCGGAACGATTTCGCACCCGTTTACTCCAAAATGAAGACCGGTTTCGCAGCCTTCCGTGCGGATATAATATTCTATTTTACCGATTGATATACTTTATCATACGAAAAACCTCATCCTGATGCGTAATTACCCACGGGGTTCGGCGCGGTGCACGAGCCGCCTGACCTTGTCGAGGACGAGGTGAACCCGGGAAGCGATCAGGCGCGGATGGTCTTGAGGAGGGTGGCGAAGGTGTCGGCGCCCGTGAGGCGCGCGGTGTCGACGACCGTGCGCACGTCCGCCTCGCCTGCGGCCGCCCACATGGCCCGATAGCCGTTCGTCACTTTCCGCTGCACCACCGCCGGGCG